>JAISYM010000123.1 GCA_031269875.1 Synergistaceae bacterium
GATCAGATCAAGGCTGAGATGACGGCAAGGGATACCGACGAAATGACTGTTGACGTGTTCAAAGTGCGATGGACAAAGGTTATCTCGAACCGGTTTGATACCACAGCGTTCAAGAAAGCGCACGAGGATATCTATGGCATGTTCACCAAGGCAAGCGAGACGAGGCGCTTTTCGATAGCATGAGCGGGAACAACCCAACCAAGAGACATTCCCGCCCATGAGAACCACCCTCCAAAGGGGGTCGATACAGTCTACCCCCTTTGGAGACATCGAATCAATACTAAGGAGGACACGAAATTGACAGACCAAGGCAAGCTCAGGCACGGCTATCCCACAGGCACGCTGGCCTTTGACGACGGCAGCGGCCTCACATTCCACGGCGACGGGCGCGTCTCGTTCTCTGACGTGCCAGCCTGGCCGCCCCTCGCGTACATATACTACTGGCAAATCCTGCGCGGGAGGCCGGACGTGGCGACCTGGGAGGAGATGAGAGAAGCCGAGAAGGGCGACTGACGGCGGCGGCGAGGCACCAAACCAGCAAAGGAGGATACGAGATTGACGGATCAAGGGGAGGTAACGACATTCAGCGAACCCATATACAACGATTTAGGCGGCGGCTTCCATACGCACACGCGGTCTTTTGACGACGGGAGCAGCATTATGTACTACGACAACGGGTATATGTTTATCCGCTGTTATCCAGTGCCTGTAACTGACGATCCTTGCCCTGTACCAAAATCCCCTCTGTCCTACTGGCAGATAATATGCAATCGCCCGGATATCTCCACATGGGAACAGATAGCGGAGGCGATCCGCAGCCAGGGGATAAAAGCAGGAAGCGGAGATTGAGAAGGGTTTCGGATAAGCACCCCGCCGACGTGGTCAACCTGCTCAACCTACCATAAATAAATCCAGGCCCGGGGGCCGTCCACGCCCCGGGCCTGTCTTATCCAACGCTGCTTTCTTTGCCAGTTATGGCTTCGGCTTATGCGTTATCGTAATGTCAGGCTGATGCTGATATCCGGCCTATTATCTTGCCTGGAGTGGAATCAAGTATATCAATCGCTTCTTGCAAGACGGACAGTTCAAAGTGCGCGTATCGCTGAGTCATTGAAATATCCCTGTGTCCCATCAGTTTTTGAACACGGTACAGGTCTACGCCGCGCATAACCAATTGCGACGCGAAATCGTGCCTCATATCGTGCCAGCGGAAGTTATCTATTTGTGCATCTTTCAAAATGCCAGTCCAGGCTTTTTTTACGTTTGTCAGCATTGAGCCAGTCACCGGCGACGGAAAAACTAAGCCATCGTTATTTGTCTGTTCTCTCCATAAGAGCAGTGTCTCCCTTGTATCTGTAGACATTGGCAAAACTGTCTTTTTCTTAGATTTAACATTTGAAGGGCGCAAGGTCAGTGTATTATGGTCAAAGTCGATGTCACTCCACAGCAAACCGAAAAGCGAGCCTCTGCGTATGCCGCTCGTAAGAGAGACTATAACCATTGGTTTGATGTGATCTGCGAACGTGGCCGCATCAGATATATTACGGGCAATGCGGATTCTATCTTCTCTGGCGTCCATAGCGTCATACAAGCGCGAGCGCTCATCATCAGAGAGATAACGGATTATTTCTTTGCTGTCGGCTTCGTCGCTCACGCCTTCCTCTGGGAGCCTGCGCAATTTCTTGAGGGGGTTTTCTTTGATAATCTCGTCACATTCGGCTTTATTCAAGGCGGCAATCAGAGCGCCGCAGTCCTTATTGATAGTTGCGGCCTTAGTCCCTTCGTCAAGCCGTCGATTGCGCCAGATTTGGATATCTTTGACGGTGATAGAGTCTGTTGGGCGATTCCAGAATTTTTCTTTGAAATGTGCCGCCAAGCGCCATAAAGTATGCTTGCTGGGGCGGTATCGGGTAGCGTAATTTTTTTCGATATACTCGCCTAAAGTCATCTTGCGTTCGAGCTTTTCCTTAACGTGTAAATCTTTCCCCACCGCAAGATTGGCTAGAAAGTGCTTTGCCGAGTCCCTTGCCTGTTCTACAGTCAAGGCGGCGGCGTCTCCTAAGGTATGGCTTTTCCTAACTCCATCTCTATCCCGATAGCGCAGGCTCCATGAACGATTGTTTTTAGCCCCGACATACAGGCGCAGCCCCTTTAACCCGTCGTCAAGAAACCATTGCGCTTTGCCGTTAGGCTTTATGCCGTTGACTACCTTCTGAGTAAGACGCATTCCAACTTCCCCTTTTCCGTTGTCCCACTGTTGTCCCAACCAAATTATACAACATGGATATAATTGAGAAAAGATGGAAAAGAATAACAATGGCTAATAGCTTGTCACTACTGTGGTTAGGGATATTTTTATAGGCACAATCTGTAATCGGGCAAAGCGCAATAATTGGCCTCCGGAGCCAAAGGTCCCGGGTTCGAATCCCGGCGGGCACGCCAGAGATATCAAGGGTTCAGGGGAATTTCCTCTGAGCCCATTTTTATTTTTAGGTACAGTATTGGCACACGAAAAGATAATTATAAATAAGAGTGCTTACCTAAATATATATAGAGCCGCTCTCTGAATCAGAAGGAACTGATAAGTGGCTGTAACCGCGTGCCAGGCGCGCAGAGTTAAATCGATCATGAACTCTTTCCGCGAAACAACCTCTGTTCGCCGCGTAAACCGCCCCAGGTGATGCCGTGTGTTGCTGTTGTCATGTTCATGAGCTTTGCCGGCTATATGCCGCTCAGAAGGCAATATCTGCGCGAAAGCCTTCCAATCGTCAGTGTAAAAAGTACAGCCGCTTAAATGCCTGACCTTGTCGCAGAGCCTCTGTGTTGCAGTATAATCTGCCTCTTGAGGCGGGTGGTAATTTCATCGGCGTTGTGGAACGCGCCCTGATTCATCCCGCGGCAGTCGAGCGCGAAGCGATCCCATGACTGTCTGCTCGACAAGACTTCGGGCCAAAAGGGAAATTCGCCGCACTGCGACGGACGGGCGCTGTATACGGCGCAATGCATGGCGGGGCGCTCTAAAAACACGCAGTCATAGTTTGAGCGCTCACGCAGGGAAGGTTTCCCATAACGCCCCCACACATAAAGCGACTTGAACTCTTCGATCCCTATTCCCAGCGCCTCGGCCATCGCGAGCGCTTCCTCACCCGTAAAGCTGACGGTGCCTGGCGCTTCCCCGCAGCATCTCCCGCATGAGAGGCAGGAAAAATAGAGACCGCCGTCCCACCACGCCGCGCCGTTCACTTAATGTAGATTTTCGTGCTCATCCGAAGCGCTCACGACGTTTTTGGCGCGAGAGTTCCTGAACGAGCAGATAAACCACACTATGCCGACGACACAGGCGATAGCTCCGGTGTACTGGCCTAACCTCAGCCCCAGTATCCTGTCGCCCGCGCGAAGAAAGTCGAAGAAAAACCTGTAAGCGCCGTACAGCAGAAGGAAGATCGGCATTAGGAACGCGCCTCGCTGCGAGTTTCTCGGCGACCTGCCCAGTTTTCTTTCCGTAATGACCAGTATCATGCCAATCGCAAGCGCCGCGAACGACTCGAATAGCTGCGTGGGGAATACCCTCACTGACGGGGCGAAGGGGAACGCGACGCCCCACGGGGAATCAGTCCGTATTCCAAGACAGCAGCCGTTTAGAAAACAGCCCCATCTGCCGACGAACAGCATAAAGGCGCATGGAACAGCAGCCGCTTCAGCAAAGGCGTTAGGGGAAACCTTAAGACGCTTCAGCTTGTAAAGCCCCGCAAGCCCGCCGCCGATAAAACCTGGGCCGGACGAGACTCCGCTCTCCCAAAAGTTGAGAATCTTAGCGGGAGAACCGGCGTATTTTGTCCAATTAGCGAGGTAGCCGCCCAGCATAGCCCCAATAAAGACGCCGAATATCATCCACAGGAGGACGTCGGTTGCGTCGCCAAACGTCATGCCGTACATGGACACGGCGCGTCTCCTCGTCCAGGTTATCATTAAAAAGAGGGCAGCGGCCCACAGCACATAGTATGTCGTCACGTCAAGAGGCCCGACTTTAAAGAGAATAGGGTACATGATCTATATCACACCGGTTTTATTTATCCGTTTATGCGCGCCGCTTATGAACGCTTCTACGCTTCTCGGCTCGCCCGCTCGGATACACCACTATCTTGCGGAGCGGTTCCTCTCCCTCCGACATTGTCCGGATTCCGGGGTTGTCCTGGAGGGTCACGTGAATTATTCTTCTCTCCCAGCTCGACATCGGTTCGAGGCTGATTGGGGAGCGCTTGTGCAGCACTTCCCTGGCGACGGATTCGGCAAGCCTCACAAGGCTCTCCTCTCTCCTGACACGGTATCCGGCGCAATCAAGCCTTATCTTCGGCATGTTTTGATCGGGGCGGTATATGAGGTTAGTCAGAAATTCGAGCGCTTTTAAGGTCTCGCCATGCCGTCCTATTACGATAGCCGAGTCCTCCCCTTCGATATTTATGGCGTATTCCTCATCGATCGACACATCGAGATCCAGGTCCGACTGTTTCATTAAGGAGTCGTTAAAATCTCTTGCCTGAAGGAACAAGAGGGGGGCCTTCGTCGACACCTGAACCTTGGCCCTTTTGCCCAGAAGACCGAAAAGCCTCTTTCCAGTCTCCAGAACCACCGCGTCAAGGTCGCCTACGGATACCTTCCACAGGTCCGCGGCCTGGGCTTTGGCGGCTTCCGCGTCCGTAGTCTCGAGCATTATGCTCTCAACCGCGGAGTAGACCGCCGCGGCGCTGTTTCCGTTGTCGATGGAGTTGTCCATAATTTATTTTACCCCGCCTTTATTATCATCGTCATAATCGTCATCGTATTCTTCGTCATCATCGTCGTATTCGTAGTCGTCATCGTCTTCGTCATAGTCGCCGTCCTCATACTCGTCCTCTTGGGGTTGATTTTTCCGCTGCGTTTCGATGTTCTCGGCAGGGCGTCCAGGAACCGGTTTATTCTTGTACAACGTGGGTTTTACCTCCATCAGTTCCTTCGTCTTGCGCATGATAAACCACTGCTGAACGATGCCGATCAGCGACGACGTACCCCAGTAAACGAGCACGCCGCCCGGAAGCGTGAGACAGATAAAACCCATGAAGAACGGCATTATCACGTTCATGGTCGCCATTTCCGGATTATTCCCGGCGCCGGACAATTTCTGCTGCGCCCACGTCATAACGCAGATAACGATCATCAATATCAGCGCCGGAAGGTAAAGGCCGATTTGTAAAAGACCGGACGGATTAGAAAAAATACCGCCGAGTACAGCCCCGTAACCCACGGAGAGCCCGCCTTCGGGAAGGACGCCAAGCGCCTCGCCCAGCCCGTGCATAATGCTCGTTTCGAGACTGACTCCCATGAAGACGGAGTCCGCCACCTCGTAGTTCATCAGTGCGCGGAAGAGCAGAATCATTACCGGAAGCTGAACCAAAATGGGAAGACATCCCGCGAACGGATTTACCTTATTGTCCTTATAAAGACGAATCATCTCGCGCTGCAATGCCTCTTTGTCGTCAGCGTACCTCTCGCGGAGGTGGGCGATGCGCGGCTGTATCTTCTGCATCTGCGTCATGCTGACCATCTGCTTCTGAGACAGAGGGTACAACATGAGACGAACAGCCACTGTAAGGAGGATAATCGCTATTCCATAAGAACCCGTAAGGTTTTGAAAAAATTCAAGAATGCGCAGGATAAAGGCGCCGCCCGCATTCCAAAGACTACTGAAAATATTCACACTTTCACCTTCTCCGAAACAGTTTCCCAAACGACGCGTCTTCCGGCACCGGATCGACCCCTCCCGGATGCCAGGGCCCGCACCTCGCGATGCGAAGAAATGTCAAAACGCTGCCCTTGATAATACCGTGCTTTTCATAAGCCTCTATAGCGTACTGCGAACAGGTGGGGTAAAACCTGCAGTTCGAACCCAGCAAGGGCGAAATAAACCTCTGATAACCCCTTATCAAAAAGACGGCCGCTCGTCGGCACGCCAATTCGGGCCGCGCCATCCGGATCCCATGAGACCGGCGCGCTTCAAAAGGGATGCCGTGTCGGCGTAGACCGCGTCCGCGTTCGAGCCAAGAGCCTTCTCGCGCAATGAGAGGACGATCCACACACCGTCCTCTATCCACGGCAGCAACCTTCGCGCGGACTCCCGAAGCACTCTGCGGCCGCGCGACCGGCCGACCGCTCCCGCGATTTTCTTGCCTACGGCCAGACCTATCCTCGTCCGTTCCCCCTGCTTGCGCAAATAACAAAGCCGCACCAACTCGCCCCTCAGCTGACGGCCGGTGCGGAAAACCGCGTCGAATTCCCATCCTTTTTTTAATCGGGCGTTTGGGCCGAAAGGAAACCCGAGGCCCTGCGACATTCCGCGCACACGAAGTGTGCCTACACTGCGAGACGCTTACGACCCTTGCGTCTGCGGTCGCGAAGAATATTGCGCCCGCTTGGGCTCGCGGAACGGACTAAAAATCCCATCCTGCGCTTCCGGCGCGTGTTGTGCGGCTGATATGTCCTCTTCATGTGTACACCTCCCAAAACGATGATGCTCTAAAAATTTCCGCGCGCGCCAGC
>JAISYM010000097.1 GCA_031269875.1 Synergistaceae bacterium
AAGGCCATGAGGTAATGGAGCGTGTAATCTCCGGAGAGTAGGGGCGGCAATCTGCCGCCCGAATCCGTATTATTTCGTTTCTAAATCAGATGAACCTCGATGCGGTTTAGAAACGGAATTATTTATTTGTCACACGTTTGCGGGTATTGCCAAAACGATTCTTTAGGTATAAAGTTCATGTGTATAAATGCTTAGTAATCGTAGGTAAATGAGACTTAAAATATGGTTTCCAAAAGTAACTTAAATATGGTAGTATTTTATGTCGTTTTTGTAATATTTGATTTTAGGAAGTCGCCGATAATTTAAGGTGGAAATTGATAAACTAATTAATAAATGAGCGGTAATCGCTCAAGGGCGTCAAGCGGATCAGACTCCAGAATACAAAGAAGGCTGATTTATCGAAAGGAGTGACTGCGTAAATTCATGCGAAAGGGATCAATTGACAATACCTGGAATGTGAAACTGTTCGCGGGGCTTGTGAGGAAGGGTGTGTTCCTTTGCGGGTTCGCGGCGCTTGCCGTTGTGGTTTTACTCGCCGCCGTACTATCCACCGGAGGGGGAGGCGCTCTGCCCGCCTGGGCGGCTCTTCCGCTCAGAAACGTGTTTCCTCCATACAAAGAGGAGATTGTGCTGGAGGACAACAACCAGACGCTCGTCACCAGGAAGGCAAATGTGCTGTTCGTGCTGGATACGGGCTCTCCGATGACGTTCACCGCAAACGGCAAGATGCCTGACTTTGGGGTTAACGTCCATACAAAGGCGGACGCAGGGAAGATGCTCAGGGAGGCCACATACGGACATGGCGGGCTTCCGGTCAAGGGTACTGGAAGTACTAGCTACAGTCACGGCGGGTTGGAGCGTTACGGCAGGGAGGGACCGGATCCGGAGGACGCCGCGAACAACATGACTTCCCGCGACGTGGATCTCAGCCTGCACGCCGACAACTACTACGCCCCGTTTAACTACGCGGGCAATGAGTTAGCGAAGTTGTATTCCGATATTCCTGATGACGATCCTTTGCCCTATGCCCTTGTCTTTAAGGAAAACAAAAGAGGCTGGTGGGAAAGCGGGCCGTCTGCCGGGGAGGAGATCAATAAAGAAGACCTCGTCCCTAACGACAGCCGCATGTACAAGATGAAGCTCGTCATGTGGCGCGTGCTGTCGGATATCGTGCTGGTTGAAAACCTGCGCATGGGACTTGCCACGACATACCAGGAAATGAACACGCGTGACGCACGATTTTACGCTGATTTCTACAAAAAAGCCCCGTATGGCTATGCTGACGTAATCTCATCCGATTTTCCGTACGGGACAGGGCCTGGATGGGCAACGGGTCTGCCTGACCAGGATCCATGGGAGGGTTTTATTGATGGAACGGGATACAAGGACAGCGCCGCCGCTTTCTGGGGCATAAACAGGGAATACTATGAAGAGGATCATGACTCGGATAAGTGGAAATTGTTGAACCGCGCGTATCTGAGGGTTCCGATGGACGATTACACCAACGAACACCTGAATAAATTCCGCCTGTGGATTGATGGGCTGGAGGATCTTACGCTTACGAACGACGACGATTCGGATCCGTACTACTACAAGAACCCGGAATTCTTCGGGGACGGCAAGACGTTCCTCAGCACCGCGATTTATCCGGGGCACACAGACCTCAAACGCGAGGGACCGAAGGGACTGCTGAATACGTTCGACGAGGCTAGCCCTAAACAGAGGGCGGTAACGTTCTCCAGCACGCAAGGAACGGTCAAGGCGGCTATGGACGAAGCGGATAGCTGGCGGCTTTTCAACCTATTCAAGAAAGATTCCGGCGAGGCGTTGGGCACGATCATGGACTTCTTCTCCCCTCCTGTGGCAGATATAGGCGAAGTCGACACGAGCGCCTCGAACGTCGAATACGCGCCCGAAGCGTCGTTCCCGCTGAGCGACCCATGCGACAAGAACTGGGTAGTCATCTTCACCGCCGGCGACGACAGCTCGGAGTACTCATCGGCGCAGGCGGTGAAGGATCTTTACGATCACACCAAGAGCAAGGATCTGACCGCTTTGGACCGCAACCCCGACGGCACGCCTAAAAAAGGAGCCGACGGGGAAAATATATTTAAGGCCATCAATCTCCAGCAGGGCGTTCGTACGCTCGTAGTCGGCTTCGTCGACCCCGACTCGCAGGAGCCGGCTGTCGCCGAACTTCGCGCAAAGCTCAATGAAATGGCTCAGGCCGGCGATCCGTTGGAGGACGGCAGCCCGAACCCGGAGGCCAAGGCCTATTTCGCGAACGACGTGAACGGGCTGGTACATGCCCTGCGCACCGTGCTGGCCAGGATAAACAGCGAGATTCAGCCCGCGCCCGGCCCCTTTACGGAAAGCGCCGCGATGGGAGACGAGGAGGACCCGGATCCCAATCAGTTCAACATCTTTTCCGCCGGGTACCGCATCAACAAATTCGATCAGTGGGTCGGGACTTTTTCGCGCTACAAGTCCGTAAAAGAGGACAGTTCGATTGCGGCGACGGAGCTGTGGGAGCTGGGCTCCGACCTGCGCGAATCACTTACACTTATCCCTTACAGCCGCAACCTCGTCTACTGGAATGGATCTTCTGGATTTGAAAATATGGCATTTACCACAAACCTGAACGACACGAGCCCGCACCCACTCGCTTCTATGATTGGCGTCACAGACGACTTCGTGGCCGGCATGGACGCGACGAACATACAACCGGACCAGACATTCGCGAATAAGATGCACCCATCCCGCGCGCTGGTGAACTGGCTTTCCGGCTACGAGTATTCGTATATCGAAAAGGAGCTGCTCTTGCGGAGGTCGCTGCTTGCGGACTTTGGCCAGTCGACAAGCGTTATCGTCGGCCCGCCTCAGCCGGCTGAGAGCCTTCCGGGCTACAAGGAGTGGGCGGAAAGCCCCGCGCAGAAAAGCCTCGATATCAGGATATACGCTCAGACTAACGACGGCATCCTGCACGTCATAAACCCGAAACTCGGCATACCGCGCAACGAGCGCGAGCAGATGGCCATAGTGCCGCCGCCGTCGCTCCTTCCGCTCAGGCTGGCCGCGCTCAAGATGACGAAAGTCGGGGATGACGAAAACTACAAGATGCGCTGGCTGGACGTATATGATTTTATGACCGCGACCAGCGACGACATCCCCATAAGCTCCAAACCGGCGTATGTCCTGGACGGCCCCGTGCGGCTGCGGCGCTTCAATATCGAGAATGAGGGATGGCGGTCGTTCCTGATAGCGACGCTGGGGAAGGCCGGTAATGGCCTGTACCTGATGGACGTTTCCACGCCGAACGACCCGAAATTCTACTGGTACCGCGAAACGGTGGAGAACAGTAACGGCTCGCTCACCCTGGTTCGTATGGGGACGCAGGATACGGAACCCGAAGCGGTACCCGCAGATCCGGGTGGAGGGGGGTACTACGACGAACTTGAGCTTATATACAAGGACCCTGACGCGTATCCACTCTGGCAGCTTGGCTTCAACAGCCGTAACGCCGCCGCGGGAGTGTGGAGGAGTCCGTTGGGGGCTCTGCGGAATATGATCGTCCTGCCGGGGGGGATGCAGAGAAAATTCGATCTCGACAATAACGGCCAAATGGGGGCGGCTCTCTACATAATCGACCCGGACGCGTCGAAACACACTGATTTCGACAACACCAAGGGTTGGGCCAAAGTATACAACAGCGGTTCCGTGGAAGAGAACTGGCGTGTCGGCAACAAGTGCTCCGGCCCTGCGCCATTTATGGGGATGATGGTCTCGCCGCCGACGCTGCGAGTCTCGCAACGCGGCGATAACGAGAGTAAATTCGTCACGGGCCAGATATACGCGTCGGACAACCGCGGAAATATCTTCGCTCTGCTGCTCGAATCGGCGGATGGCAGCGCGAGCGAAGAAAGGCTTCTGACCGCGGGTTCCCTGCGTAAAAGCTCCGACGAGCTAACCGCCAGTTACGCAAGCCCGTTCGGCGTCGTAATCTCCCAGGGAGTTAAAAAATCGGGCGCGTGGTGGGTATCAGGGGGTACCGCGAACGTCGCCGGAGAAACTATCTTGGCGAACAAATCGCAGATGATTTACTCCTTCAAGCTGCCGGATTTTGCGGCTGCGACTGGAAAACCATCTCTCAGGGATGAATGGGTCGAGCTGAAATCGAACGACGTAAATTCGAAAGTGACAGATCCTGACGCGAAGGGATGGTATATCCCGCTGGAGCCTGACGGCGCTTCGCAGAATTATAAGGAGGAGTACGTCTCCGCTCAGCCGGTTTTATTCGGGAATCAGATGTTCTTCGCGACGTTCCTGCCGGAGAAGACGGATACCGGCGACGTCGGAAGACAGTGCGACATCACGGGGATTAACGGAAAGGCCAGGATCTATGCCATTGGCGCCGATACAGGCGCCGGTGTTCGTTGGTCAGGAGGCGCGAAGTTTATCGAACTCGAAGGGGCGAAAGTCGTCGGTTTCACTGTCTCCAGTCAGGGCGGATCACGGACGCTTGAGGGTACGCTTGATGTCACTGATAAAGACGCCCTTGCCCAAAGCGTCGAGTCTATTGCGGAAGAGGGCGTCAGTATGTCAAATGGCGATCTCAGCAGCGTCATAATAAGAATATCTGACAACGACGGCGGGAATGGCAACAGTATTCCGTCCGAGACGACCATTATCAACTACTGGCTGATGAATTAGGAGGAAGTGTAAATCGATGAAGAAAATTTTTAAGACCAAGTTCTCTAAGGCTTTCGTTGTTCTTTCCGCGGGCACCGTGCTTCTGTGGGGGGTGTCCGGCGTGCGTCAGGCTTGGGCTGCCTCTGACACGGCGCCGCGGGAGAAAAACGGCGCGGTTTGGTGTAAAATCAGGGTAGAGGAAAAATCTCAAGACAAGAGGATAACGTCGGCTATCACTCCTGAGCGCCGGTGATACCAAACATTAATCATCGAGCGAGCGGCGGCCTCTCACTATGGAGAGACCGCCGCTCGCGTCCTGCCCGAAATTTACGCCCACGCCCGCGTAGGGGCGGCAATCTGCCGCCCGAATCCGTATTATTTCGTTTCTAAATCAGATGAACCTCGATGCGGTTTAGAAACGGAATTAGGCGTTGCGCGCCGCGATATCAAGTATGTCCGAGAGCAGGCCCTGGGCTGTCTCCCTTGCCCCAGCGCCCGGGCCTATGACAGTCACGTCGCCTAGATTGTCCGTTGTGAGGCAGACGGCGTTTGTGGGGCCCGATACGGAGGCCAGAGGGTGCGTCAGATCTATCGCGGTGGGTTTTACGTAACCTCGCGCGGTATCTTTGTGTCTTTCGACGCCGGCTATCAGTTTGACGCGCTTTCCTTCCTCCCGAGCCTTTTTGATATCGCTGGGCGACACCCGCGTGATGCCCTCACGGTCGATTTCGGACAGGGAGAGTTTACAGCCGAAGAACTCCTGCGCCATGATACAGACCTTCACAGCGGCGTCAAAACCTTCGACGTCGCCGGTTGGGTCGGTCTCCGCGTAGCCGAGGCGCTGTGCCTCTCTCAGTGAATCGGCGTAATCCGCGCCGCCCTCCATCATCGTGAGAATGTAATTCGTTGTGCCGTTCACTATGCCGAGGGCTTTCTCGATGAGGCATCCCGCAAGAGGGCCCTGCGCCAGGTTCAGAAGCGGCGTTCCGCTTAGGACGCTGCTTTCGTAGCGCACTTTGACGCCCTTGTCGGCGGCGAGTTTCTTAAGCCCCGCGAGGTCGAGCCCGACTCCGCCCTTGCTGCATGTGACGGCGCTCGCCCCGCTCGCGATCGCGGTTTGCAGGATGCCGAGGCTGGGCTGCCCGGTCTCGTAATTCGTCGGTGTGGCGTCGCAGAGGATATCTACCGGCGTCCGCCTGAGGAGGTCCGCAAGCCGCGTATCTTCCAAGGCTTCCTTCATGGAGCGCAGCCCGCCGCTCCGGTCGAGGTTTTCGATTATCTCACGCGGATTAAGGCCGTCCGCGGAGGCTACCGTTCCCTTGATGAAATCCGTAACGAGGTTGAGGCTGAACGAAAATCCGTATTTTTTTTCGAGATACTCCCTTTTTTCGCCGAGAAGGGCGACAAGCCCCCTGCCAACTGTCCCGCAACCCGCCAAACCTATTCTATAAATCATAATAAACCTCCCTATCTGCCGGTACTCCCTATCGGGAATACGATTTTTTCAGCTCTGTCGATATACAGGCCAGACTTTGGCCTGTTCTCTATCTCCGCTCCGGCTCGCAGGCTCGAAACCACAGTCTTGCCTATTACTTTTCGGCCGGTCTTGCCGCCGGGCGCGTTTATCCTGACCCCCCATACATTGTGCATGACAACGGGTTCGCCGTCGTATATCCCGATATAGAGCATTATGTGTCCGGGCATGTGTATCAGCGTCGCGAAGGGCACGGCGTCCCTCACGATTGTATCGAGTTTGCCGCCTGACTCGGCGCCCTTCAGGATTATACCGGGGCCCGCGTTCGCCTGGTCGCCGGAGTTCCTGGGCAGCCAGACTCCAAAGAGCGTGAAGTAATCCCGCGTCATAGACGAGCAGTCACGAAGCCCCCGTTCGCCGCCCCAGCCGTAAGGCTCGCCTATTAGCTGATCCATTGCCCTGACCGCGTTTCGCGGCGTGAAGGGCACGGGGAACGGCTCGGTCTCGCCGTCCGCCGGTCTGTACGGCATTATCCGCGCCCAACCGTCCTTTCCCTTTACCGGGACGAGCAGATCGCGTCCCTCAACCGGCAGAAGCGTCCCCATTTTGGCTATCGCAATGACAGCGCCGTCCTTGCCCTTTATCGCGACGTTGTCCTTGACGAATACAGAATAAGAGGCGTACATGAACCTCTCCATAAATTCATCGTTTACGAGCGCCGCCTTCCCCGATTTGATCCATCCGACGACGGTTCCGGTCGCCGCGAGCAGCCATTTGCCGTCCTTCGACGCGGCTATGACGGACAAGGGCTCTCCGGGTTTGACGGTGGAGTTTTGAATCCAGTCCGTCTTGAGCAGTCCCCTCGCTCCGAGCGCGCTCTCCGGGGAGCTGAACAGCGGTGTGGACGTGGGGAGTACGCGGACGTCCGCTTCCGCAAGACAGACGCCTGGACGCGGTTCCCCCATCTCGACCGCTTCCGGGACGTTTGCGGCGATCTTTGTCATAGAATCCTTTGTGAGGACGCGGCCGCCCTCGACGAAGAACTTCTTTTTTGCGGTGTTCTTCTGAAATTCGATTATCTTGTCCAGCGAAATGTCGAGATATGACAGGTCGGCATTGCGCCAGGGCGCGAAGAACCGTGTCTTGTACTCGTCGGCGTAGACGCTCTGCTCCGCTGGGTCCGTGACGGCCCGATCCGGGTCCGCAGGAAGATAAGCGCCGCCGTTCTGCGGGAATCTGTCGAGATCAGCGATACCGGCGGCGGTTGCCTCGCCCGTAAGGCCGGTGATCATAAAGGCTGTTATTATAAAAGCGGGAAAAATATTTTTGGTTATTAAAAAGCGCACATAGAACACCTCAAGTTAGGAAAAGGCTGGTTTATTGTTTGATGCCTAAAGGGTGAAGATTTAAACCCTTGCGGCGTAGGGCTTCCTGAACGGCAAAATTTTGTTTAGGCTCATTAATCAGCTTCTTAATCCTCAAAATCTCGCGAATTGCCAAGCAGGAATACTTTACCACACATTGCCGAGATGGACGAATTTAAGTTTTTTGCGCGCGGCGGACTCGAATTTCTTCAAGAGGCCGGTGTCCGTCGCCGGAGCGGTGTATTTGTAAGCGGGGAAGTATCTTGATATATGCAGGGGAATCTCGCGCGATACCCCGGCGATCCAGTCGATCATCCCGGCAAAACCGGTCTCGGAGTCGCTTACGCCGGGCACGACCAAGTTTGTGAGTTCCACGTGAACTCCGGCCCGGCAGAGGGACTCGACGTTTCCCATGACGGTCTCGATCGCGCCGCTACCGGCTCGGCCCGCAAGGTTTCCGTAAACGCCGCTGTTGAACGTCTTTATATCTATATTCATCGCGGCGATCATCGGCGCAAGTTCGCCCCCCACCTCGCGGGAGAAGAGGCCGTTCGTGACCATCACGGAGGCAATGCCGGCGCCGCGCAGGATGGGAGCGGCGCTGATGATGTACTCCGCCTGAAGCGCCGGCTCGTTGTACGTGTAGGCCACAGAGCCGAGACCGAGCCCCCGCGCGGTTTCGGCAAGCTTCTCTGGGGGCAGAAAATCCTTCACGCCAATTTCGCCCTTTGGGTGCGCAATGGCGTGATTTTGGCAGAACGGGCAGGACATATTGCAGTGGAGACCGCCCAGCGAGAGTATTTTCGTTCCCGGACGCCAGTGATAGATAGGTTTTTTTTCTATCGGATCTACGGCGGCCGATACGAATTTTCCAAGCAACGGCGACTCGAAGACACCGCCGGCAAAACGTCTCGCCCCGCAGCGCCCCGCGCCGCCCGGTCTTATAAGGCAACGATGAAAACAAAGCCCGCAGCGGGACGCGATATTGCCGGCGTCGTCAATCTCCGGCTGCCACCAGCGCGGACTGATCCACCCCATGATTTTTTGCCCTTTTGCCAGCCTTACTGTTCCTTGTACCGATCGACCGTGAAGCGTTCTATCGAGGCGTTTCGAAAGTTCGTTATGCCGGCTTTTTTGGCGGCAATCTCCAACTGCTCGTTCACCGTGTCGACACCTTCGAGATCAGGGAGCAGCACGCCCCTCCGCGAGCCCATCGAGACTATGACGCCCCATTTTTTGGGGTCGAGCTGGGAGGGATCCGTCACGTCTTCCGGGACGCTCAGCACGTCGACAGAGAAACTGACCTCATCGAGCTCGTCAAGGTCCAGGGGCTCGAATCGCGGATCCCGCGTTGAAGCGGAGATGGCGTTAGCGATGATCTCTTTGTCCAGCGCCGTCTGAATCGGGCTGATGGTGCCGATACAGCCGCGCAGTTGTCCCTCCCGCGTCTTTATTGATACGAAACAAGCCCGCTTAGGCGTCCAAAGGCTGTCGTCCGGGTCGATCTCAGCGCCGGAATGTACCTGCGGTACTCTTTCGAGATTTCGGCGAACGGTTTCCCTCGCCAGAAGAACATAGGGGTGCTGTTTATTTTTTTGAGACAATTGCTCAACCTCCCATTAATCATTTATTGGCGAACAGCGCGTTGCAATAGCCAACGCCGAACGGGCCCTCGTATGAGAGCACTTCGATAGAACCCCCGAGTTCCGAACAGAGCCCGAGCATAATCATAACGGATCGCAGGCCGCACTCGCCGGCACCCTCCACCGTATGCCGCGGCAGGCCGCTCAATATCGAGGCGTCGCGCTTCTTGAGCGCCTCCACCACAGCGTTGTCGAACTTTACTCCCTCCGGGTTGAAACCCGCGGGCGCTCCGGGCTTCAGGCGATGCGACAGGTCTCCGCTCGCAAGAAGCGCCCAGTTGTGTCCGTCGTCCCACCCGGCCAGGACGCGTCCCATCTCGAAAGCCGTTTTAACGTCCAGTCCGATCGGGCTCGACAATATCGCCGGAGGAAGAGGGTCAAATTCGTTTTCGAGGAAGTATAGAGGCACCAGTGTACCCTGATCGTGCGTCATATCGGCGGACTCGTTGAAACACACGGGTATATCGGCCGCGGACAGGAACTCGCTCAGCGAGTCGGCCTCCGTGATGGGCGTCCTGATATTGAAGGCCAGCTGAGGTGCGCCAAAAGGAGCGAAGCTCCCGCGTATGACGCCCGCCCTGTTGACGCAGAACGCCCCGAACGAGTAAGGCTGATGGGGGGAGACGATGAGAACGCGCTCGGGAGTCTCTAGCTCCGAGAGCCTCCCCATCAGGTCTTTGATCCCCTCTATGGTGATTGCGGCCTCCCTTTCCCGTCCGCAGCCGACATCCGGCACTATTATCGGCGGGTGAGGCATTAGCGCTGACCAAATCCACGACATCAGAAGCGCCTCCGTAGATAAATAAGTTTCTGTTACTTATGATATCATAGCACGTAGGTGCGATTGTGAGTTATACCAATTCGTGATTAACAGGTTGTTTACGATGAAGCCGAGCGGTTATACAAGCCGCTCTTAACGCTTCACCCTTCAGGCCATTGATTTCATATTGGTATAAAGAAGTTACGCGCCGCCGTTCAGCCTTTTTTCAGCAGGCTGAACGCCATCCACGAAAGAAGCGCCGCTCCGGCGATAAGCGCGCTCCATACCATATATCGCGCCCAATTCGTTTGCACCGCCTCGTCCTCGGCGTTGTCCGGCGCCCTCTGTATCTCGGTTGGAGCGTCGGGCGTCAGGCTCGAAACTAAAACGCGGCGTGTGCCTACCGCTTCGAGCGCTCCTTTCATCAGCGCGCTTCTTTGCAGTGACGGCGCCAGTTTGTTGTCGCTCCCCAGCGCTATGATGTACGGCGATTTCCCCTGGGCCATGAATACCACGTCTATCGGCCTCCAGAATAGCTCTAGCGTCGGCGGTTCGGCGAGGCGCGCGCCTTGGAGGGAGAGCCGCCAGAACCGCTTTCCTCTCCCGGAAATTCCGATGGGGACGCTCCTGCTCTCGCCGTTCTGGAGAGCGATCAGGGATATCCTGGCGTCAGCGTGCCACAGCCAATAGTCGTCGGGGTCGCCGCGGGAACTCACTGTCGCCTCGTATATCCCGGGCGACTTAAGGATAAAATTGACGCCGGTCGCCGGGAATACGCCCTCAGTGTCGTATACGGCGGACGATTCGGTATCCAGCGCGCCCTCGAACGCCGCGCTGTCGGGTGGGGATGCCGTCGTCTCCCTTTTTTTGATGACTCGCAGCACGGCGCTCTTGGGCATTATGCCGCCTATTCCATCTATTTCCAGTATCAGATAATTCGTGCTTGCAATCGCATTGCCTATCTCAATGACGCCAGAGTTCACGCTCGCCTCCCCTTGTTTGAGGAATACGAGCGGCTCGTTTGCCGCAAGCTTCCTCCACGAGGATCGGTTCTCCCAATCCCGGAGACTGACGGACCCGAAGACGTTTACGCTCGCGGCCGTCTCTGACTCTCCGCTCAAGGGGAGTTCGAGCTTGTAACCCACCGCGCCCTCTCTGGGCGTTTTAGTCAGGTCTATGAGATATACCCCAGTACCTTCGGCCGGGGTGAAATTTTTCATGCCCTTGACCTCTATCACGCTGCCGTCCGCGCCTGTGCGTATCGTTATATCGTTTCCCGGCGCTGTCTTGGTCGCACGCTTTGGCAGCAAAAAAAGTGGGACGGACGCGCTTGCCGTCTCGTAAGTGTTCTGCGGGACATTCCAGGACGCGTCATGTAAAAACGTAAAGGGGATCGCGTCTCCGGACGCGTTGAATATTGCCAAGTCCCGCTCGTAGGATTGCCGTAAATTGCGGAATATATTTTCATCGAGACGAAGCCTGTAAATTCTCCCCTCGATTTCCGC
>JAISYM010000021.1 GCA_031269875.1 Synergistaceae bacterium
ACGGCGATGGGCCTGCCCGGCCTTGCCCTTACGTAGTGATTGAAGAAGACCGCGTTCCTCTCGATGAGCCTGGGGCAGAGATCCTCCGTCCCCTTCGAGGAACCCCCGCTCACCAGTACGATGTCGCTGGACGACATGGCCTGACTCAAGGCATTTTCCAGATCGCGGCGCACGTCGTTCACTATGGGGAACGGCACGACCTCCGCGCCGCGCGCACCCAAGAGCGCCCGCGCCATCGCACTGTCGCAGTCGACGACCTGCCCCCTGGAGGGGCGCGAGCCGGCAGGGACGAGCTCGTTTCCCGTTGGGATGAACGCAACCTTCGGGCGTTTGAGCACGCAGGCGCTCGTAATCCCGGCCGTCGTGAGGTTGGCGATGTCGATCGAAGAGAGGCGCGCCCCGCTCCGCGCCAAAATCCCGCCCTCGCGCACCGTCCCGCCCTTAGGCTCGACCAGGCGGCCCGGCGCGGCGCTGGCGCCATCCAGAAGGACCAGGTTTCCACTAGAGAGATCTACGGCCTCTATCGGGATCACGGCGTCGAACCTGTCGTCGAAATCATCCCCCATGTTGACCATGGCGAAATCCGTGCCCAAGGCCCACGAGGAAACGTCCGGCACCCCGCCGGCAAAATTCTGGGAACGCACGGCTATCCCGTCGCACTCCGCCCCCCTATGTACGGGGATGTCCATCTCAGACAAGATATCCCGTGCCGGTACCCTGCCAAGGGCGTCCTCTACGCTGACGTGTTCACGGCCGGGGTCGGGGGCCCAGTTCGCGAGTAATTTCTCCATAATTTCGTCAATGGGCATGTGTCCAGATGGGTCGTCGCTACGATACATTCAGTCACTTCCATTTTTAATTTATCCGGGATATGATAGTTAATTACGCAACTTCATTGCATTTTATCACAGGCATATCGCCTGTCAAGAATTATAGTAATTCCACTATAAATTGACATTATATCCATCATGCGAAAACCGATTAACTATCAAGGATATTGGCGTCCGCCCAATGGCAATGCTCTACCGCGACATGTCAGGCGCGATAATCCAGCCAGGGGGAGATTGGAAGCTGTTTCAGCGATTGTGGGCGCGTCCGGCGCCGATTTATAGAAAATATTATCAGCCAGGATGAAGATCAGGTTTGTACATGGTCAGCTTCGTACCCCCTGAAAGCGCAGGACGCTATGTGGTCGTTGACCACGCCGACCGCCTGGAGCCAGGAGTAGACTATCGTGCTGCCGACGAACTTGAAGCCTAACCGCTTCAATTCGCGGCTTATCGTGTCAGACAGCGCGGTCTTGACAGGGGTTTGCCCCATCGTCTCCCATTTGCCGGCAACCTGCCTACCGCCGGTGAAACCCCAGACATAACCATCAAGCGTGCCATATTCCTCGCGCAGCCTGTAATACGCCCTAGCGTTCTCTATCGCGGCGGCGACTTTGAGGCGGTTGCGGATGATCCCCGGATTCGCGAGCAGTTCAGCTACTTTCGAGTCATCGTAACCTGCGAGCTTGGCAGGATCGAAATCATCGAACGCCGCGCAGAGGGTGTCCCATTTGCGCAGTATCGTGACCCAAGCCAATCCAGCCTGTTTGCCTTCCAGGATCAGCATTTTGAACAGCATACGCTCGTCGTGGCAGGGCTTTCCCCATTGTGTGTCGTGGTAGCGCTGCGAGAGCGGGTCTGCCTCCGCCCACGGGCAGCGTGTAAGGTTATCGTTCATGATTCGCCTCCAGACTGTAGTAGCCGCTCTTTCAGCCTCATGCGCAAAAGCGGATATGGATTGCCCTGCGCGTCAAGCTCTGATCTTCCAAAAACCTCAAACCCCATTTTCTCGTAAAAACCGGCGGCTTGGGGATTTTGCTCGTTGACATCCACATACCGCGCGTTCAGTTTATCCACCGCGTAAGAAATCAATTCCCTGCCAATGCCTGTTCCCCTTGCCTGCGGCGCGACGAACAGCATTTCGATTTTGTCACGCTCAACGCCCATGAAAGCCACCGCGATTCCATGCTCATTTTTAGCCGCCGCTAGTGTTTCAATGCTCTGAATAGCCTCAGAAACGTGAGGTTTTAACGCTTGAATATCTTTCGCGGCAAGAAAATCATGGGTCGCCGCTACGGAGGCTTCCCAAATTTCCAAAAGAGTTGAGCGTACAGCCTGGTCTCGTTGGGTAACTATCTCAATTTTCACTCCGCTCATCTGATCTTCCTTATTCAAGTTCCTCCGGATTCTTTCCATTTCCTCGAAATCAATAGTTTTAGAACCTGGCGGTGGAGCATCTCCTTTGCTTACCACCATGACAGTAATTGATATTGAAAGCGCAAAAAAAATGACTAAGGAAACTATAAAACGTATTATTCCATTGGTAATTACACCGCTTGTAAAATAAAAAAAAGCTATACTTATGGCCAAAAATAGCACGTAGGCCACTATCATGCCCTGCGCCTCACTGTTACGTTCATCGAAAATTCCTCCCTGCCGGTTTTGTCTGACTTATTTTACCGCTAAAACAGGATAGCTGAAAGATTTCAAGTTTGTCTCATCTCTTAGTTATGCCAGTTATTTTGACATATCCTGACAACAACAGTAGAATATTTTTTATTGACCATTCCAAGCTAGAAAAAGCTTTGAGGGCATTGCGGTGATGATATATAACCTATAGGATACAAAAGGGAGAATAAAGTCATGGCAACGTATTTGATCGATTATGAAAATGTTCACCAGAACGGCCTGAGCGGCATCAGGAAACTGACGGAGAATGACACTGTTATCATTTTTGTCGGCAATATGATAAATGGCGTCCATATTGAAACCGTTATGGCTATACTCAATTCCCCGGCAAGGGTAGAAATCAAGAAAATGAAAAAGACCGCGGACAATTATCTCGATTTTCAGCTTGCCACTTGCCTTGGCAGTCTGGTCGCGGGCGGCGGGGACAAAGAGTTTTATATCATCAGTAACGACCGGGATTTTGAGGCTGTCATCGATTATTGGAAATGTAGCAAGGCAGGCGTCAGCATCGAACGTCGGAACACCATATCGCCGCAGCCGTCCGCCGAAACCGCCGGCGCGCCGGTGGCTGCCGCGGGTTCCGCAAAACTCGACAACGCGACCAAAAAGACGATACGGGGGCTCGTGAAAGACGAGAAGCTGAGCCCCGGCCACTACACCAGCATTTACAACCTCTTTATTAATGAAAGCGAGTTGAAATCACTGCACAACGGGCTTGTGCGGCAGTTCGAACAGAAGCGGGGCAAGCACCTGTACGACTTGCTGAAAGACGTATTCGAGCAGCACAGGGCGAATGTCCAATAGCTTTTACGGCGTGTCCGCGGGCGCTGCATGAAGCCGCGCCCGCGGACACCTTGGCTGTTGCCTCTAGTAGGATTTCGCGAAAATAGAGGCCCTCGCGCCCTCCTGGCCGGTTACGACGCACTTGCCGGTCGCTCCGTCGAGAGGGATGCAGCGAATTGTTGCGCCGCCGGTGAGGTCCTTTATGTCCTTCTCGTCATCCACCGAGCCAGCGAAAAACGCCCGCGCGAATCCGCTTCTGTCGCTGCCCTTGAAAAAGGCTTTCAACTCGGCAAGACTGGATACGTCGAAAGTGTTTTCCTCGCGGAAAGCCTTCGCGCGTTCGTAGAGGTTATCCTGTATCTCGGTAAGGAGCGCGCCGACTCGCGCGGGGACGGCGTCGAACGATACCCGCTCCTTCACGCCGCTGTCGCGTCTCACTATCGTCACGCCGCCTGAGGCATACTCCTTCTCTCCCAGTTCGATGCGAATCGGAATGCCCCTCTGGAGGTGATAGAAGAACCTGTCGCCCGGGCGCAGGTGATACTTCCTGTCCACCTCCGCACCGAGCCCGCCGAAAGAAGCGTTGAGTTCTCCCGCTATCTTGGATGCCGCCGGCTCCAGATCGTTCGCGAGTTTTTCGTCGTCGCCGGAGATCGGGATAATCACCGCTTTTACCGGAGCGACTTTCGGCGGCAGGACGAGCCCGTCGTTGTCGGAATGTGACATGATTATTGCGCCTATAAGGCGGGTGGAGACACCCCAGCTCGTAGTCCATGCGAAATCCATCTCGCCGTTTTTGCCCTGGAACGAAATATCAAAGGCGCGAGCGAAGTTCTGCCCGAGGAAGTGGCTGGTTCCGGCCTGGAGGGCCTTTTTGTCGCTCATCATCGCCTCGCAGGAAAATGTATTCTCCGCGCCGGGGAAACGCTCGTTCAGAGATTTTTCGCCGTAGATGACCGGCAGCGCCAGATGATCCTGCATGATCTTCCTGTAAACGTCAAGCATGAGCATGGTCTCCGCGTAAGCCTCTTCTTTTGTGGCGTGAGCGGTGTGCCCTTCCTGCCAGAGAAATTCGGAGGTTCGCAGGAAAAGCCTGGGGCGCTTTTCCCATCGCATTACGTTGCACCACTGATTTATGAGTATGGGGAGATCGCGCCACGACTGCACCCATTGGCTGTACATGTGACCTATGATCGTCTCAGATGTAGGCCTGATGACGTAAGGCTCCTCCAGTTCCTCACCTCCGGCGTGAGTGACCACCGCGCACTCGGGCGCGAAGCCCTCCACGTGTTCGGCTTCGCGCTCCATAAAGGAGTTTGGTATGAGGAGTGGGAAGTAAGCGTTTTGGTGCCCCGTTTCCTTGAAAGCGCGGTCGAACGCTGACTGAATCTTCTCCCACACCCCGTAAGCGTTTGGGCGGACGACCATGCAACCGCGCACGGGAGCGTTGTCCGCAAGCTCCGCGGCCCTTATCACGTCCTGATACCACTGCGAATAGTTTTGTTCCTTCGGCGTAATGTTTTTTGCCACTGAGATTCCTCCATTTTTGAAAAATCGTTCAGAGACAAGATTAACACGGAGGGCGTTTTTTGGAAATGAAATTTCTTCCGGTTTTTTTCTGGCGGCGGAAAAAACGCGCAAAAAATTCCGGCGCGCCGGATAGATATTTCCTTCTCAAGCTGGCTTTGTCGCCGCGGATTGTATATAATGCCTCAAAAGACGCGATATTTTGGAAAGATTCATACTGAAAGCGCCGGAGCGAGAAGGGAAGGATACAGATGAAAATTGCCATTGGGTGCGATCCGAACGCCGCTGATTTTAAAGCCCGGCTCATTCCGTTCATCGAGAGCCTGGGGCATGAAATAGTCGACTACGGGAGCGACGATCCCGTGTACGCCGACGTAGCCGCTGCCGTCGCGGAGGATGTCGCGGCTAAAAAATGCGAGCGCGGCGTATTGATCTGCGGCACGGGAATGGGCGTCTGCATTGCCGCAAACAAGGTCAAAGGCGCTTACGCGGCTTTGGTGACCAATATATACCAGGCCCAGCGCGCGCAGCTCTCGAACAACGCGAATATCATAACGCTGGGGGCCCAGGTCACAGGGATCGAGCTTGCGAAGTGTTTCGTGAAGGAGTACCTCTCGCTTTCGTTTGACCCAAAGAGCCGCAGCGGCCCGAAGGTCGAGAGAATCTGCGAGTACGAAAGGAAAAACAGGCCGTCATGAGCGACGCGATAAAACGCCTGGAATGCAGGGCGGCTAAGTGCCGCAGAAACATTCTGCGCATGATTCGCGCCGGCGGGGCAGGTCATATGGGCGGCGCTATGAGTTGCATGGACATTGTGACCGCGCTTTATTTTTACGCGCTTTACGTCGACCCGCTGGACCCCAAAAAAAATGATCGAGATCGTTTTGTACTTTCCGCTGGGCATAAGTGCATGGCGCAGTACGCGGCGCTCGCGGAGCGCGGTTTCTTCGACGAGTCTCTCTTGGACACGTACGGCGCGCTCGGCACGAAACTGCCGGGCCATCCTGACATGCACAAATTGCCCGGGATCGAGGCAAATACGGGCGCGTTGGGCCACGGCCTCGCGATATCCGTGGGAATGGCACTCGGCCTCCGCGCGTCGGGACTCAAAAGCCGCGTCTTCACCGTGTTGGGCGACGGCGAATTGCCCGAGGGGAGCAACTGGGAAGCGGTTTCCGCCGCGTCGCACTATAAGCTCTCCAATCTCACCGCGTTCGTGGACGTAAACGGCCTGCAGATAAGCGGCAGCACGGCGAGCGTGATGAACATGGAACCGATTGACGCGCGTTTCGAGGCCTTTGGCTGGGCCGTCGCAACTATCGACGGCAATGACATGGGAGAAATCGTGCGAACCCTCGATAGCCTGCCCCTCGCCACGGAACGTCCCTCCGCGATTATAGCCCGTACGGTGAAGGGCAAGGGACTCGCTTTCGCCGAGGGGAACGCCGCGTATCACTACTGGAAACCGAAAGAAGAAGAGCTTGCGGAGGCGGAGGCGGAGCTCGATCGCGCGATTCGCCTCAAGGAGGCTGTGTGATGGGCCCGATAGCGCTGAATGATGTTAAGATGTCGGATCCCAGGAAGGTCTTTGGGGCGGCTGTTCTGGCGTCCGCGCTGAAAAACCCGGATATAACGGTCCTCTCGGCTGACAGCGGCGGCAGCTCCGGTCACGGTGAATTTAAGAAGCTGTATCCGGAGCGATATTATGAGTTCGGCATCATGGAGCAGTGCGTGATAGGTGTCGCGAGCGGACTCGCCACAACAGGCAAAATTCCTGTTTTCTGCGCCATCGCGCCATTCGTTACGGCGCGTCCATTCGAGATGTTCCGAAACGATATCGGCTACATGCGGCAGAATGTCAAAATAGTCGGCCGCAACAGCGGCGTCAGTTACAGCGA
The DNA here is from genome assembly GCA_031269875.1 of Synergistaceae bacterium. Taxonomy (GTDB): domain Bacteria; phylum Synergistota; class Synergistia; order Synergistales; family Synergistaceae; genus JAIRNC01. The sequence continues at coordinate 6,725 of JAISYM010000021.1, forward strand.
CCTCGGCTCGACGCATCACAGCCTGGAGGACTTTGCCATAACGCGGATGATACCGGGCGTGACCGTTCTAGCCCCGCAGGACCCAGATGAGATAACCTCTGCTGTTGACGCGATGTTCCTTCACGACGGGCCTGTTTACATGCGGATAGGCAACGACCCGATACCCGATCTTATGATCCCCGGGCCGTTTGCCATCGGCAGGGGACAGACGCTTCGTCCGGGTACGGACGTCTCTATAGTATCCACCGGGAACCTGACGGGGGCCGCGATTGCCGCGGCGGAAATCTTGGAGGGACGCGGCATAAGCGCGCGCGTCGTGGGAATGCCCACGGTGCATCCGCTAGACAGGGAGCTTATCGCCGATTGCGCCCAAAAAACCGGACTCATCGTGACGATCGAGGAACATTACGTCATCGGCGGGCTGGGAACCATCGTCCAGGAGTCCGTGTGCGACGGCGGCTTCTCCGCGAAGGTCTGTAAGCTAGGCCTGCCTCATGTATACGTATCGAGCGGCCCTTACAAGGAACTCATGGCGTTCTACGGATTGGACGCTCACGGGATAGCCCGGTCAGTGGCCGACAAAATCGGACGAATTTAAGAAGTCCAGGACGGACTCGACGCTTTTTTTCAGCATGTTTGTGTTGGTCGAGGCCGTGAAGTAGCCCATGTGCGGGGTCGCAATGACGTTTTCCATGAGAGCCAGGCTCCAGTCCGCCGGAGGCTCGCCGTAGTGAACGTCTATCGCCGCGCCCCTGATGCCGCCGCGCTCCAGAATGGAGCGAAGGGCGGCGTAGTCGACGATCTGCGCTCTCGCCAGGTTTATAAAGAAGGACTCCGGTTTCATAAGGCTCAGGAGTTCCCCTGTGATCAATCGCTCCGTCTGAGCGGTGTAGCTGAGATGGACGGTCACGATGTCCGACTCCCTCATCAGCGTTTCCAAGCTGGTGTACCTTACGCCGAACGAGTCCTTCAGCTCCTGTTTCTCCACGTTGTCGAAAGCCAGCGCCTTCGCGCCCAAGAGGGAAACTTTACGCGCGACCAAGCTCCCTATCGCCCCGGTTCCGATGATTCCGACCGTGGACAGAGACAGCTCGCCGCCGAGGAGCCCCGCTGTGTCCCATATCTTTGCCTTCATTCTCCTGTCCGCGGGAATGATGTGCCTCATGGAACAGAGGATGAGCGCAAGCGCAAATTCGGCCACTGGGTTGCTGCCGTATTCGCCAATCCCACGAACCGTTATTCCCCGCTCCGCGCAGTGGTTCGCGTCGAGATAGTTGCCGTAGCCTATGCCCATGAATTGTAAAAATTTGAGGTTGGTGAAGCGGTCGATTAACTCGTTGCTGAATTGGTTGATCTTGAAAAATATAACGTCCGCGTCGCGGCCCCGCTCGTATAGAACATCCTGCGAACAAGGAGCGTCATCGTAATACGTTACGTCTCCAAACGCTTTAAGCGGGGACACTGCTTCCTCTCCGTTTATGACGTTGACGCGGATATCCTGATCTATAAAGACAATTTTCAAGCCCTTCGGCCTCCTTATTCGTCCTCGGACGGGTGTACGACGTCTCCTAAGTTCTCAAGTATCCAGCCGGCCGCTCGGCGCGCTTCGTTGAAGCCGTCGGGATCGAGATCCGAATCCTCATCGAGCGGCGCAAAGAGCACAACGTCGTCCCGTCTGCGTTCCTTTATCCAGTCCTTGAATTCTATGAGGAGCCCCATCTTCTCGAAGCTCCTGAACGTCTGATCGAACCTCGGGATGCCCCAGAGCATTTTTTTGGGCAGGAGCCCGACCGTTACCATTCCTGAGGTCAGCTTTTGCAGTTTGCGCTTTACGGCGCCGACACGCTCCGCCCGCAGCAGCACGACTCTGTGTCCTGCCGTTGCCGCTTCAGAGACCATGTTGATGGAGTCGTCGGTGACGAATACCTCGTCGCAGGCGCCAAGTATCGCCGGCACAGGGTTCAGCGGATCGGCTGAGGCTATGAGCAAAAAGCGCACCCTGTCGCTGTTTGCGGCAAGTCTGCGAATGGCGCTCTCCGCGTCCCGCGATGTCCTTCTGCTGGTCGCGATATAGAGGTCGACGCCGCTGCGCTGCGCCTCGTGAAAAACCTTGCCGAGCCACTTTTGGACCCATTCCGGCGTTATCCTGTAATTCCTGTCGTCTCCGCCGACCAATATACCCCATCTGCGTTCGCTCCGGGGAGGAAACTGCCGCAACAGGGACGCCGCGACCGCGCCTAATTCCTCGCGAACGATGAGGTTGGGCGCGCCGACAGTGGTCAGTATGTTCGACAGATCGAGCGGGTAATCGTGTTCCGGAACGATCGCGAAATCAAACGGCTCCGTTCCAATAACGCTCGGCGTCATAATGGCGGCGCACGTACAGCGCCAGATATAGCCCAGAGCGACGTTGTAAAAAGACGGCATGGAGCCGGCGGAAAGCAGTATGAGCGACGACGCGTCGCCTTCCCTGATACCCCTCTCCAGGAGCCAATGCCCGAGCGTGCGTATGACGTTTTCGCCCTCCGCAAGGGCCAGCCAGTCACGCGCCTTCCGCCTGTTGCCCTCCAGGAGCTTGGCGACGGCCGAGTACGCCTTGCGCCTCCTGACGCCCTTCAGTTCGGGGATCTCCAGCTCCAATACCTCCGCGCCGGTGCGGCGCGACAGCCATACCGCGACACCCCTGCTCTGATTTATATGGCCTCGTACGCCGTCGGTGAGGATGACCACGAGCTTGAGATTCGGAACAGGCGGACGCTCTCCGCGCGAAACACGCACGATGGGATCGTCCCAGTCGCTTCGCCGCGTTCTTCTTAAAGGTCTCGTCTCATCGTTATTGCCTGTCGCGCCCGATATTACCGGAAAACCGGACAATGTCTCACCCCCCGTTTATAGGCCTATCGAGTACAGATGGCATAATATATCATAATATGATTATATTCCATTCTAGCGGCTACCACAAAAAATATGTGTTAAATTCTTGTCTGAATTCGAAAAAAGTGATAATATTCTATAAAATAATGAATATTTCGATCTGTATTGACGAGTTTATTCTATATATGGATTCCACGTTGGGGCGCTCGAATAACACTGTCGTAAATTACGCGGTAGATCTCGCTCAATTTGCGGATTACGCGGAAACGGGCGGTGTTGTGTCGGCTTCGTCCCTTGATATGGGGTTTCTCAGGGGGTTTATCAGAGAGCTTTCTGGCTATGGTTTCAGTGCCAGCTCCATAGCCCGTAAACTTTCGGCAATCAAGAGTTTTGTCAAGTTCCTCGTCGAAAGGGGAATCCTCGACAGAGATATCAGCGCCGGGCTGCGAGGGCCCAAGCTTCGGCAGGGGCTTCCAAGGGCGCTTGCCTATGAGGATATGATGAAATTGCTGGACGAGGGGGTGCGGGGGAACAAAAAAGAACTCCGGGACTCCCTGATACTTGAGTTGCTTTACGGATCAGGCTTAAGGGTGAGCGAAGTCACCGCGCTTGACTGGGAAGATGTGGATATATCGGAGAGATGGCTGCGCGTTTCTGGCAAGGGCTCAAAGGAGAGGCTAGTTCCGTTTGGCAGGGAGTCACAGCGGCTTTTGACGCGCTGGAAGGACGAGATGTCGTTCGCCGGCTTGCCTTTCGAGGGGGCTTTCCCGGTGTTTTGCGGAGGCCGGGCGGGGGCGGATCGTCTTACGGAACGCACCATCCACCGCATGGTGGTTTCCGCCGCGCGCGTCGTCGGTCTTTTTGGCGTGACGCCGCACACGCTGAGGCACAGTTTCGCGACTCACATGCTTGAAAACGGCGCGCCCTTAAGAGTCATTCAGGAGCTGCTGGGACACGAAAGCCTGGCGACGACGCAGCGTTACTTGACGGTGACGGCCGAACAGATGAAAAAAAGCTATATGGAGTCGCATCCGCGCTCCGGTTTGGGGGACGTAAAATAAATGCGGGATCATTCAACTATGGAGGGAACTACAATTGTATGCGTCACGAGGAACGGCCGCGTCGCGATGGCCGGTGACGGGCAGGTTACCCTGGGTTCGCAGGTCATAAAGTCTTCCGCGCGCAAGGTTCGCCGGATCAAGGGCCGGGACAGGGGAGACGTGATCGCCGGTTTCGCAGGCAGCACGGCAGACGCCATGACGCTCCTGGAGCGTTTTGAGAAGCAGCTGGACGAACAGCACGGCAATCTCCTCCGCGCCGCTTCGGCTCTTATGAAGGACTGGAGGACCGATAAATATCTGAGGCGTTTGGAAGCGATGATGATTGTGGCCGATAACAAGGACGTCTTTCTGTTGTCGGGCGCCGGAGATATCCTAGAGCCTGAGAACGGCGTCGCAGCGATCGGCTCGGGAGGCGGCTTTGCTCAGGCTGCCGCGATCGCGATGATCGGAGAGACCGCTCTTAGTGCGGACGAAATAGCCCGCAAGAGCATAGAGATAGCTTCAAAAATATGCATTTACACGAACGACTCTATAATTCTGGAGGCGATAGGTTAATGTTGTCGGTGATTGATGGCGCGTCGCTGACCCCCCGCGCGGTTGTAGCGTACTTGGATCGCTATGTGGTCGGGCAGCTGTCCGCTAAGCGGTCCGTGGCGATAGCGCTCCGCAACCGCATACGCAGGAGGGCGCTGCCGGACGAGATGAGGCATGAGATCGCGCCGAAAAACATTCTTATGGTCGGTCCTACGGGTGTAGGCAAGACGGAGATAGCGCGAAGACTCGCGAAGCTGGTCGAAGCTCCGTTCGTAAAGGTAGAGGCCACAAAGTTCACAGAGGTAGGTTACGTCGGGAGAGACGTCGAGTCCATGATTAGGGATCTCGTCGAGGCGTCCGTGCAGATGGCGCGCCGCAGAAAGATTGACGACGTGCAGGACTTAGCCGCCGAGCGGGCGGAGGAGCGCTTGCTGGATGCCCTTTTGCCCGGAAAGAAAAGGGAGAAACCGGGGCCGAACGTCACGGATATAATGAAGATATTCGGGGTGTTTTCAGAGAGCGAATCGGGCGGGGAGCCCGCGGAGAGCGAAGAACCGAGTGAGGCGGATTTGGAGGAGAAATCGTCGCATACCAGGGAGAAGATGCGCGAAATGCTCAGAGCCGATAAGCTCGATGCCCGCGAAGTGGACATCGAGGTCGAGGAGAGCGCCAGGATGGGGATGAACCTGATTGGCGGCGGCATGGAGGAAATGGGGATAAACATCGGCGAGATATTGGGCGGCATGATGCCGAAAAAATTGAGGAAAAAGAGGATGCGTATCGACGAGGCCCGCAGAATCCTGCAGGCCGAGGAGGCCGAGAAACTGCTGGACGCCGAACAAATCAGCAAGGAAGCGCTTGAAAGGGCTCAGGAGGAGGGTATCGTCTTCATAGACGAGATAGACAAAATAGCCGGCGGCAGCGCAGCGGGCCGTTCCGGTCCCGATGTCAGCAGGGAGGGAGTCCAGCGGGATCTTCTGCCGATCATCGAGGGCTCTACCGTTCAAACAAAGTATGGCCCTGTGCGGACAGATCATATACTCTTCATCGCCGCCGGTGCCTTTCATCAGAACAAGCCCTCTGATCTCGCGCCTGAGCTTCAGGGACGGCTTCCGATAAGGGTCGAACTCGGCCCTCTCTCAGAGGAGGATCTTGTCAGGATATTGACCGAGCCGGAGAACAGCCTGATAAAGCAATACGTGGCGCTGATCGGTACGGAAGGGGTCGATCTCATATTTGCGGAGGACGCGGTAAAGTCAATAGCGAAGTATGCGGCCCGCATGAACTCTCAGTTAGAGAACATCGGTGCGAGAAGGCTGCACGCGATGATGGAGCATCTTCTGGAGGAAATCAGCTTTGACGCGAGCGAATCCGGGGGAGCGCGCGCGGTCGGGATAGAGGCCGACTTCGTGCGGGATAGGCTGGAGAGCCTCGTAGAGGACAGCGACGCCAGGAAATATCTGCTTTAAGGAGACGCTGATTATATCTTGCGATCGACAGGCTGTTTTATGTGACTTGAGGGTTGCCCAAAGCGTTTTTTGCGCTTCAACCTTCAGGTCTTTGATTTCAAATCCGTATCAATAAATGGTCGGGGAAGGGTGTTTTTCATGGCGATAGAGACGGTTGCTCTGAGCGGCAGGGGAGTTGGCGACGCCTCCGAGATGGAGGATTTGCTGGAGAAAACGAGGGTGGTGAACAGGGTTCTCCAAAATATGACAAGCGGCAGATCGCCGGATTACCAGCGTATCGCGAGGCTTTTGACGGAACTATCCACAGCTAATGTCTATATAATAAACAGGGAGGGGCGTATTCTCGGGTACTCCTGGGTCAACGAATATAATTGTCACGTCATGGAGGAGCTTCTCAAGGAAAACATGATGCCGGAGGATTATGTCGACAAGATCAATCTGGCGCGCGAATCCGTGCTGAACCACACCGATAACGGCAGGTGCGCGTACTCCGAGAGGCCCTGCACCTATTCGAACAAACACGTCCTTTACGTGCCGATCGGCGTCATTTCAGAGAGGCTGGGAACGCTGATACTCGCGCGTTTCGGCGAGCCGTTCACGACGAAGGACCTCGTGCTGGCCGAATATCTCTCCACCGTAGTCGGGCTGGAAATATTGAACGAGCGCGGCCGCAACATAGAGGAACGCGGACGGGAGAGGCTCGTGGTTCAGATGGCTATGAGGGCCCTTTCATTTTCGGAGGTCGAATCCATAAAGCACATCATCGAGGACCTCGGCGGTCTTGACGGCGTAGTGGTGGCAAGCCGCGTGGCCGACCGCGTCGGCGTGACGAGAAGCGTCATCGTAAACGCCCTCAGGAAATTGGGCAGCGCCGGAATAATCGAGAGCAGAAGCCTGGGCATGAAGGGGACGTACATAAAGATCATAAGCGGCCTCTTCCTCGACGAACTTGGCGTAAATATCGACAAGACGCTGAATTGAGAATTAGGGAACCGCTTCGTATAAAGACCGCGCGGCCATAGGCCGATACTGTGTAGAGAAGAGGAGGTTGTTTGTATGAGGGGAGATTTTGCGTGGGGAGTCATAGAGAAGGACTTGTCAGGGCTTGCCAGGCGTTTCGAGGCCACCTCACAGAACATCGCCAATATGAATACTCCGGGATACGCCCGCAAGGAGGTCTCATTCGAGGATCAGCTGAAGGAGGTCATCGACGCCCCAAGCAAACTTCCGCTTAAGAGGACGAACCCCAATCACTTTTCGAATGTCAGGCAGAACCTGGACGAGGTAATTCCCGGTGAGCGTCACGTCGGTTACGAAGTGTACAGGCTGGACTTGAACAACGTCGACCCAGAGACGGAGTCCGCGCGTCTCGCCCAGACAAGGATGATGCACCAGGCTATGACCAGAGTGCTGGGCCGCAAGGTATCAATGTACAGAAGAGCGATAGGAGGGGCCGCGTAATGAGGATATTCCGTTCGATCGACATAGCCGGAAGCGGACTCACGGCGCATAGACTCTGGATGGACACAATTTCCGGCAACCTCGCGAACGTCAACACGACCCGCACGCCGGATGGCGGCCCTTATGTGCGCAGGGTTCCCGTATTCCAGGAACGTCTCATGGAGGCGGTGGGGGATCAGGAAAACCGCGTAAAGAAGGGCTGGTTTGGGATGTATTCCAGCTCCGGTGTGAGGGTGTCAGACATCGGAACCGACCCGACTCCGCCGAGGCTCGCGTATCAGCCGGATCATCCGGACGCAAACTCGGAGGGCTATGTGGCCTTCCCGAACGTGAACGTCGTCCGGGAGATGACGGACATGATGGTAGCAAGCCGCGCTTACGAAGCGAACCTCTCCGTTGTAGAGACCGGCAAGACGATGTGGAACGGCGGACTCGATATAATGAGAAGCTGAAGTTGATATAAGTTAATCCCTGCTCCTCTCGAAGCCTGGGATGGCGAACTTTTTTTCGAGCCACATGAAAAAGAGGGAAGCGAGAGTCACCATTGTGAGGTAGACGAGGCCAACGACCGAAAAGACGAGCGTGAAGCGAAATGATCTGGTAGCCGCCATCTTCCCTGCGCCTGTAAGCTCTATGAAGGAGAGTATGTAGGCCAGCGACGAATACTTTATGAGGTAAATGATCTCATTGGAGCAGCCGGGCAGGGCGCGCCTGGCTGCCTGCGGAAGCACTATCGAAATTATCGCTTGGAAGCGGCCCATCCCGAGGGAGCGGGCAGCTATGAGCTGGCCGGAGCGGACGGAGAGTATCGCGCCTCGAATATACTCCGAGTTGTAAGCGGCGTTGCACATGATAAACCCTGTCACCGAGGCGGCAAACGGCGAAAGCGTCAAGCCGAGCGACGGCAGGCAGAAGTAGATGACAAAAAGCAGGATGAGAAGGGGCGTACCCTTTACGAGCAGCACATAAACCTTGCAAAGCCCCGATATGGCCCTGTTCCCGTAAACCCAGCCCACGGCTATGGCAAAGCCCAAAATCAACCCGAACGGAACCGAGCAGGCGATAAGTTTGAGCGACGCGATTGTTCCCTGAAGGAGAGGGCCGCTCAAGTCTTCCAAAATATAGCGCAGGGAATCATCCATCGAGACGCCTCAGAAAAGCCCTCGTCCGCGCGAACGATTTTGACGGGTTTTGGGCGGACGGCGCGCCGGGATCACGCGATTCGGCGGACGCGTTCTCGTCCCTTATCTGCCCCGGCGTTCCGCGCTCGACGATCACGCCCCCCTCCATGAACAGCACCTCGCTCGCGACGGAGTAGACAAACTCCATCTCGTGGGAGACGACGAGCATCGTCATGCCGCCGGAGGCCAGGTTCCTCATCACTTCCAGAACCTCTCCGGTCAGCTCAGGGTCGAGCGCACTCGTCGGCTCGTCGAAAAGCATAATCTCTGGGTTCATCGCGAGTGATCTCGCTATCGACACCCGCTGTGCCTGTCCGCCGGACAGCTCCGCCGGGTATTTGTCGGCGAAGCGGTCCATTCCCACGCGCGCCAGCTCGGACATGGCAAAATCCTTCGCCTGGCGCTTTGGCATCTTCAATACCTTTGTGAGACCGATCTCGACGTTGCCGAGTGCTGTCAGGTGGTCAAAGAGATAGAAATTCTGAAAGACCATGCCCATGCGGCGTCTGACGCCGTCGATATCAGAGGCGTGCGTGATCTCCTCGCTGCCCAGCCAGACCTGACCTGAATCGGGCTCCACGAGCCGGTTCAGGCAGCGCAAAAGCGTGCTTTTTCCGGTTCCGGAAGGACCGATGAATACCTTCGCGTCCCCCTTGTGCACCTCAAACGATACGCCGCGCAGAACTTCCTCCGAGTCGAAGCGCTTACTCAAGCCCCGCACCCGCAGTATAGCGTCACTCATGTTACGAACCTCCAAAACCGGGGATGCGCCACCGGCGCTCAGAGATACGGAGAATGCTCATCCCGAGGTAATTCATTATTATAAAAATCGCGGCGGTAGCGAGATAAAGAGGAACCGGCGCCCGTGTCCTCGAGACCTGAAGGCTCGCCCGCGTCAGCATTTCCATAACCCCTATCGCGTAGCAGACCGAGGAGTCGGTGAGCAGGATAGGATACTCGTTCGACCATGCCGGAAGCGATATCCTGAGAGCCTGCGGCAGAATGACGCTCCGAAGGGCAAGCGCCCTGCTCATTCCGAGCGACCTCGCCGCATGCATCTGTCCCTGATCTATCGACAAAAGAGCGCCGCGGAATATCTGCGACTGATAAGCGGAACTCCTGAGCCCCAGCACCGTCGCGCCCACGAAAAACGGCGGAAGGTCGATCCCCAGGAACGGGAAGATGCCGTAGTAGAACAAAAAGAGCAGCACGAGATTGGGCAGCCCCCTGAGAAACCATACGTACAATACCGCTCCGCGCGATAAAGCGCGCGTTAAAATAGAGCTCCCCCCGTAGACCTGGATGACTCCAAGGGGAAGCCCCACGACAAAGCCGACCGCCAGGGCTATGATCACGAGGCCAAGCGTCGTAAAGAGGCCCCCGGCTATATTCGGAAGTGATTCTATCAGTATGGAAGTACTCTGCACGCGGTCATTTACTTCTGCATTTCATACTTCGCTTTGAGCTCTTCCCACTTCGGGGATGCCATAAGACGGCCGATTCCCTCGTTGATCTTATCCTTGAGCTCCTTATCCTCCTTGCGGACAGCGACTGCGTACTCCTCGCCCGTTTTGATCGTGCCCGCTATCTTGAGCGGTTTGCCCTTTATGGCGCCCAAGACGATCATATCATCCATCATGGCGGCGTCGACGCGACCGATCTCGAGATCCATCGCCGCGGCGGGGAAGCTGTCGTAGAGACGGAACTTGTCGGCTGGTAAAATGTTCTTTTTCACGAGGTTGTCCTCTATCCACTCGGCGGCGGTACAGCCGCGCTGTGTTCCGACGGTGACCTTACCCGCCAGGAAGTCCTCCATCGTGACGGCAGAGTCACTCTTCACCGCGAGGGCCTGATCGATCTCCCAATAAATGTTCGAGAAGTCGACGACTTTCCTGCGCTCCTCATTCGCGGTCATTCCGGAGTATACCATGTCTATTTTTTTTGCCAGAAGCGCCGGGATGATGCCATCCCACGCCGTGGGGCGAATTTCGACCTCGAAGCCCATCTCCTTGGCTATCCATTGAACGGACTCCACATCAAAACCGGTCGGTTTCCCATCGGCCCCGATAAAGCTGTACGGCGGATAATCTCCGTCGATGCCGACGATATACTTAGGCGTAGCGGCAAAAGCGGCCGAAGCGGTGAAAATGAGACACACTCCCAAACAAAGAACGACAACCTTCCTCAGACTCATGACAGCAATACACCTCCAGAATTTGGATATTGGGATTTTAATATGTTTCATTGTAAATGTAAAGGATTCTGCTCCGAGTCAGACGATATCGTCCATATAGTCCGCTGCCTTAGGCAGCCAGTTGTATCGAATCAGCCTGTACTTGCCCCACAACCGTTTGGACTCTCCGCAGTGTTCTATCAGATGTACCCCGCAGTAATCGAGCCCAAAACGGTAAAGACTGCCAAGCGGCATGTCGAACAGGCCAGAGATGACGCTCCACATAATAGCCCCGTGCGCTACGATCAGGATGTTGCGGAGATTTTTAGACTCCTCCGTTATCCTATGAAAAGCCTCTATCCCGCGAGTCCTGAGCTGCCCGAGCGATTCGCCGCCGGGAGGCGTGACATTTTCGACGTCATTGCCCCGCCTGCGAAATATATCTACATAGCCCTCCCTGATATCATCCTTCGTGAGCCCGTCCCACTCACCCATGTTTATCTCGCGTAAAGACGGGTCGTGTTCCACTGCGCAGAGCTTTTTTTTCTGCAAACCGGCCACAATGTCAGCCGTATCCGCCGCGCGCATTAAATCGCTCGATATAATCCGGTTCATCGGCACTGAAGCGAGCGCCCTGCCGGTGGCTTTCGCCTGACTTTTCCCTGCGTCGGAGAGAGGAAAGTCCGTTTGACCGTAAATATACTGCCTATCGTCCGGAAACTGAGGTTTGCCGTGCCTCATCAGAAAAATTCTAACGCCGCTTTTGTCGCCGCCCACTATAACGCACATCCTATCCCGGCAGACGCCGTTTAAAATTCATGCCCGAACACACACCATACACAAGTATATCACGTTATCAACCGGCAGGACTGAGCATTGGTGATACGACCCAAAAACAGAATTACGCGCCCCGAGTGGCGGCGTTTATGCTGTTTATGATACCAATTCGCGAACAACTGGCTGTTTTTGATGTGGCTTAAGGTTTGTCAAAAACCCGTTTTAACGCTTCAATCTTCAGGCCTTTGATTTCAAAATTGGTATGGCAAGAAATTCGCGGAGGACTGACAGAACTTCTCCAAAATCCAGCGGTTTTCCGATATGACCGTTCATTCCGGCTTCAATGCACTTTTCGACGTCCTCACGAAACACATTGGCAGTCATGGCAATTATAGGCACTTTCGCCGCCGCCGGAATATCAAGAGCGCGAATCCTGCGCGTGGCCTCGTAACCGTCCATCCCGGGCATCTGCACATCCATCAGTATCATGTCGTAGGACTCCGGAGATTCGCTGAATATTCGCAAAGCCTCAGCGCCGTTTTCGGCGCAGTCGACAAGGAGCCCCGTACCGTCCAGGATGGCAAGCACTATCTCCCTGTTAACCTCGACGTCCTCGGCCAACAGCACGCGAAAACCTTCGAATTTATCGGTTTCACCGGGAAGCGGGTTGTCCATGGGAGCAATCGCGCCGATTCCAAGGCACTCGTATATACAATCGAATATTGCGGACGGGAACAGCGGTTTGGGCAAAAATTTATTGACGCCCGCGCTCATCGCTTCTGATTCGACCGCGCCCCAATCAGCGCCCGACATCATTATCACTTTGGAATCGCTGCTGTCATGGTCCTTGATCCATCGCGTCAGGTCTATGCCGTCAATGCCCGGCATCCTCAAATCCACGAAGTACAAATCATATCGCCGTCCGCTCTCCATTGCCTCGCGCGCCTCGCGGGCGCCGGATGCTGTGTCACATGGGATCCCGGAGGAGCTCATTATCTCAATGAAATAATCCCTTACCTCTTGGGCGTCGTCCACGACGAGTATCCGAAGATTTTTGAGATTCAATCCCGAACGGGGCAATTCTTCCCCGGCGTCCGGAACGCGCGGGGCCTTTATGGTAAAGATGAATTTCGAGCCGTGCCCCGGTCGGGATTCGACCCGAATTTCTCCTCCCATCATCTCCACTATGCGCTTCGAAATTGAAAGACCCAGCCCAGTCCCTCCAAATTTGCGCGTGACACTGCTGTCCGCCTGTTCAAAGGGCGAGAACAGCCGAGTCTGTTCCTCCTCCGACATCCCTATTCCGGAATCCGCAACCTCTGTCTCGATTTCGCAAACACCGTCGCCGTCCTCACTTAAAAGACGGGTTTTGAGGCTGAGGACGCCGCCTTCAGGCGTGAATTTAACGGCGTTGCCGAGGAGGTTTGTGATGACCTGGGTCAGTCTCTGATCGTCTCCGAATAGGACGCGAGGGATGTTCCTGTCGAGATTTACCGAAAGCGTCTGCTGTTTTTCGTCGACGCTGTAGTTGACCACGTTCACCACTTTCTGCAGCACCTTTTCAAAATTGAAATTTACAGATGACAGCTCAAATTTATCGGCCTCTATCTTGGACATATCCAAAATATCGTTGATCACTCCGAGCAGGTGGGCGGAAGCGTCCTTTATCTTACCCAGGCAATAATCTTTTCTTTGGACATCGCCCGAGGATCTCGCGATGCCCGTCATTCCAATAATGGCGTTCATCGGCGTGCGTATTTCGTGGCTCATGTTCGACAGGAAATTGCTCTTGGCTTTGTTCGCGTTTTGAGCTACTTGCAGCATCTCTGCGGATTTCGCGTACATCTCGCCCATTTTTTCCATCATCTTGTTCAAACGGTCTTCCATTATGCCAAATTCATCACATTCAGTTATTTCAATTCTCTTGGAAAAATCTCCGCAAGCCGCGAGATCGGCAAAGCTGTTTACCTTATTCGCTATTTTACGAAGATGGCGGGCGACAAAGACAATGCTCCCGGTGGCCAGCACCAACCCGGCCAAGGGTACGACCCCTATGAGAAGTACCAGGTCCATCGCCGAAGACGCTACCTCATCGCTGTCTATTGTCAGGACCAGCGTCCATTCCATTTCCGGAATATCTTTATAATATACCCGCTTTGTGACGCCGCCCATTTCAAGTAAAGCCGTTCCCTCTTTGTTACCGGCCGAGGTCCGTCCGAACTCGGAAAGATGGGGATCGGGATCGTCAATAATCTTGTCCCCGGCTGTTCGGCTGTCATCGTAAAACGTGATGTATTCGCCGTTCCCGCCCAAGATAAAAGCGTTTCCAGTCTCTCCGAACGTGACGGACCTCACCAGGTCCTGAATATCGGTCAAGGCCATATCCGTTGCCGATACGCCCGCCATCTCCCCGCTCTCATCGAAAAACGGAATGGTCGCCGTGACGCTCGTGATCTTTGAGACGGGTTCGTAATAAACGCTCGTCCAGACAGCTCCGCCTGTTGAACGGAAACCGTTGAGATACCATTCCGAATTGTGATATTCCACGGTGTTCGCGTAGTTCTCCTCAAATACGGGCTCACCGTTTTGCATGTGCGCGTAAGGCCCGTAGGACGCCTTGTCCTTATACATCTTATAAGGGGCATACCAGATGCCGGCCCCTGTGGTGTTCTTATTCGTCATAATGACATTCAGCAAAAAATCCCGCATCTCGCCGCGCTCGATAGAATCTATGGTGCAGGTCTTCGCGTACATCGCGAGAATTTTAGCCAAGAAGGCGTTTTTCGTCAGCTCGCCCTGGATTTTCAAGCTCGCCTCCTCGAGGTTGCCCCGCATCTTCTCGTTGATCTCGCCTTCTATCCGATTATCCATCACGCTGCTCAGTACTATGACAAATAGTGCCGTAGAAACGGCGATGATAGGAACAACAGATAAAATAATGCGCGACGCTATTCCACTGAACTTCATTAGCATTTCACAACCTTAATTTCAGAGCCTTGGCCTAAAGCGATAGACGCAATTACGCGGCAACTCGTATTCTCAATTTATTATATGTTATATGCGCTGTTTTTCATACGCATTATACGTCGGATCAAAAATTCACAAAAAGATACTTTAAATACTGCTATTGACGCGGTTCACCCTTGCGGCGATATTGGTTTGGTGAAACGCGGTAGCGTTTTTTAAACGCGTTGCAAAAACTTGCGCTGCCGGAATAACCGGTATCGATCGCTATTTCAGCGACCGCCTTCTTGGTGTCGAGCAACATCCCGGCCGCCAATTCCAAGCATAAATTTCGATGGTGCGCGTAGATCGGGGCGCCGAATATCTCCGTGAACCCCTTTTTCATGGCAGTCGAGTTCAGCGATAATTCGCGGGCAATCTCCCGGATCGTTGGTGGCGAGTCGATGCGCTCCATCAAAATTCCGGGGATTCTTTTTATGCGTTCGGTTTCAAACTCGCCGAGGCGTGAACGGCTTTTGTCTGGGGGAAGCCCGCGCGCCGCTATTCGCAGCAGTATTTCCACGATCTTGTTCCTGACGAACGGCCTTTTTATTTTGGGCGGATAGTCGCAGCCTGAGATTTGAAAAAAAGCGCTCATTATATCGCTTGGCGCGGCCCTCCCCAGGTACATGTCCGCCCTTTCGCATGGATCGCCAGGCAGCGCGGTCTCATCCCAAAGCCAGGCGCACTCGTCCCCCAAGACGGAACTCAAGGTTTCGCGGGCCGACTCGAAAATTATCCCCCTGAACGGCTGGCCGCCACGAAAAATCAGACTCGCGCTGGAACGCAGTTTTTGGGTTACGGACAGCTGGTTTGCCTGAAACGCCCTCCAGCCATAGTGTTTGTCGTCTATTACGAGACAACCCGAGAGACAGTACGTCACCTCGAAATGATTCTCGTCAAATTCTCCCGCTATATGTATGTCAGTGGCAGGCTGAATCTCTATCAGGTTGATCTTCGCGTCTGAGGAGATCTGATACGCATCCGACCTGATCGCGGCGAACGGAGCGCGCCGCTCGTTGATCGCGTCGTAAAACTCGCTGAAATCGCGGAACCTGATTGTCCTGTCATGCGCAAACACCTGCATTTCCCCCTCACTCGATCGCATAGTTAGTCACCTTAAATAATTCTATTATATATTCTGGAATATATTTCTTCCAGGTTAATAAAAAATATCCTCTCTATTAATTATATGTCTGTATATTGAATATATACTTGGTGATAATCGAGTATGACGCAGGGTTTTTATGGTTATCTAAGTCAGTGGCACAAAACAAACCGGCGGAACCCGCAAAGAACGGAGAGGGGGGCGGCCGTTTTAAGACAGTATCGCGCGCCAGTTTTTCACGCGTTGATGAGCGGCATAAATTTAAAAATCAGGAGGTCTGTTTTTCGATGAGGCAGTCATTTTTTTCAAAGAAATTTCTGGCAATCGCCGTATTTTTATTTACGGCGGCCGTCCTTGCGGCAAATAGCGCAGACGCACATTCGTTCATCATCAAGCCTGTTCGTCTCTCCGTCCCGGTTGGCGGAGCGACCGACGTCTGGGTGTCCTTGAGCGAGCCGTTCGCGGCTCCCGATATCGGCCTTTACGGCTACGGGGCCGTGATTGGCGCGAACCTGACATACGCGGACGGGTCAAAAGAGCAGATAACGGGGTTTGAGTTCTTCAACAAGAAAAACCCGTTTGACACCGATCCGGCCAATTCCGACGCTCAAAAGGCGAAAATCTCCATCGCGGAACCCGGCACGGTCATGGCAAGCGCCAAGATGACTATGCAAATGCCGGCATCTGTCAACCCGGACGAACCGCGCCTCGTCTGTTTCGCGAAAGCGGCGCTCAACACGATTTCAGACGGCGCGGCTAAAGCGCCGGTCAGCGACGGCGATGTCCTGGAGATAGTCCCGTTGCACGATCTCAATGAAATCAGGGCTGGAGAGGAATTTGAGGTCAAGGTTCTATTCAAGGGGAATCCTCTTCGCGGCGTCCTAGTCAGCGCCGCTTATGACGGAGCGCCCCTGGAAAGCGGCGAGCAGGGCTTCACGGACAGCGATGTCACCGACGATCAAGGCATAGCCGCCGTCACTCCAGACCGCGCCGCTTACTGGCTGCTCTACACGGCGCACCCGGCGGAAGAAAACGGAAAACCGCATATCTATCAGGCTACGCTGGTCATCCCTGTGAACGGCAGAGTAGGGGAGACCGAGGGGGACGTGACCGACAAGCTCATGCCGGCCGCCAGTAACGCGGCGGGGTTAGGCTTTGGCGATTTTTTCAAAGGGCAGCAGCCGGAGGCGGACGAGTTCGAGGATGCCAATAAACTGACATGGGCCCACAACGTCGCCACAGGCAGCGGAAGCAGCAAGCCCCTCACGGGCGGGAAAAACCAACTGGATGGAAACAGCGGCGTCGCCTTCACGATTGAAACGGAGGCAGGACCCGAAATCGGCGCCTTTACGGGCTTCTTCGGCATATACGCATTTACGCCGGAGAACATTGGAAACGACACATACGCGAGCCTCGCGGATAAACTGGCGCGGACGCCCCCGGAGCCAGAGGGGATGATCGTGCCGGACATGGGGGAATTGTTCTCCGGTCTAGGTCTTCACGTCTACCAGATATACTATGACGGTTCCCAGCGGGATGTCACGGATTTGGTGGTCGATGCCGGGTTCGATATCTCAAAACAGGACGAAGGCGAAATAGCGATGTGGTGGGGCGCGCTCATAGCGGACCGCGACGCGTCGGAGGCATCGTACAGTATACCCGTCGTCCTCTCTTCAATCGGCGAGGACGGACACATCCTGTTCGACGGCAGGAAGGATGATCGTATCGACGGGAAATTCTATATCGCACGGGGAGGACAAAGCTCTTCGGGTGGCGGCGGCTGTGACGCCGGAACACTCGGCGTTTTCGCGATGGCGTCGCTCTGTTGCGCGCTTGCGCTCTGCGCGCCAAAAAAGCGAAAATAAGGCCGCGCGCCGCGGCGTGAAATTGGCATAACGCGGGCGGCTGGGTTCATTTTACAATGGTGGTCGAGTGGGCTGGCTTCCCCTGCGGGCTTGGGGCCGGCCCAAAATTTGCGTTGTCTCAGTCGCCCACGGCCGTTTCATAAATTTGCTGTAAATATTTTCAAGTATGATAAAGTGAGTAATGAAGAAATAAGAAACGGAAAAAAGAGGGAGGGATTTATTTTTGGATATCCAGGCTAGATTTG
>JAISYM010000089.1 GCA_031269875.1 Synergistaceae bacterium
ACGGAGTAGCCGGAGGCGAGAGCCGCGCCGCTTTCCCGCTCTTTTTTCTTTTCAGCTATGAAGGCGTCCCACGCTTTTACGGAATCATCTGGATAGCTGAAAGAGACTGACGGCATGAAATCCTTCGCGCTCGAAATAAGATCTAGCAGATACGTTCGTCTGTCCGTGTTTATGACTATGTTGGTCGAAATATCGGCGGCAAGGGGCTTTATAAGGACGTGAATCTGCTCCGCGTCCCCTGTCCCCGATTTGCTTGGAACAAATACCCACCGCACGGCGTCTCCCGGATGGACGCCGGTCACGGCTTCCCCAGGCTGGAGGATAACGTCAGTGACGTACATGGGCCGGCACACGATTTTCGGCGTGTAGCTCGAATAACGGATAACTACGGAACCGGCTGTCCCTGTCACGGGCGGCACGGCCCCTTTTGCCTCGCCGAACTCCCTTACCAGTTCAAGCGCTTTGTTGTCTATCTCCCGTATCGTCAAATCTTCCACGATCTCAGTCCATCGCCGCGCCCGCCGCTCTTCCTCGTATTCCCTCTCCGTTATCTCCTCCGTCCCTTGGATTTCCTGATAAGCCGGATAAACGGCGTCCTCGCGGGTATTGATCTCCCCGACGCCGTAAAGGGGCGCGTTTTCGAGTTGACCGGCGTACTTTTCAGGATAGCCGAGATCGATCTTCTGGCCGCCTTGCCCGTCGGCCATGAGAATGAGATCGTCTATATCGACCTTTATCAGCTTCCCGCCGTACTCTATCTCTATAAGCTCCGAGTCGTCGGAAACAGCTTCTATATCCGGCGAGGTTTCGGCGGCTTTGCCCGTCGCCGCGAAAGCAAGTATCAACACGGTCAATAATGTGTAAATGAGTTTTTTTCGCATTTGATTCATCCTCCGTTTCAAATTCGCTTACATTTCCAATGGCTTTTTCGCCAGGAATTTATTAACGAAAAAAACCTGGCCGCGCCCTGTAACCTTCGGCGTCCTCTTGATGTCAATCCCACCGTCCGAGCGGTTTATCGTTATTTCCTTTATCTCGAACAACCCGCGCTCCATAGCCCTCTGCGTCGGCATATTCCGCCCGCTGCCACCTCTCACGAGATACCCCTCGTTGCGTAATATTTCGAAAAGACGGTTCTGGCCCACCTCGACGCCGTTCTGTCGCAAGAGTTTCGCCAGCTCACCGACCAAGATCGACGTGTTGCTTGCCGAGACCGAATCCGCGAATAAAACCTTCGGGTAGTCTGCTTCGGCTTTGGCCGCGAGCGCTTTCGTTTTCTCCTGCTCTCGTTTCAACGCCTGGGCGAGGCCGATGATCGTGTCGGGGTTTGTGAGTATTTCCTCGATTTTCTGCGGCGTCATGTAAGCCCCATATCTGCGGATGGATGGCAGTATTTCTCCGGCTATCTTTTTCTGGAAGGCGAGGGCCTTCGATTTGTCCGAGCGTGCGAGGAAAAAATAGACCCCCTGCTCGGAAAGGCAAGTCAAATTCTGGATTCCGCCAAGGGTGTGTATCGGTTGCACACCCTTCCACTCATCAGGGATAATCGCCGTAGCGCGCGAAGGGTTATAATCTTCCGCGTAATCCAATGACAGAAGAATATCCTTAGCCACAAACCACGGCTCGCCGTTTACCAATACGAAACGCCCACTCCTGCCCTCGAAATCGAATATCTGCAAACTGTTTCCCATAGTCTTTGCCCTCCTTATAAAATTTCCGAGAAGTTGAAATCGACGATGAAAATCCCGAGCGGGTTCAGCAATATCTCCCGCATTGAGCTGGGAGTGACGACCGCCGTGGTGAAAATCCCGCGATAATGCTTTGTCGAAACCCTGTCGCCGCCTGTCGTGAACCGTTCCTCCGTCCATTCCGCCTGCCATGTGTCCGCGCTCATGAGCAACACGCTGTTTACCGTCACGGAGACCGTTTCGTTCTCGCCTATGGCCACCGGGTTGTTCTCCGCGTAGTATTCCTGGTACTTCTTTTCAGCCGCCGTGTTTACCGGCGTCGTCGAATAGACGAAGTTCATAAGGTGCAACTGCGCTTCGGGATCGTTGAACACTGCTTTTAGCGACCATACGTATCGGCCCACGTGGGCTATGACCAGCCTCGCGTCCACTTTCGACGGAGCGACCGGCGCAAGCGCTATTTCATACCCATGCTCGTCAACCTGCACGATGTAGGGGATGACCGTGATCTTGCTCGAAGCCGCTATAACCGCCATGACACAGGCGAAACAGCAGAACAGCAGGACGAGGGATATACGCCGCCACTGCGCGGCGTTCCGTGACAGATGCCCGTACCGTTCGGCGGCCTCCGTCCGCCCCGCGAGGAACGGATCGGAGGCAAGCAATTTTGACGCTTCATTGTGTTTGCCCATTATTTCTTACCCCCTTTTTCTCTGTCTGAGGCGAATGAGCCCCAAGAATCCTCCGCGGACGATCCATAAGCGTCATTCGCGGCCTTGGCTTCCGAGGAGCCAGCTATCGTGACATTGCTGTTCGCGGCAGTCCGCGTGGAACCTGCGGAGGAGCCGAAAATGGAATCTGCCGAAGGCGTTTTGTACGGCCCCGCGCCATGCGCTGCGTTTGAGGCCGCAGACGCCGCCTCAGTTTTCTGTGAGTTTTGCGAGGCTGGAGGGACGCCCATAGTGTTGCGGTCACTTCCCACGTTTCGCACGTCCGCGAACTGAGTTCCTCTCTGATAGTCCGAATACATCCGGTCTCCCGCCGCCCGAGGGCCTCCCGGCTGGGAGCCGGTAATTATCGTCTTCAAAGCCTCGACCGCCCCCGCTTTACGCG
Source organism: Synergistaceae bacterium (assembly GCA_031269875.1). Classification (GTDB taxonomy): domain Bacteria; phylum Synergistota; class Synergistia; order Synergistales; family Synergistaceae; genus JAIRNC01. The sequence goes on from JAISYM010000089.1 coordinate 2,802, forward strand.
CCTCGCCGGGAGTGGAGCCCGTGTCTCTGGACGCCTGAGAGGTGTACATGTACGTCTGTGCGGCCTGAGAGACCAGAGAAGCGCCGCCAATCATCTTCTGCGCCGCAGTCCTGCTAGTGTTCACGACAGTCATTCCAAGGGCGGCCCCGGCCATAGCCGCGCTTTTGACCATCCCGCCGTCCATGCCGGAGACAGAGCCCGTCATGATGGACGACGCGAACTGCGGGACAGCCTTCAACAACATATAAAACCCGAGCAGGGCGCAGCACATGGGCACTAGAAACGTAAATACGCTATCAGCGTTTTCTATCTGGATGGCCATCATCCCCGGCCACGTAGCCATGATGTTCCGCATCGCCCCGAGGCACAGGCAGATCATGGTCATCTTGACGCCCACGGCGGCCAGCGCCTTGATGTACCCGAGAAACATATCCCTGAAATACCCAATGGCGAAGAATGGGGCCGTGAACAGCCCGCCTATCAGGATGAAAACCGCCTCTATCTCCACGACTAACACCGTTGAAGCAATCAAGAAAAATAGGCAGTGTATTATGAAGATCACGAACGTCATGCAGATAATCAGGCCGATGTCAGTCCATCCCAAGCCGTTCATGAACTCGACAAGCGGGTTCGTTACCTCGCTGAACAAATCCATTAGCCCGCTGAAACCAATGTCCTGCCCCGAAATAGTCGCCCCTATCCTCTTTATTGAGAGAGTAATGAGCGCCAATCTCTGCGGAGCGGAAAGCAGCCAGGTCAGAAGCCCCACGATGAACGCGAACCGCAGAAAAGCGCGACGATCCCATCCAGCGTGACCTGCCCGGCCAGCGCCAAGTCCTTAATCCCTATGGCGAAGCCTATTACTGCCGTAACAGCGAGCAGTTGCAGGGCGATAGTTCCGGCCGTTTGCAGCCATCCCTCACAAGCATTCATAATGGAGATGTACAGCTCCGCCATAGCGACATTTGCAATTTGCGCGTGAGCGGGACGAGCAACCCATAAGAAAAGCAAAAGGAAAGAAAGTAGGATCATGAAAATCCAAATTGAGTCTGTAAAATAAAGTGTGTGAAACCAGCAAGTCATGAAATCTAAAGAGGAGTGGATCACACATGAGCGGCACGGAGAAAGTGAAAGAATCGCTGAATATCACCGATGAGATGC
>JAISYM010000096.1 GCA_031269875.1 Synergistaceae bacterium
GGAATGGACGGATCCATCCGCCATGCCGAACTGTTGTCTATGACCACAGCTCCGGCGGCGGCGGCTATCGGCGCCCATCTCCTCGAAGTCGTGGCCCCGGCGGAGAATAGAGCTATCTCCACTCCCTTGAACGAATCGTCGTCAACAGCCTTAACGATGTGCGTTTTGCCGCCGAACTCCAGCGCCTTGCCTGCCGAGCGCTCCGACGCCAGCATCGATATCTCGGAAATTGGGAAATCCCTCTGTTCGAGAACCTTTAAAATCTCGCGGCCAACGAGACCCGTTGCCCCAAGTACGGCCACTTTTTTTGGCGTTTTATCCATATCGGGCATTTAAACCGCCCCCTCTTCAATAAAATGTTCGTGAAGCGCGCGAACCGCGTCTTCCGCCCTCGGTGCCGCTACAACGCATGTCACGGCAAGCGCCGTAGAGGCGATCATATCTATGTTGATGCCTTCCTCAGCCAGAGCCGTGAACATCCGGGACGGGATATCGGGATGATTCGCGATGCCCGCGCCAACGATGGAAACGCGGGATATCTCGGTGTTGAAGGATACCCCCTGCGCGCCGATATCGCGGCTGAAGTCGCGGCATACGTCTATAGCCCCGTCCAGGAACTCCTTTTTCACGAGGAAGCCGATATCGTTCATACCGCCCCTCATGTGATTCTGTATAATCATTTCAGCGCCAATACCGTTCTCAGCCAGGTTGGAAAAAAGACGCCCGGCTACCCCCGGAACGTCCGGCACGCCCATCATCACGACCTTTGCTACCTTCGAGTCGTGTACCACTCCCTTTATGGCAAGACCTTCGCTCACCGGATTGCTCTTCACTATCCAGGTTCCCTCCTCATCCACGAAACTCGACGCGACATATAGCGGAACTTCGTACCTTGCCGCTACCTCAACGCTTCGGGCTTGTAACATTTTAGCACCTAACGAGGAAAGTTCCATGCACTCCTGGTACGTGAAATACTTAAGTTTTACTGGCGATTTAACGATTTTGGGGTCGGCGGACATCACGCCCGCCACGTCTTTCAAGATGTGACATTCTCCGCCGATCGCGGCCGCCAGCGCCACCGCGGATAGGTCGGATCCACCGCGCCCAAGCGTTATCACGTCGCCGGAGTCGGTGATGGCCTGGAATCCGGCGACGACAGCCACCTTGCCGCTTTCCAGCGCCTTGATTACCCCCTTCGGATCCACGCGGTAAATGCGGCCCTCCGTGGGGAATCCGTTCGCGAAAAAGCCGGCTTGAGCGGCTGTAAACGATTGGGCAAGGACGCCGTCGCGGTTTAACGCAAGCGCCAAGAGCGCCACGCTCTGCTGTTCGCCCGTGGCGAGAAGCTGATCCAGCTCCCTGCCGCTCAATTCGTCGGATACATCCTGAGCCAGCGCCAAAAGATCGTTCGTGGTGTTCCCCATCGCCGATACGATCACCGCGAGCAGATAACCCTTCGCCTGGTATTTAATAATGATATTCGCAACTTCCCTCATTCGCTGGGCATCCGCAACGGAGCTGCCGCCGAATTTGAGGACGGCGATCTTTTGACCGGGCTGTTCGCTTGAAAGAGTTGAAAGAGTCTCTTCGCTCAATTTAATCCGCCTGTCTGCCGAAGATGTTTCATCGGCCTCTCTACTTTTGCGCCGCCGGTGTTGCACTCCAGGACGAAAAAGAGCGACTCGACTCCGTATTCCGAGAATGTGCGGCACATGGTCTCGGCCGTCTTGCGCGGTTTCCCGCGAACAAGCGCCAGTACGCTCGGCCCGGATCCGCTGATTGCTACGCCCAGACATCCCGGTATGGAGCGAACCCTGTCCATTATCACCTCTCCGCCCGGGAACAGCTTGGCCCTGTACTGCTGATGGAGCCGGTCGTCCATGCCCCAGGAGAGGAGATTCCACTCCCCTGTGGCCCATGCCGCCGCCATGAGCGCCGCCCTTCCAAGGTTGAATACGGCGTCCGTAAACTCTACCTTCTCCGGGAGAGCTTCCCTGGCGTCGTCTGTCCTCACTTTGACGTTCGGAACGGCCACCACGACGTACATGTCGCTTGGCGTAGAGGGCAGACGGACGTAGCGCAGATTATCGCCGTCCCAGCAGCTGACCGTCATGCCTCCCAGGTAACAGGGCGCGACGTTATCGGGGTGCCCCTCTATGCGAGTCATAGCGCGGAGGAGGTCATCCTCCGCGGCGTTTACTCCGTTCAGCGCGTCGGCTATCAGAACGCCCGCCACAACCGCCGACGCCGAGCTGCCGAGTCCCCTGCTGAACGGTATCGCGTTGTTTGAAATCAGGCCGAATCCCTTTCCTTTGACGCCCCAGAAGTCACAGGCGGCGAGGTAGCTCTGAATTATCATGTTTGACTTTATATCGGTAAGCTCAATGGCGCCCTCCCCGACGGTGTCGGCGTGAAATTCGCCGTCGGGCAGGGTTTCCGTAACGGAAAATATGTTATATAGGGAGAGAGCCATGCCGATAGTGTCGAAACCAGCCCCCAAGTTAGCGCTGGTGGCCGGCGTCCTGACTCGCAGTATCGGTTCCGGCATTTAAACCAACGCCTCCATCAGCTCTTCTAAAGTGCTGCCTATTTTGATCGGCTTTCCCACTTGGGAGAGCGCCGTGTCTGGATCCTTCAGTCCGTTGCCGGTGAGTATCATTACAGCAGTGGATCCTTCGGGAAGTTTTCTTGATTCCTTGAGCTTGATCAACCCAGCGAGCGTGGCGCAGGACGCGGGTTCAGCGAATATGCCGCCGTCTTTTGCGAGAATGAGTTGAGCGTTTAAAATCTCGTCGTCGGTTACGGCGTTGAACTCGCCGCCCGATTCGCGAACGGCCTCGCGCGCCAGCTCGGCGCTCACCGGGTTGCCGATGCGAATGGCTGTAGCGATCGTCTCCGGGTCAGGGCATGGCTTATTCGTGACGAGAGGCGACGCGCCCTCGGCCTGGAAGCCCATCATCCTGGGGAGCGACGTGATGTTTCCCCATACTCTGGCGTCGCGGTATCCGGCCCAGTACGCGCTGATATTGCAGGCGTTGCCCACGGGAATAGCGTGTATATCCGGCGCTTTCCCCAGCGATTCGCATATCTCCCACGCGCCGGTCTTCTGGGCTATGAGTCTGTATGGGTTTACGGAGTTCACCATAGCGAACGAGCGCACCTCAGCCGCCTCGCGCGCCATGTCGAGCGCCCTGTCGAAGTTTCCTTCAATAGATATGACCTTTGCTCCATATATGAGTGCCTGCGCCAGTTTGCCCAGCGCGACCTTTCCAGACGGCAGGAGCACGTAGCACGGTACCCCGACGTGCGCCGCGTAAGCGGCCGCGGACGCGGAGGTATTGCCGGTGGACGCGCATACGAGCGCCCTTGCGCCATCCTCCAGCGCCTTTGCCACGGCGAGAACCATTCCCCTGTCCTTGAAAGACCCGGACGGGTTGCAGCCTTCCAGCTTGGCCCACAACTCTACGCCGAGCTTTTCGCCGATCCTGTCGAGGCGAACGAGCGGCGTGCTTCCCTCCTCCAGGTTTACCGATGGAGTCTTGTCTGTCACCGGAAGTTTTGCGCCGTATCGCTTTAAAACACCCATTTAAATTCCTCCTGTGCCGGACTTCGCTCCGCCGCACGGCGGATACTCCCGTCCCACTGTGGTATATTAATTAAATCGCGTCTAAACTGTCAAGCCTTTGTCCGTCTTCGTCCGTCTTTGTCAGTCTTTGTCCGCCCAGTCCGCGCTATCTCTTGAATCGCACTATCGTGACGCCGTATCCTCCCTCGCCGGATTCGCCAAGTCTGAAATTATCGACGTAGGGAAGGCCCTTGCAGAGAATCTGCACCTCGCGGCGCAGGATGCCCTCACCCCTCCCGTGGATCACGCTCACCTCGCCGTAACCGGCCCTGTAAGCCCTGTCCAGATACCGCTCGACAATGGGTATCGCCTCATCGAGCGTCATGCCGCGCACCATTATGGAGCCGGGCACCCCGACGGGGGACGGCGGCGGGGTGATGCTGACGCCGCCGGCGCCGCTTCGCTGCTGCGGCGTCCCGTACTTCTGGCCTCCGGACTTGCGCTCTCTCTTGGACTCGACTTTGGACGCCCTGCGAAGCAGCTTTACGGGCAGTTCCAGCCTTGCCGCGCCGGCGATCACCGCGGCCTTGCCGCCCGAGATGCGCTCCAATCTGCCGACGGTGGACGTACCGGCTACGACGACCTCATCTCCCGGGACGAGAGGCTCCGTGTCCGGCGTGAAGCGGCGTTCCAGCCTCTCGTCCTCGCGTTTGTCCGCCTGTTCCTTTATCAGCCCGAAGTGCTTTTTTGTCCGCTCGAACTTCCGCAGCGCCGCGCCGCGCACATCGGAATCCATTGCCTTCATTAGCGATTTTGCGGAAACCTCCGCGTTTTCGACTATACCGAGCGCTTTTTTGTCGGCCTCCGCGATGAGGCGATCCCACTTTTCGGTGAGCTCCAGACGCTGTGCCTCATACTCTGAGCGGAGCCGCTCCGTCTCCAGCCGCATCCTTTCCAGCCGCTCGTTCTCCGCTTCGATGGCCGTCCGTTTTTCCTGAAGCTCCCCGATGATGTCCTCCATCGACGCCTCCTTGTCGTGCAGAGCCTCTTTGGCCCTCGCGAGCACTTCGGGGGGGACGCCCAGCTTTTTAGCTATCAAAAGAGCGTTGCTTCGTCCGGGGATGCCCACTAAGAGGCGGTATGTGGGAGATAGCGTCCCCGCGTCAAATTCGACGGAGGCTGACTCTACGTCTTGGCAGGAGAGAGCGTACCGCTTGATCGGGTTGTGGTGCGTCGTCGCCAGGACTAAAGAGCGCTTCTCGCGGAGATAGTCCAAAATGGCTATGCCTAAGGCCGCGCCTTCGTCCGGGTCGGTGCCGGCGCCTAACTCGTCGAGCAGTACGACGGAACCTTCCGAAGCGTGAGCGAGTATTTTCGTGATCTGCGAGATGTGCGCGCTGAATGTTGAGAGGTTTTGCTCTATGCTCTGTTCGTCGCCGATATCGGCGTATATGCCGTCAATTACCCCCAGAACGGAATTTTCCTCGAACGGAGCGGGAAATCCCATCCATCCGAGGCAGACGCAGACGCCGGCGGTTTTAAGGGCGACGGTCTTGCCTCCCGTGTTCGGGCCCGTCACCACCAGCGCGCGGAATTTCCCGCCGCACGATATGTCTATCGGAACCGCCGCCTCCCCAAGCAGAGGGTGACAGGCCCTGTGGAAACAGAAATCGTGATTCGCGCTGAGTATGGGCATGTGCCAGCGGTCACGGCGGATTTTTTCCGACAGGGCGTAAAAGAGATCTATCCTGCCCAATACGTTCTGGGCTTCCGAAATCGCGGTCTCGCGGGCCAGAATCTTTTCGGTGAGCTTGTGCAGGACGCGGCGTTCCTCGGCGCTCTCGTCCTCGGAGAGAACGGCGTGTTCGTTGTTGAGCGCGACCAACGCGTGAGGTTCCATGTAGACGCTGCTGCCCGATCCGGAGCGATCCATTACGAGGCCAGGAAAGCGCGAGATCGCGTCCTGCCGCACCAGTACGACGTGACGCCCGTTGCGAAGTGTCAGCACCCGTTCCTGAAGCATCGAGCCGGTAGACTGATCCGAGATGACGCCCTGTCCCTTGCGGCGTATCTGGTCGCGCAGTTTGCGTATGCTCTCCCGAAGGCGCCTGAGGCGGTCGGACGCGTGGTCGTAGAGGCGTCCGTCCTCGTCTATTACGGAAAGAGCTTTCTCCTCATCGCCAAAATCACGGATATCCGCCAGCAGCAGCCCGAATACAGGCCAATCCCGGCGCGCCTCCTGAAGCGCTTCCTTAAGGCGCGCGGCTGCGGAGAGAACGCGGCGGACGCTGAGCAGCTCAGAGCCCAGCATCATGCCGGACATCTTGGCGTCGTCCAATATGTACCGCACGGAGGAGAGTTTATAGTTCCACGGCAGGTCGCCGCGCGTATCGCGATATTCCTCGACGGCCTTGAATAGGTTCATCCTCGATATAAGCTCCTCCTGGTCCTCGGCCGGTTTCATCGAGGAGAGCAGCTCCGCCCCGAGGTCGCTTCGGCAGTCGCGCCTTATGATGCCCAGTATCTTGGCCAGTTCAAGAGAGTTATAAGCGGAATCGTCTATCTTCATAAATAACCGGCGTCAGTCGTCCCACTTGAGGAAAAAATTGAGCATCTGGTTTTTTGATGAGCTTATCGGAAAGTCACGGGACAGGGCCGATTGAAGTTCCTCAATATCCCGGGAGGTGATGTCCGAACTCGCCGGGAGGAGCGAGCCGAAGTTTGTTTCCGGCCCGTAAAGGCTGCCGGCCGCCTGTTTGATGACATATCCGCGCGCCTCGTCCTTGAGCAGAGCCAAGTCCGGCAGAAGCCCAAGCGAGTTCAGTGCCGGGGAGACAAACGGCCATGTGCGGGCTGTCGCGGTGAGCGTCTTGCTTCCGCTGATCCAGGTGCCGCCAGTGACGGGCGAAATTATCATCCCGGCGACAAGCGCTAAGAGCGCCAACACGTACATCTTCACGAGGCCGACCGCGGCCCCGCCGAGTTTGTCAGCGAGCGAGAGCCGCGAGACGTTGAGTATTTTTTTTATGATCTTATCGGCGGCGGCGCAGACGAGGCTCACTATCAGGAAGATGGCTATCATGCTGAGGCCCGTCGCTATCAAGTGATTTAAGCCGAGCCTTTCCGACAGCATCCTGGCGGCCGGGGCATAAAAAGCGGTCGCGCAGTAAAACCCTCCGACGACGCTCAGGAGGGAGAAGATTTCACCGGACGCGCCTCTGAACGCGCCGCGTACTATGAGGAAAGCCCCGATGAGGAGAAACGCCATATCGACGATGTTCATCCTTCTGGATTCCCCCTTTTCTTCTCACCGCCCGAGCCTGAGAGAGCGCCCAATATACCATCCAGCCGCGCCGACGCGTTGACAAGCGCGTCGGCGAGCTGTATACAAGCGATAAACAGCCTCTGATCCTGCTCGAAGGCCTGCGGAGTGGAAGCCATAGCGTCCTTTAACACACCGTAAACGACCCTCAGTTTATCATCGTCGAGCGATGTCAGGAGAGGGTACGTTTTATTTCCGACAAGGAGCGGAATGGAGCGTCTCTCCATCTTTTTGCCTCGCTTTGCGGTTTAATCCGATTGGCAATCAAGTGCCTAAAGTTAACGGAATGCTGATTTATTGTTAGATGCCCGCAGGGTGAAGATTTAAACCCTTGCGGCGTCCGGCTTCCCAAATGGCAAAAGTGTCGTTTGGGCGAATCAATCAGCGTTTCCTTAAAAGATATCAATGTCAGCGTAAACACTCCCCCATATAAACCGGCGTCCGGTTGAAACCGGACGGGAGTCAGTCCTCGCTGAAATTAATGGTGGTATTGGTTGGGATGACGCTCTGCGCCGGAACGGCGCCGCCCTCCGGCAGAAACGAGACGAGTTCACGGATGCGCGAGGCAAGTTTCTCCAACCGTCCGCCGGCATCGTCGCGTTCCTGTTTTATCATGTTCCGCTCGTCCTCGAAACGCGCCGCCTCGCGCTGCATCTCCTCGTCCATCTGCAGCAGCTCGAGTTCCCTATCGTCAAGCGCCTTCTTTGCGGCCGAGAGTTCGTCCACAGCCCGGTCCCGCTCATCCCGGAGCTTGATAATTACGCTTTCGAGCTTGTCGATAATTCCCTCTATTTCGGTAATCTTCGCGATCATGACCAATCCTCCAAGCAAGATAATTTACCCAGTTATTATCTCACGTCGCGGGCGATAGTTAAAGTGAACGCCGGGGAAACGCCGGTAAGAAATTTCGCGGCCGTTCTTTTTATGACGCCGGCTTCTCTTCCGCCTCTTTTTTCCTCTTGCGTTCCGCCCTCATGCTGATTTTTTTCGCGTGCGGGTCGCCTCTAGTGGGGACGATGCAGATGAATGTGAAGTCGCCCTTGCCGATGTTTCGGAAGGAGTGCAGCGTTCCGCCCGGTACCCTTGCCCAGTTGCCGTTTTCCAGGTCGTAATGCTCACCGTCGACCTCAACCTCGCCGTGCCCGCCGAGCGACAGCGTCAGGTGATCCCACTCGTGCGAGTGAATGGGGACCTCAGCGCCCTCCGGGACGATGAAATGCCTCATCACGTAATCCCCCCAGAAGGAGTCGGGCGCGTATATATTGCGCTTCGTGATATCGGGCGCCAGCGCCGAAGCGTCCAGCGTCTCCAAGTCGGTAATCTTTCCCCAGTTCTTCTCCCTCATATTGAAACCCTCCTCCGGTAGTGCGACTGCAATATTCGTATTTTTTCATACCGATAATACCACGTCGTCAGCAAAATAAAAGCAAAACAAAATATGACTATCCAATTGTCTCATAATGATGAACCCGAGATGACGGGCCGGCGACTCACTCCGCGAATCGGATCGCTCATACACCTCTGTCCTGAGCTGATTCGCTCGCCCGACATCCATGTCGGACGCCAATTCGCTGCGTTCGTTCGTCGGTCCGTCATCTCTTTCCTGAAACAATTGTATAGTCATAAA
>JAISYM010000037.1 GCA_031269875.1 Synergistaceae bacterium
TCCACGACCATAGCGCCGGGCGTGTAGACGTATTTCGTGATCGGCCAGAATTTATACCACTCGCCGGGATACCAGGTCGCCGCGTCATACATCCACCAGCCCCAAACGAACAGGAAGAGCAGGGGGAAGAGGTACAGCGACGTCCACATCCACTTCACGTGCATGTCGGAGCAGGGGTTCACGTCATCGTCCCACAGCTTGTCGATACCGTACTTCCACGCCGCGAACGCATAGCAGAGGCCGACGACGAGGAGGCCGACGCCCCACACCATGTCCTGGTTTTCAAACACGTTATTGTTCAAAGCCGAGAACGTGCCGAATATGAGGAAGAACACCGCGGTCAGCAATGTCCCCATCGCGCGGGTGAAGCCCATGTCCATCAGGTTGCGGCATCCCAGCTCCACCATCGCGATGAGCGAACTCAACGCCGCCGAGAAGAGAGCGAGGAAGAAGAACACCGCCATCAGGGTACCGCCGGGCGTGTTCGCGAAAAGATTCGTAAGGTTGATGAACGTGAGACCGTTCGCGCCGCTGCCCATGACAGCCGCGGGATCCGGGGCGAGCGCGTAGACGGCGGGAAGGACGACCATTGCCGCCAGCATCGCGGCGGATGTATCCCCGAACGCTACCGTGAAGGCGTTGAGCTGTACGTCCTCGTCCTTCGCCGAGTAGACGAAGAACACGTGGAACATGCCCCACCCCGCGCCCGTGGACCACGCCGCCTGGGTGAAAGCGTTGAGCCACATTCTAGGTTTCAGGAAGTCGCCCCATTCGATGTGGAACATGTACTCCAGGCCAGCGATAGCCTTAGGGAGCATTACCACGCGCCCGACTAATACGATGAGCAAAATGAAAACAGCCGGGATCATGATTTTGTTGGCGGTCTCCAAGCCGCCCTGCACTCCGCGATAGATTATCACAGAGGCTATTATGATAGCGCCCCAGAACCAATAAGCGGCCTGCCACGCGGGGACGGGATCCACTTCGCGCGTGGCCGTCATCGCGAAGTCGTTCCAGACCTGCGTCGTGAGCGCGATGCTGTCCGCCGATGAGGCGATCTGGCCGAGAAATCCCGTGGCTATCAGGGCTATGTACTTCATAACCCATCCCAGGACCACTCCGTAGTAAGCGCCTATCATGATGCAGACCATGCCGCAGAAAGCGCCCAGCCAGGTAAAGTTGTCACCGAGCAGGACCTTGAACGCCCCTGCGTTCGCCATGCGCGTCTTCTTGCCAAAGACGGATTCGGCTGTAATCAGCGGCACCGCCCAGAGGAAAATCGCGATAAAGCACGCTATTATAAAAGCCCCGCCATTATTTTTGGCGACCTCTCGCGGGAACCTCCAGATATTACCGGTCCCGACAGCCATTCCAAGTATCGTACACAATAGACCCCATCTGCTGGCGAACTGATCTCCGCCTTTTTTGATCTCTGACATTCCATAACCTCCTTCTTAAGGAAATATGTTCCCAAAAACGTGGCTATGCGCGCATTGATCTTTTTTTCAGGCGTCACCCCCTCCGCTTTACATGTAGCCGTCTTCGTAACGCGCGGGAACCAGCGCGTTCTTGACGTGCCTTATCATCGTAGTGAAGTCGAACACGGGCAAACCGGTCGCCATCCGGACGGCGTGCGCGTATGGCGGGAGGTCGCTGCACTCCAGCACGATGACCGCGACCTCCGGGTTCTCACGGATCATCCTTCCCACTACCGACAGTATCTCCTCCTCCACTTTGGCGGAGTCGAGCGTACCCTTTTCCTCCAGGACGGATGAGCTGAATTCCGGTTGATCCTCCATGCCATAGACGGCAAGCGGAGTATCGGGCGAAACCCCGACGTTTCTGAAATGTTCGTCCGTGAGCGCGCTCGCGTTGGCTGACACGACGCCTATCTTCCGGCCCGGCTTGAGCGTCTGTCGTATAAAGGGGATCTGAAGCAGGCTCGACAGGAAGACCGGCACATTGACGGCGGCCGCCACCTGCGGTTGAAAGAGCGCCATAAAGCCGCACGCGCCCGTTATGGCCCCCACCCCCTCGGCCTCCAGCTCCTTCGCGCCCTGGATGAACGGTTCGAGCAGGGCAGGGTCTCGCTCGCCCAACAGGCGCTCGATCGAAGATCCCTTTACCTCCTTGTAGCGCACGGGGAAATCATAGGTGGTGGCGTTCCCGACGTTGCCTGGTATGCAGGGATACGCGGCGTCGAGAATGAGTATGCCTATAGGCTCTCCGTCCCATGACCTGGACTTGCTCTTTATCCTGTAGACCGTCATGATCTCAACCCTATATGAACGCCGGTTCCATAAAAAGGTCGCCCTCTTCGAAGCGGCTCAGCCGGAAGTTGTGGATGTCGACAAACGTCTTCTCGCCCATGAACATCTCCTTGGCGAGCCTTCCGCCGCTCGGCCCGAACTGGAGGCCGTGCCCGCTCCAACCGCAGTTCACCCACAACCCATCGAGGGGCGTCCAATCGATCACGGCCTGATGGTCCGGGGTCACGTCGTATGGGCCGGACCACTGGTGGACGACCCTGACGCCCTTAAGAGCGGGGATGCGCTGAAGGACGCTCTTTGTCACCCCCTCCAGGAATTTGGCGCTGTTCCCTGACTCCATCGTCTTGGGCTCGTCCGGGTCATCCCTGCCGAAGAAAAAGCTCCCGTTGGGAACCTGTTTGAAGTAAGCCCCGTCGTCGAGACAGAGCGTCATGGGGCAGTTGAACGGCTCTATCTGCTCCGTTACGAGCAGGTTGTGCCTCTCCGCCGTGACCGGCAGATCCACTCCAACCGTAGCCGCAAGCGGGGTAGACCAGGGGCCCGCGGTGAGCAGAACCCTTGGGGCGCTCCACTCTTCCCCCTCGGCCACGACTCCGGTTATCTTCCCACCGGACGCCAGGAGCTTTTCGACCGGCGTGTAGGTCATCACCCTGGCCCCAAGTTTTTCCGCCGCGCGTCCGTAAGCCATTGTCAGTGTGTGAGGGTTAATGTGTCCGTCCTTTGCGCAAAAAGCGGCGCCGATCATGCGATCGACATTGAGATACGGCCAGCGGCGTTTCATCTCCTCCGGCGTCAGGTTTTCGGAGGGAATGCTCAGGCTCTGCTGCAGCGCGACGTTTTTCCTGAGCTGAGTCATGCTCTCATCTGTATAGGCAACCCAAAGGTAGCCCCATTGAGTAAACTCCAAATCCAGTTCCCCTCCGAGATCCTCTTGGAGGGTCGGGAAACATTCGAGGTTGTATTTCGCGAGGCGGCAGTTGACCTCCGTGCCGAAGTGCTGGCGCAAACCTGCCGCGCTGCGCCCCGATCCCCCTGATGAAAGATATTCCTTCTCGAAGAGGGCGACGCTGATTCCCTCTTTTGCCAGGTGATACGCGGCGGAGGCGCCGTGAACACCGCCTCCGACTATGATGGCGTCCGCTGTTCTCTTTTTGTTTGCCTCTTTGTTCTCGCTCATACGGAGGCTGCCTCCTTACCATAGGCACAGAGTCCAAGTTTAATGGGCTTGACCGGCGGACGGATTGTCCCCGGATCGATCTTATCGAGCGGTTCTCCGGTGGCTCTCGCAAGCTCTCGCAATATAATGTCGCGGCAGCCTCTCCCCTGACACGGTCCCATGCCGACCCGGAGTACCCGTTTCAGTTCGTCGAAATGCCGATAACCCTTGTCAATCCAGGAGCGAATTTCGTCAAGCGTTATCTCTTCACAGCGGCATACAATGATGTCGTCCTCTTTCATCGCTCACACCACCCTTATTGCTCTAATGTCGTTTACCTTATCCGCCGGCACGCTGACATGTATCACCCTTGTGCGATCCCTGAGAGGCTCCGTCACGTTCTCCACACTGCCCTCGCATACAGTTTCTCCCGTCCTGCCGAGACACGCTACCTGATCGCCCTTTGCCGGAACGGGAAGCATCTCATAAGGGAGCTTCATCAGCGCCGTTCTATCTCCAAAGGTGAGGTCGGCCACGAAGCACGCGAGCCCCGGGCATTTAGCTACGCAGAGCGCGCATCCGGTACACTTGGCGTAATCGACTTGTGGCACGTCGTTTATATCGGAGAATGGAACGATAGACCCGCTGGGACATGACGTATTGCATGGGTTGCACGGTATGCGCTGGGGGCACTCGACTATGACGAGCCCGCCCTTATGTTTCTTCCACAGATCCTCCGGCGGCTTCACCGCGCCGGGCCGCTCGTCTGTCAAGACGCCGCTCTCAAAGCTCCTTGGCGCATTCATCAGGCGCTCGCCTCCCATCCGTCAACCATCACATCGGACACTCCAAGGCGGATCTTTTCGCCCACCTCGCCGGCTCTGAGATTGCCGAGCCTTGTTTGATATTGTTCAAAATTATCAGATGAGACTTTAAATCCAAGGGAAGCCGCCGCGCTCATTCCGGCGATGCGCCCCTCTATCATGGCCGCGCTTGCCTCCTCAATGCCGCAGACGTCGCCCGCCATCCATATATCGGCGTTGGATGTCCTCATATTTTTGTCCCTGAAGGGAACGTGACCGCAGAGAAAAGGCACATACTTCATCTTGCAGCCCGCCTGCCAGAGCAGCTCATTTGACGGAGTGAGGCCTACCGCAAGGCATATCGTATCGCAGTCTACCTTCCAGGCCTCCCCGGTCGGGCTGAACTTTTCATCCAGCTCGCAGATCATGGCGCCGGTAACGACGCTGTCGCCCAGAGCCCTGACGATTGAGTGCCTGAGAAGTATCGGGACGCCGAGGCGTCTCACCTTGGCGGCGTGTACCCAATAACCGCCGATCCTCGGCATCGCTTCGAGTATCGCGGCCACTTCGACTCCGGCCTGCAGAAGCTGATAACTTACAATGAGGCCGATATTTCCTGCGCCGACCATCAGAACCCTTTTGCCGGGCACGACTCCGTAAACATTCATAAGAGTCTGCACCGCGCCCGCGCCGTACACCCCGGGCAGGTCGTTATTGGGGAATGGGATGAGACGCTCCTGCGCGCCGCTGGCAAGGACTATCCTTTGAGGAGAAATGTGGACGTACTCCTCCTCGCCGATCATCGCTGTCACCAGTTTCTCATCCGGATAGTAACCGCTTACGGTAGTATTGAGCATCGTACTCACTCTATCGCCGTACTGCGCTATCTCCTCGCGCAGTATGCGCGCTATTTCAAAACCGCGGGTACCGGCAAACTCATCCTTGCTCCCGAAAAACTTATGCGACTGCTTGACCAGTTGGCCTCCAAGGTGGAGATCCCCCTCCGCTATCAAAACATCCGCTCCCGCGCCCGCCGCCTCCGCGGCCGCCGACAAACCGGCCGGCCCTCCGCCGACGACAAGCACGTCAGGCTTAAACTCTCTCATGCTAAGACACCTCTCCCTCGAGGAGGCTCACCGTGCCGCGCCCGTTTTGAGTCTCCACTTTCATGCCGCGCACGAGCGGAGTCACGCACGTGCGCACGTTAGGAACGCCGTCGACCACCATGAAGCACGAGCTGCACTTTCCTATCGCGCAGAAAAACCCCCTCGGCCGCTTCATTTCGGGGGTATTGCGGTAAACTCGCACCCCGTTCGCGTGAAGGGCAACCGCTATAGGTTCGCCCTCGAATCCTTCCATGTCCCTGCCATCGAAGCTAAAGGACACCTTCCTCCCGTGAGAAAAATCCAGCACGGGATGGCTGTTGATTAAATCCACAAAAATCACACTCCTCCAAATATGATTTTGGATTTTTGGAAATACACTCTTCCGCCGCTATAAAGAAATAAACTTCACTGCTTACCCTGGAAACCGTAAAAACCAAACTTCGGTTGTTGCGATTGACAAAATCCACGTCACGTTAAATTGATTTTACATGCAACGCAATTGCATTTCCGTATAAAAACACAAAAGCCTGCCATAAGCGGACATAAAACGCCCTCTAACTTATCGCCAATATGTTGAAAATTATATAACACACAACTCGTGATCCCTAGTCACGACAACATGCCAATAGTTCAGACGAATCAATTATTGCTTGACGAGAACTATATCATAAATTATAAAAAAAAATCAAGTACCGCGAAGCCGCGTCCATGTCAAGTGGAGGAGATCAACCCAGGATGGATAGATAGTGTTGACAATCGTTACGTTTACGCTATTTGCCAGCCTTTTGCCTGTTCCTGTGACTGCCACAGGCGTGCGTAAATACCTCCCCTCGCCATTAAATCTTCATGCCTGCCGCTCTCCGCGATTTCGCCCCTGTCAAATACAAAAATCTGGTCGGCGCTGCGCACCGTGCGCAGATGATGCGCGATAACGAGGACTGTACGGTTTTTCGCCAGTTCGCTTAAGGCGCGTTGAATTTTCGTTTCGTTCACCGGGTCGACATTGCTGGTAATCTCGTCCAGCACGACAATCGGCGCGTCCTTCAAAAACGCGCGGGCAATGGAAACGCGCTGTTTCTGCCCTCCCGACAAGCCCACCCCGTTTTCCCCGACGATAGTGTCATAGCCGTTCGGCAGGCCGGCGATAAAGTCGTGAATCTGTGCGCGCCGCGACGCCGCGATCACTTCTTCACGCGCCGCGTCTCTCTTGCCGAGCTTGATATTGTCCAAAATACTGCCCGAGGCAAGATAGACATTCTGCATGACGATGCTGATGTGATCGAGTAAATCGTCATAATCCATGCAGCGGATGTCGACTCCGCCGACTTTGACGCCGCCGTCCCGCGCGTCCCAAAAGCGTAGCAGAAGATTCGCGATAGTCGTCTTGCCGGAGCCGGACGGCCCGACAAGCGCGGCCATCTGCCCGCGCGGTATATGGAAGCTGATGTTCCGCAGGGAAAAATCCCCTTCCCCGACGGAGTCATAAGAAAAAGAGACGTTTTCAAAGTCAATGTCGAACGCGTTCGCGTCCCGCGGGTTTGGGGGATTTGGCACGGAGGGAGTCTCTAAAACCCTCGTCACGCGGCGGCAGCTGTCCTTGATTTTCACAAATTCCAGGAAATACAGCTCCATTTTGGAGAACGGTTTATAAAAAACACTAGAAAAGATGACAAAGTACAAAAACACGTCTCCGCCGACCTTCCCGCTGTGCAGGAAAAGCGCGCCAACTACGAGCATGATGGCCGAGGACAGCTCGAAGAAAACGCCGAAGCGTCCTGTATAACCAGCGATCACTTTGGCCTGATTCGCACTGCTGTCGCCGAATTTCTCGACGCTCTCCCCGAGCTTCCGGGCGAAGGCGCTGTTTTCGGAAAACGCTTTCATCAATGGGATACCCTTGGCGTACTCGACAAACAGGCTCACCATGTCCGCCAAATCGTCGTTCGTCCTCGTCTGCGCCGCGGAGCTTTCGCGTAAACCTGACATAAGGCTCGCTACGGCGAACGGCAGGAGCGAAACCATACAAAGCCCAAGGGCCGGGCTTTTGGCGAACAGCCACCCGCCCACAATCACGGCGACCGCGATATCGCTCCACATGACGCACAGGAAATGTCCGACCATGCTCTCCAGGCTGTCCACGTCCTTGTGAATCACGGTACTGAGTTCTCCCAGGCGTTCTTGTGTAAAAAATCCGAGCGATAATTTTTTCAGCTTGCGGATTAGGCGCACGCGCACGTTTTCCACCGCGTCGAAGCCCGCGCAGTGCTTGGTCAAATCCGCGAGAATCGTGAAACATGTTTTCGCCAGAAGCAGGATGACGCCAGCGGCGGCCAGCCGCCCCATATCCGCCGCGCCACCGGACATGACGGCGAAAAGGGCGTTCACCGCCATATAGATGAGACCGGCCCAAAGCAGCTCCCCGAGTGTCAGGCTTATCGCCGCCGTGACAATAAACGCCTTGCCCGTCGTGGTCGTGAAGGAAAGAATTTTCCGGAACATTTACGCTTCTACTCCGCAGCCGAAATGCGCCTTGATCTCCCAATTATCCACAGCGTCCTGCGCCGCGAGCATTTCCGCGTACAGCGGGCAGCTTTCGGATAGCTCCTCGTGTTTCCCGGCTCCGGCGACGCGGCCTCCGTCCATGACGATAATCCAGTCCGCACCCCTGATGGCGGACAGGTGGTGCGCGATGACAATCAGCGTTTTGCCTCGGGACATGTTCGTAATCGCTTCCTGAATCAAATGTTCGTTGTAAGGGTCAATCGCCGCCGTGGCCTCATCCAATATGATCACGGGCGTGTTTTTCAGGATCACTCGCGCGATGGCGATACGCTGTCTCTCGCCGCCCGACAGCTTCGCCCCGGCTTCACCAACATTTGTGTCATATCCCTTCGGCAAGGCGGCGATCATGTCGTGAATACACGCTCTCCTAGCGGCGTTCACAATCTCCTCCCGGCTCGCTCCCTGCCGGCCGATCGCGATGTTGTCCGCGATGGATGTGTTGAACAGAAAACTCTCCTGCTGGACGATGGATATAAGCCTGGATAATTCAGCCTCGCTCACGCCCGCGATGTCTTTCCCTCCGATTGTGACCCTTCCGCGCCCCGTTTTCCAAAAGCCCATGATCAGGCTGGCAATCGTGGATTTGCCGGAGCCGGAGGCTCCGACGATTGCGCTGACTTCGCCGCGCCGGAAAGTAACGCTCACTTTTTCGAGCGCGTTCCCGCGCCCGTCGTAGCTGAACGTGACATCTTCCAGGACGATATCGCCGTTTTCAAGCGCCGATCCGGGAAATTCATCGGCGGGTTTTTCGCCCGTGATGCCGGCGATATTCGCCGCCGAGCGGTTCAGCACTATGCCCGCGTGTTCGTAGGTCATATATTTCATCATCGCGGACGAAAAAGCGACGGACAGCACCAGCCCCAGCACAAAGCGCGTAACGGAAAGCCCGCCGTCCGACAGCAGGTAAAGCCCGCGGACAATCACGAGGAACACGCCCGTTTGCAGGACCGTTATCACGACGCCCTGCGGTACGGAAACGCCAAGGATCATGCGGCGCATGGTCCTGACATAATTTTTGATGTAAGAAATCAGCGTCTCGCTTTTGTTCTCCGATTTGGAAAAGGCTTTGACCGCCGGCATGATGGCGATATATTCCATTAGGTTCTCAGCCATTTCTTTCGTCGCCTGATTATACCGCGCTATCATATCGCGCCAGAGCACGAACACCAGGGCCAGCAGCCCCAGCGCGGCGGCGACCGGCGCCAGCAGGCAGAGCGCCAGCCGCCAGTCCGCGGCGAACATGACGGCCGCGATGATGGCGGCGGCAATGGTGACGGCGATGATTTCCGGCTGCGTGTGGGC
>JAISYM010000137.1 GCA_031269875.1 Synergistaceae bacterium
TGAAGTTACCGCGGATGGCGTTTATCTGTATCTGACCGTTCCTAATATTGATGACATTGAGGCAAAATCAAAACAGATAATGCGGTGGTACGATGCGCAATGTCGGGAGACTTTTCCACAAATCATTGATAAAATATATCCTATATTTCGCAAACACGGAGTCATTATGCCATCTCTTATACTGCGTGATATGTCGTCGCGATGGGGAAGCTGTCAACCGAAACGGGGCGTCATAACGCTGAACAAAAGGTTGATAGAAGCGCCTCTTAGTTGCATTGAATATGTTATCATGCACGAGTTCATTCACTTCCTGCACCCGGATCACTCAAAGAAGTTTTATGAATTGCTGTCAACGCTGATGCCCGACTGGAAAGAGCGCAAAGATGTTCTTGAAAGCGGAGGCAATTTACAATTAAGCCGATTCCCATTGCTTTGAACGGCGTTTATTTGGTAGTATCTCTATATGCATAATTCTATGTTAATTTTGCGGATTTGGAGGAGATTCTGTGGTTTATGATTTTGACACTTTAATTGACAGAAGAGGAACCGATTGCGAGAAGTGGGATGAAATGGCCTCGGTTTTCGGGAGGGGCGACCTGCTGGCGTATTGGGTCGCCGATATGGATTTCAAGGCCGCTCCCGAGATTGTTCAAGCGCTGCGCGATAAGATCGAGTCCGGTGTGTTCGGCTATCCCGTCATGACTAATTCCGCGCGAGAGTCAGTCGCGAACTGGCTAGAGACAAGGCATGGCTTCAGCGCGGACGCTTCGGAGATACGTTTTTCGCCCGGCATCATAACGTCTCTCAGCATCGCGGTGCAGGAATTCACCGAGCCGGGTGACGGGGTGGTGATTCAGACGCCCGTTTACCCTCAGTTCTTCTCTATCATCAGAAAAAACGGCAGAGTCGTCGTCGAGAACCCGCTGATCGAGACGGAAGACGGCTACGAGATGGATTTCGACAACCTTATCGAGGTGCTTACGCCAAACGTGAAAGCGATGATCTTCTGCAGTCCGCACAACCCCGTAGGCAGGGTCTGGCGGCGTGAGGAACTGACGCGGCTGGCTGAAATTTGCGCAAAGCGGGGGATCGTCATACTCTGCGACGAAATTCATCACGACGTAGTCTACAGCGGTTCAAAGCATATCCCGCTCCAACTCGCTGTGCCGGAATCAGCGCCGACGTCCCTGATTTTTATGGCGCCGAGCAAGACATTCAATTTGGCGGGGCTCTGCGCCTCGGCTTGGCTGTCAAAGGATAAGCAAATCGCGAAACGGATGGAAAAAGCTCTCCAGTCAGTACACTGCGCCAACATAAACATGATGGGCCACGCGGCTCTTGAAGCAGCCTACAGGAATGGCGCACAGTGGCTCGACAGCCTCGTCGCGTACCTCCAGGGCAACGTGGATTTTGCCGAAAAGTTTTTCCGGGAACGGATGCCAAAGGTGAAGATGACGCGCCCGGAGGGAACCTTTTTGATATGGCTTGATTTCAGGGATTACGGTCTGGACGGCAAAGAACTTCAAAACGCGCTGGTACAAAAGGCTTTTGTAGCTCTCAATCCAGGCGTCGATTACGGCAAGGATTACGGCGCGTTCGCCCGCATGAACATCGGCTGCCCGAGGGCCGCTTTAAACGAAGGCTTGTCCAGAATTGAGAGGGCTTTTGCCAGTCTGTAGTTGCGCCGCAATTTATTTAGGCATTTGTTTTCTAATTTAAATAATAAAGAAAAAGGATGTCGTTTAGATGGATCCCAAGAAAAATTTAAAGAAATTTTGCCGCTTCAGCGTTGACGCGAGGGTATACAACGGCGTCGTCCGAGGGAATATGGTCGATATAGTCGAGGGGGATCTCTTTGGCGATCTATCGGATATGAGGATGAGTTTCCCGGTCGACCATATAAAGTTTTTGCCTCCGATCATCCCAACGAAAATATGGTGCGTCGGAGTGAACTACGCCAGCCATATGAGGGAGATGGGACACGAACCGCCGCGCGAGCCTCTGATATTTATGAAACCGCGAACCACCGTCATCGGGAGCGGAGACCCTGTCCGCGTTCCAGAGTGGGCGGGCCGCGTGGATTATGAGGGAGAACTCGCGGTGATAATCGGCAGAAAGGGGCGCAATATTTCGGAGTTCGAGGCGCTGTCGTACGTCAAGGGATATTCGTGCTACAACGACGTGACTGCCCGCGATCTACAGACAGACAATCATTGGATAAGGGCGAAAGGTTTCGATACCTTCGGGCCCTTTGGCCCCTCTATATTGGTGACGGAAAGACTTCCGGACGATACAAAAATAACGACCCGTCTGAACGGGAACGTCATGCAGCAGGATATGATTTCCAGCATGATCTTTCCCGTGAGCCGGATAATATCTTATATCAGCGGATTCGCCACCATCGAACCGGGTGACGTAATAGCCACCGGGACGCCCGCCGGAGTCGGACGAGTAAAGCCCGGCGACAGGGTAGAGGTGGAAATAGACGGCATTGGGGCGCTTATAAACCCATTTATCTCCGATTGACCGGCTCATCCGGCCCGGTACGGATTAGATTTTTTAAAATCTGGGAGGTGTTATTATGTACGAACGAGGAGAAGAGAAGATATGGATAGTCGTTACGATCAAAGACGAGGACGGCCGCCCGAACGTGAGCGCTTACGACAATGAGTCCGACGCCAACAACTATCTGCTCGAGATGCGGGCGAGGTACGGCGAGAACGGCGTTTTTATCCAAGAAACGACCATCAACAGCAGGGACAGCTCTTTGCAGTATATAGACGCTCCCTGGGGTTTCCTGCGGATGGACTTAAAATCGGAATTTGTTGAGGGCCTTATGGAAGACATGGCGCCTGCCGGCGCTGTCAAATCCGGCGCGGCCGAGATGTTTGCCGCCACCCGCGCCGAAGAGGTGGGCCGGAGAATGGCTAAGCGAGTCGAAAACATAGTTATGGACGAGACTCTGGAAGAATTGAAGGCTTACGACGAGTGGCGCTGCTGCCCGGACATGGAGGATTGATCTGTACGGTTATACCAAGCTGAGCGCCCTCGGACCGGCGCTCAAGGAGTTCAAAGCGCGTTTTGCGTATTCGGGAGGGACGAGGATTATCTATATGCTTCCGTCCCTCTCCTCCGCCGATTCGCTGATGGATATGCTAGGGACGGAGCGGGGTTTTTTCGGTGAAAGGCCGGATATTTGGAGCTGGTCGGAAATGTACGCGCGGCTCGTTCCAGAGGCTGAGCTTCGGAGGCAGATAGACCCGCCGGATCACAGGCTGATATTGAAATACGTGACTGATTCCAATATACAAGAGCTCGAGGCGCAGGAGGTTCACATTCCGAACGGGGTACGCAGGAGAGGATTTATCGATATCCTGAGCGGAGCGATTCGTGAACTCCTGTTGGAGGGCGTAACGCCGGACAATCTCCTTGAGGGGATTGACGGACAGGGGCAGGCTGAAAACCCGTATGGGAATCTGCTGTACAGGCTCTATACGGATTACCTTCTGTATCTTGAATCGAACGGCCTTGCCGATAACTCCCAAATCCCCTCGCTCCTTTGCGGCTTGGTCAGTTCCGGTCTTCCTGACGTTCTGGACGGGACTGTAATATGTTGGGTGGGGTTTCTCTCCTTTACCGGTTCACAGCTAAAGCTGGTGAAGACGCTTCGGGCTCGCGGTCAAAAGATGGAGTATTTTACGCCGCGGACTGGCCTTGACGGTTTTCACGACATATCCGCGCAGCTCGGCGACGACGTAAAACCCCTTGACGCCGGATGCGCCGCGATAATCACCCTGAAGGCGCGAGACGCTTACGCGCAGTACGATCGCATAGCAAGCGAGATCGCCGTGTCCTCGCGCGGTCACGGCGCGCTTTGGGACGCGCTTTCGAACTTGGCGTCCACTGGCGTCTGTCTCGAAGCGGACATGGCATACGAAAATATTGGAATCCTCGTCCCGCGCGAAGGTCTGCCTATTTTGGCTTCGGCGCTCGAAAAGTACGGCGTGCCTCATCAGTCGCGCTCGGAGACGTGTGTCTTGGAGACAGGCATCATCGAGCTTGCCAAACGAGCGTGGGAAACTTACACGCTCAACTGGCCGGCCAGACGTACATCTTTCCTTTTGCAAACCGTAGGCGCGCGTGGTTTAAAGTACGCTGATTCACTCGATGGGCCTGATCTCGGGCAGGACGTCCGCCTCGCGCCGGAGCGGATGTCCTGCTTCCCACCGGAAGGCCTCGACGCTTGGCGAAACGCCGTCGCTAACGATCCGGGCAGTTTGCTACTCTTAGAGAGAATGGCGGCCTTCTGCGCGTATATCGACGAGGAGGGCGGACACACGCCGGAGGAGCTTTTGAGGGCGCTCGGCGAACTGTGCGGCCCGGATTGGGAGGGGTGTCTTGCGGCGGAAGCCGGAGACGACGAGAGCGTCGATTTCGCGGTCAGGGCGCTTGCGTCGTCGCGGTTAGAGCTGGAGCAGAAGATCGAGGCGCTCTCCGAACTCACCCCGCCTCTGGGAGAGGCCGGACGGGTGAGATTCCGTGGTTCGGACGCCATAGGTTTTTTGTCTGACTGGTCACAGGAGGCGGCGACCGCGCTCGCACAGCCATTGAACGGCGCAGTCTCGCTTTACGACTCCCCGCCCCCTGTGCTCGTCTCACATAAACTCTGGATAATGACGGACGCGGACCCATCCCGATACCCAGGATCCGCCGCCGAACAGCCTATGCTGGACTCGTCCCTCAGGAACGGCGTCAATAAACTCACGGATTCGGAGGATTCTGGCGAGTCGGACACTTTCGTACACCTCCCGACAATGCGTGAAAAACGGGAGCAGAAGGAGGCTTTGTTTCGCCGCCTGCTCTCGCTCGGAGAGACGGCGGCTGTGACCGCGAGGGCGGAGCTGGATTCGCAGGGCAGAGCACAGGATGATTCTCCATTTATCACGTCCTTATTCGCTGATGACCCGGCTGGCACGTCAGCGTCATCTAACTGGTTCATCGCCGGCGAAATAACCGGCGCGTCCGACCCTCGAGCCGCGTCCCCGCAGGATCGTACGCGCCGCGGCGGATTCCCGAGGACAGCGATCCTGAAAGTGCGGGACGCGCTGGCAAAAAGACAGAAACTAAAGGTACCGGCAAGCGCGATCGACGAGTTCGCCGATTGCCCGTTTTCCTATTGGTGCAGCCATATCGCTAAGTTCAATCCGCCGCGGGACGAGACCGGACTCTTTGACCGCGCCTTTCAGGGCAGCCTCGTCCACGATATCTGGCAAAAGGTCTGGTACGCGTATTTGGCCGGCTTGGCAGGCTTGGGAAAAGAGTGCCGGAGGACACTTCACTCCACCCTACTCGCCGAGTGGGACGACGCCAATTCAGCGCTCGACGACAAGTACCCCGGTTTGAGCGATCGCGCGGCGCTCGCGGTTACGGCGGAACTGCGAAACTCTATGGCGGCGGCGGCGCTCGCGCAGGATGAGGTCGAAGCGAGGGCAAACGAGGCTGGATTCGTGAGAGAAAAGACCCTGTTCGAACACAGGCTGCCGCCCTATGAACTTCCGAACGTCTCGTTTGTGGGCAAGGCGGATAGAATTGATATATGGAAGGGACTTGGGGCCGTGATACTGGACTATAAACTCGGATCGAGCGGCTTGTACAAGGACAGCCTTCAGCTTGCGGCATATGCTGTCATGCTCGCCAAGGAGGGCATCCCCGTCATGGGTTTCGGGTACGTTGGTCACAAGGACGGCAAGGTCAGAGGCTGCTGGTCGCAGGAAGTCTTGAGTGTTTACAAGGGCGCGTCCAGGACGCGCGACCCTGAACCGGACGATAAAATGTCAGAGGCGGCGGATTGTATGGATAAGATAGACTCTATCGCGGCCGCTGGTAAGTTTGCCGCAAATTACGACGCCGGCGGGTGTTCAAGCTGTCAGTGGATTTCAATATGCAGGCGCGCCGAACGCTTTGGCTTTTACGATGAACCGGCCGAAAACGCCGATGATAACGCCGAATCTGTGAGATGCGATTAGGCACGGAGACGGCGGATCTGATGGCTGAGGACGGCGGGATTCGAAATAGCCTTATGCGGCTCCTGAGCGGGGAGAGGGAGGAGCAGAGGCAGGCGATAACGTCGCGCGATAAGCTCACCGTCGTCAGCGCCGGCGCCGGAACCGGCAAGACTCATACCCTTGCCAGACGTTTCGCCTGGCTGCTGGCTTCCGACCCTGACTGCCGCGTTCAGGAGATATTGACTCTCACGTTCACCCACCTCGCGGCAAACGAAATGAGAGAGAGGATAAAGGGTACGCTCATAGCGTGGCGAAACTCCGACCCCGTCGGGTTGGGACACCTTGACGACGCGATCGGGCGGATCGACGAGGCCTATATATCCACAATACACGCGTTTGCGCTGCGCGTTATCCGTGAATCTGGTCTCGATCTCGACATAGACCCCGGTTCGTCCCTGATAGGGAACGCATCACAGACGGTGTTCTGGGAGGACTATAAATGGAACCTCAGAACAGCCGAACCGGAACGAATGTCCCGCGGGATGTCAGACGAGTGGCGGACGTTCATAAAAGATCACATGTCATCTCCCTCCTACGTCGCCTTCCTCAATTATTTCGGTGCGGAAGCGCTCGCGGCGTTGGCAAAGGAGTCCGGTGACGTCTTCGGCAGTTTGAACGAAATTCCGAAAGATATGCTCGGGCTGGCCGCGGTGAGGGAGGACGCCGCCCGCCGCCGGGTCATAAAATTGCTGTCGGGGGACTGGCGCTTAGCGAGCGATACCTGGTGGTTCGAGGTGTTCCCGGCTATAGACGGAGAGCTCGAGGACGGAGGAAAGGGCGTGTTTTCGGAAAACCTTCGGGAACTGCGCTCCAGATGGTCCAAACCGCCCTTTGGACAAGAAGCTGAGGCGCGTTTCACGGCGGATATTATCCGCGCTGGCCTCTCCAAAATCCCTGGGAAATCAAACCTCAAAGATCGTATAGAGGACGCGCTGGGCTGTAAGCTCACCGATTGGAAAAAAAGATTTTCCGGCGCCGCTGGGATATCTGAATCGCTCTTTGGGGAGCCGCCATATCCTGACTCGGAGGCTTTAGTCAGAAAAATGCTGCTCTCCAGCGCCGCGATGGGCTGGGAGAGCTGGGACGCTGCGAGGCGGCGCGCTGGAGGGCTGACGTTTTCGGATCTCGTGCGCTGCGCCACGCGCGTTCTGGAGACCGGCACATACGCGGACAGGTTCAAGCACGTGCTTGTGGACGAGTTCCAGGACACAGACGGCCTCCAAAACGACATGATTAAAGCGCTTTCAACCGAAACGAACAATTCCTCCGTCTTTTTGGTCGGCGACATAAAGCAGTCGATTTATCGCTTCCGCCACGCGGAACCCAGGCTGTTTGGGTCGTATATGGAGAGAACTGACGCCCGTAACATACCGCTCGCTTGCAGTTATCGGATGAGCGGCGCGATGATGGACGCCGTAAACGCCGTCTTTGGGGATATATGGCGTGACGGGGTGATCTCGCCGGGCGAAGGCGCGGCGGCGTTGCGTTACGAGCCGCTCCTTGCGCCCGTGGACGCGCCTTGGTGGGGGTATCGCAATTCAAAAAATAACGCGCCTCCGATGGAAATCCTTCTTTATACGGGCCAAACCTATCTCACGCGCGAACAGGAAAACGACGGAGAGGGGACAGCGCCGTTTTTGCGGAAGCTCACGGCGGGGGAGAAGCGCAAAAGACTCGCCGTGGGGCTGGTAAAACGGCTATGCCGGATGACCGCCGGCGGGGAAGAGATATGGGACAAGGAAATGATGGATTTCAGACCGGTCAGGTGGGGTGACGTGGCGATTCTCGTCCCGAGCAGGACTTTTTACGGTGTCCTGGAGGAAGCTCTGCAAGAGGCCGGAATCAACGCGATATTCGAGAGCGGCATGGAGTATTTCAAAAGGGGCGAGGTTCGCGACATGATAAACACGCTTCGCGCCTTAAGCGATCCGCGCGATAATTACGCTTTAGCCTGCTGGGCCGAGTCCCCTTTCTCCGGGCTTCGTCCGGGAACGTCGCTTGATTTGGCGCCCGACGCGGAAAACGCTTACTCCCTGTGGAATTCGATTTCGCGGGATTTCCCCGATGACGCTCGGCGATTTATGAAACTCCGGCGCAGAGCCAGATTGGCCGGGCCTTCCTCCGCCTTGCTGTCGCTGATTACGGACACGTCTTGGCTTGCGGCCTATGAACCGGCGCAGCATCCGCACATCTTAGCCTACCTCCTGCGCGGCGTCGAGATTACCAGGGATTACGAGGTGTCCTTCGGCAGGAACCTCTCCGCCTGCGCCGACTACCTTGACAGGGCGATGCGCGGCGGCTTTCAGGCGGATGAGCCGCAAACGCCGGAAGATGGCGATTGCGTGCGGGTAAAGACCGTCCACGCCTCAAAGGGGCAGGAATTTCCCGTAGTCGCTCTGATGGGGATGGAAAGCGCGGTTCGCCCTAAATCCACTGGCAGGGTCTCCGTCTCCCGTCATCTTGGAGTAGTCTCAAAAACACTTCCATTAATGGACGGCGACTCTCCGGGATCAACGTCAGAATCCGTAACGGCAGAGTGGCACAGGATAATTGAGGACTCGGAGGAGAGGGAGGAAAAGGAACGCCTCCTGTACGTCGCCATGACCAGAGCGCAGGAAAAACTAATCTGCTGCGGCGTCCGGGACGAACAGGGCGAACGTGGTGAAAACACCCCCGGAAAAAGCATAAGCTGGCTCGACTGGCTGCTCTCCGCAAATGAAAAAAACGGCGCGCCGTTTCCCGTATCCTTCGCGGAGGATTCAGACCCTGAAAGAGTGCGCGCCAAGCGGCAGCCGGAGCGGGAGCGTCCCAGTCTTTTGCATTTTAGGGCGTCTGCAGATTTTCCGGCGGTGTCTTTGTCGAGCCTCTCGGCGACCGCTTACGCGCTTTTTATGTGGTGTCCGGCGGCGTATCGTATTAAATACAGACAGGGCAGGGAACTCAAGTGGGAGCTTCCTGACGGCGACGGTTACGGCGGGGCGGATCTCGGTTCGCTCGCTCACTGGGTACTTTCGAGGTGGGATCTGACGCCGGAGGGCCTGAACCGTCATCTTCCTCCATGCGACATCCCGGTAAAATCGGAGGAGAGGATGCGCAGAACCATCCCCGCGTTTTTAAGGCCGGTTTTCGCGTCCAAACAGGGCCGCGAGACGCTCCGATCCTGGCTGCTCGCCTTTGCGTCTTCGGACGAATGTTTGGCGCTGCGCGGACTGGAAAAAGACGGCGCGCTCCGAAGGGAACTCTCTTTCAGAATACCGTTTGCCGGCGCGAACCTCGTTGGGAGCATCGACCTGTACTGGGAGGACAACAGCGGAATACACGTGAGGGACTGGAAAATCACTCAGGCGGAGCGCGCGCCCGACGAACTCTACCGCGAGCAGGTCAATTTTTATTCCCTTGTCTGCCGGATTGCGTCAGGTTCCGGAAGCGCGGAACCCGCCGCTCCAATAGACGCCGGCCTCATATATCTGCGGCCTGGTAACGAAGGGGGCTGCGAGATATGGAACTCGGGAGAACATGACAGTACCGCGCAAAACGTCGAAGATATCATAAAAACCGCCGCCGCAGGCCCCTTCCCGCCGGCTCGGGAGCGGTGCGGCCGCTGTCCGTTCCGCGCCTCTTGCCTCCTTTGATTTTTCAGGCGATTCAGAAGTAGCCCTCTTTTTTAAACGTGTCGCGGAGCGGTTACTACTCTTGGCCTAGCGGGCGTCCCGGCCGGCTGCATATTCCACAGGATCGTGGAAGCCGGTACACGTCATTAACCGAAAACTGGCTGCTTAACTTCCTGTCCGAAAAACTGTTGACGACCCCACAATGCGCGTACATCTCATTTATATTGATATCTTATGCCAGGATCTCGTATTTTTTTATTATATTTTATGGTAGACTCGTGTTGTAGGTTTTAGAAGGGGGCAGTGAACCATTGCCAGTGTTTGAGGCGTCTGGCGATTACTTGCGGTTTATAAGGAATATAAACGAAATTCTTTTAATCGTCGATGAAAATCGCATGATCATCGCCGCTTCTTCTTTTGCGGAGCGTTATTTTGGTATAACCTTGAACGAAGCCGGTGAAGTTCCGATAGACGATTTTTTCCCGCGTGTTTATTTGGACGCGATTTTCAGCAGGGTTCGTTTGGAGAATGTGAAAGACAAACCGCTGACCTTTCCGGTTAAAGGCGCTTCAGGCGAAGAAATTCTGCTGGAGACCAGGTTCAATTGGTGTGTGCTGGGGGAAAAAGATGTTCTTGTCCTGACATGCCGCGATATCACTTGGTATACAAGAGCGGTTTCGGAACTGGCCGAGCGGGAAAATCGCTACAGGACAATCTTCCATGAGTCCCCTTTAGGATTTGTCCACGTAAACAGCGACGGATACATAACTGATTGCAACGCCGCGTTCCTTGAAATATTCGGTTTCGAACGGTTCGAGGTCATTGGCATTTGTTTGGCTGAGGAGAACGAGCTGAAGATATATCAACGCTTTAAAATTGCCGCGATGGACGCCGTGATAGGCGTAAGCTCGCGCCACGAATCCCAATTTCAGACGCCGGGCGGCAGCGAGATGATGTGGGTTCGTGTTTCATTCAGCCCGGTTCGTACTGACGATCTGATCTTTCTGGGAGCAATAGGGATAGTAGAGGACATTACGGAGGCAAAACGGGCGATTGAGGAGATCAGCTACGTCAGCAGTCACGACGCGCTCACGGGCCTTTATAACAGAGCCGCTTGCGAAAAAGCCCTTGTGATATTGGACAAACAGGAGTATCTTCCTCTGAGTCTTGTTTTCGCCGATCTCAATTGCCTGAAACTGGCAAACGACGCGTTCGGCCACGAGGAAGGAGACACACTGCTCAGGACGGCGGCGGCGGTTTTGATTGAAAACGCGACGCGCGGCGATTTAGCATACCGCCTTGGCGGAGACGAGTTTTTGATGATACTCCCCAACACAGATTTAACCGCCGCGGTGGCGAAATCGAAGAATATTATAGATACATGCGCGGTGTGGAAAACGGGCGGATTCGTCCGCACGAGCGTCGCTCTCGGATGCGCGACCAAATACTTTTCCGAGCAGGATATAAACGACGTCATGAAAGCGGCCGAGGATGAGATGTACGCCAACAAGCTCCATGACGGGAAAAAAGTGCGGCATGTTATCCTGAAGGAACTTGAGAACAGGCTGCACGGTATGATGAACGGGGCCATGGGAAGGCATTGCGCCAAAATGGCGCTCTGGGCCGAATGGGTAATAGAAAATATGGATTTGAAGCATGACCCTGACGAGTTCCGTTTGCTGTGCAGATATCACGATATCGGCCTGCTGGCTTTTCCCGGCGAGTTGGATATTATAAGAAGCGATCCGCACAGAAACAAGGTCGCCCCGCCGATGCAGCACATGGCGACAGGCTATAGGATTGCCCGCAGTATCACGGAGTTGACGGCGGGCGCGGAAAACATCCTCGCGCATCATGAATGGTGGGACGGGATGGGCTACCCCAATCAACTGAGAGGAGATGATATTCCGTACGCGTCAAGGCTCGTCGCGATACTTGACGCAGTGGAAGGGATGGTCGCTTTAGCGCTTACCGGCGATGTGGTGACAATTGAAGACGCCGTCAGGTCCGTTGAATTGTGCGCGGGCAGACAATTTGACCCTAACTTGGTGGGCGAGTTCACCAGGAAACTTGCGGACACGCCGCCTAAATTTATATGATATGGAGGATTGGGAGAATGTCAGCCGATTCTTGTAACGCGAAGGATAAAGATGAGATCCAGAACCTGATTGAGGAGATGATATCCGCGGAGGAGTCGGAGAAACGTTCCAGCCTCGCGGTGGCTATCTTGGAGCTAGACCCGGAGAACCCGGCCGCTAAGTACGTGACGTGGCAGGAGCTGGACGACGAGGAGTCAATAGAAAAGATGAACCTCCTCTATGAGGCCATAGACACGCTCCGGCCTTCAATCAAAAGCCACGAGGAGATTGTGGGCGAGAACGACTACTCTCTCTTCCTCTCGATGCTTTCGGATCTTTCATCGTTTCTGTACTTCAAGGGTGAGAAAGACAAGGCCTTCGAAGCTGCTCAGGAGCTTGTCGACCTGGACAGCGAGTGCTATATAACGGGGCGCATCGTCTACTACTCGATCCTTGTGGAAAAGGGTGAATATAGTAAGGTAATTGACGCCGTCGACGCCGATATGTGTGAGACGCCGATGGGGGAGTATTGCCGCGCGATCGCGCTCTTTGAGCTGGAAGGGGCGTCGGGCGAGGCGTCGGACGCGGTGATTCAGGCCATTTCGCTCGATCCGGACATGGCGTTTTACATAACCGGAATGTGGGCTTTTGACGACGAGGAAATCGAGAATACGGACGAGGATGACGACTACATGGACGAGCTAATGATGCAGTCCGCGATCCTCTCCGAGCTTTGGGCCGCTACTGACGAGCGTCTCGCGTTTCTGAGCGTTGTAGTTTTTGCGTTTGGATATCTCACAGGCAGAGTCGAGGAGGCCGAGGATATCAGGATGCTCGAGGATGGGTATAAGAATGTTGGCTGCCTTGAGGAAATGACCGAGGCGCGCGACACGATCCACGCGTTGGTAGCGGAGGGCAGGGAGCAGGCGGAGACAGATGATGAGGCGCTTCTCCTTTTCAAAGATATGAGGGAAAGAGGGATATTCAGTTGAATTATCGTTGCGTACAGTGCGGAGTGTTTTCTAAATGTCAGTAAAACCGATAAAGAATCTCGCGTCGGATAACGGTTCCGCAGCGGGAAATGAAAAAATAACTCAAAAACCGGTGGAAACCGCGAAACGTGTCATAGGGATCACGGAAACAGGGTTTCGCGACGCCCATCAGTCCATCATGGCTACCAGACTGCGTACCAGCGACATGATACCTATATGCGAGGCGATGGACGAGGTCGGATATCATTCTCTTGAGATGTGGGGCGGCGCTACCTTCGACACCGCGATGCGTTTTCTTGACGAGGATCCGTGGGAGCGCCTCCGCGAGATAAGGCGCCGGATCAAGAAGACTAAGCTCCAGATGCTGCTGAGAGGGCAGAATCTCGTCGGATACAGGCACTACGCGGACGATGTGGTGCGAGAATTCGTCAAGAGAATGATCGGAAACGGTATAGATATAGTCAGAATTTTCGACGCGCTCAACGACCTTCGCAACATGGAGGTCGCGGCGGATCAAGTGAAACGGGAGGGCGGCCATCTTCAGCTTGCCATCTCGTACACAATATCCCCGGTACACACGCTCGAACTCTTTGCGAAACAGGCCAGAGACATGGCCGACATGGGCGCCGACTCCATCTGTATCAAGGACATGGCTGGCTTGCTGTCGCCTGTCGCCGCCCGTTCGCTCGTAGAAGCCATCAGGTCGAGGATAGATTTGCCGATACAGCTTCACAGCCACTACACGAGCGGGCTTGCCGCGATGTCATATCTCGAAGGTTTGGAGGCCGGGGCAGACGTCTGCGACTGCGCTATTTCCCCGTTCGCTATGGGCACGAGCCAGCCGGCAACGGAATCTATTGTGGCGGCGCTTTCAGGGGGGAAACTCGACACGGGGTTGTCACTCAAAAAACTGCTTCCTGTCGCCGATTACTTTGGCAAACTGAAGGAGAAGTACTCCAACATAATTATGGGCGTCTCCGGAGTTGACATCAACATCCTGCTGTATCAGGTGCCGGGAGGTATGTACTCCAACCTTCAAAGTCAGCTCAAGGAGGGCAACGCGCTCGACAAGCTGAAGGAGGTGCTGGAGGAGGTTCCCCGCGTCAGGGAAGAGATGGGTTATCCGCCGCTTGTCACGCCGACCAGCCAGATAGTTGGCACTCAGGCCGCGATGAATGTTCTGGTAGGGGAGCGCTGGAAGGTCATCCCTAAAGAGGTGCGCCAGTATTTCCTCGGGTATTACGGCAAAACGCCTGCCCCCGTAAGCAAGGAGATTCAGCAGATTGCTACGGAGGGAGAAGCTCCGATCACGTGCCGGCCCGGAGAGAAAATTCCGCCTGAGCTGGAATCTCTCCGCAAAGAGGTGGAAGTTTGGGCAACGCAGCCTGAAGACGTTCTCTCTTACGCGATGTTCCCGCAGGTCGCTCGTGACTTCCTTCCGAGAAAGTTCTCGAGAGAGACACTGGTCAACGTCGGAATAGATGAAGCGATAGCGGAAAACGCGTACCCGGTCTAGGGAAGGGCACCCTATGGCCAGAACCTGGCCGGCCTGAACGTCTCGTCGGGCCGGCCAAAGATACGGTCGCCCATCGATGGAATGACGGGGTACCGCATGGTTGATTTCATGGACACGATCATGGCTGACGAATATCTGGCCCGAAGGTACAAAGCCCCGGCGAGAGAGGACTTCCCGCTCCCGGACGAGGACTTCACGTCCGTGTGGCGCGGATGGATCGAAGGCCGGGGCGACGCTTTCCCCGGCGACGTACGGGCTTTGCTCCGCGGCGCGAAGGTATGGCTCGAAGATACCCCGGCCGGCAGGATTCCGGTCGTCAGCACGGAGGACAGGCGGACGTTCGAGAGATTGACCGCGATTTTTAGCATGGAGGACGAAGGGAGGGCACTTCTGGCAAGCGTCAACGCTCTCACGGTCCCAGCAAAGCACCCGATGTTCGCGGGTCACAGGGTAATATTTCTGGCTAAGGGGGGTTACAGCGCGCTCCGCGCGGAGGACGCGGGAGAGACGGAGGACGAGTGGGTAAGAAAGTCCGCCGTGATACGGCTGAACCACGAGTGCTGTCATTATTTCACGCTCAGGGTTTTGGGGGGCATGAAAAATCACGCGCTCGACGAAGTTATTGCGGATTGCGCAGGGCAATTGTCCGCCTTCGGGCGTTACGACGCGTCGCTGCAAAGAAAATTTTTCGGGCTGGATGGCGACCGCGTCGCGAGTGGCGGGCGCCTCGGCTATTACGTCAGGAAATTACCCGAGGGGGCGATCCCCACAGTCTGCCGAAAGGTCAGCGAAGCCTTGACCGGTTTGGAAGGCTATCTTGAAAAAAACGCCGAAATGACGCGTATACCGCGCAGACCGGACCTCATCATCAAACTCGCGACCATCGGCCTTGGTGGAATAGCGGAATTGGCATAACATAATAGGATCATAGCCCCTAGGGAATTTCATACCAATTTAAAATCAAAAGCATAAAGCGAGATGTGCCATTAACGCCCGATTGAAATCAAATTCGCATCGGCGTTTCAACACCTTCTGCCGATTCGAAATCACACTTACTATTTCCCATAAAATATGTTTATATTTTTTTTATTTTTGTTCGCGCATAGACGCCGATGGTCTTGCAAAAATGGAAATATGTGATATCGTTGTGTCGAGATGTGTTAAGTGTTGTTATAAAGTGGGTAATTAGGGGGATCGTACTTGTCAAATGGATTGTTCGGCCATTACGTCCATAAACTCGACTCCAAGGGCAGGATTGTTCTGCCGGCTCGTTTTCGCGAGGAACTTGGGCAGTTTGTCATGGCGACGATCAGTACGGAAAAGTGCATATCCGTGTTCCCTATGCCGCAGTGGGAGCTGCTTCGCGACAACCTCTCCGAAAAGAAGACGGGGTCCGCTAGAGAGCGAAGGTTGTATCAAATGATAATGACATCAGCGCACGAACTGGAGATAGATGTGGCGGGACGGATTCTGCTGCCGCAGTTTTTGAGAGATTTCGTCGGCATAAAGCAGGAAGTAAGTGTCAACGGCATCGACAATAGATTGCAAATATGGGATCTCGCGACATGGCAAGAAGTCTGGGAGATAGGTCTCAAGGAATTGCAGGAGACCGCGGAGGAGAAAGGATGGCCGCTTTAGACACTCACGTCCCCGTGATGACTCGAGAAATCATCGAAATTTTCGAGGGACAGATACGGCCCAACGCTGAGGCGGTTTTTGTGGACGCGACTCTGGGGGCAGGCGGACACGCGAAGGCCGTTCTCGAACGATTTCCGCGCGCTTCCATGACAGCCTTCGATCAGGACGCGGACGCGCGGGCGCTTGCGTCGGAGAATCTGTCCGGGCATATGGGCAGGGTTCGGATTATCCCGGAAAATTTCCGCGATATAGGCAGACTGGCCGAAGGCGCTGATTGGCACGGAGCAAGCGGGATTCTTTTCGACCTTGGAGTGTCGAATATGCAGTTGGTCACTCCTGAAAGAGGGTTTTCGTTTCAGGATGACGGGCCGCTCGATATGAGGATGAATCGGGACGATGATTCGATAACGGCGGCTGAGCTCATAGCGACGAAGGACGTTTCGGAGCTGGCCAGAATATTCAGAGACTATGGAGAAGAGCGTCACGCGTATCGAATTGCGAAGGCAATAGCGCGAGCCCGCGAAAGGGGAGAGTCTCCGGCCGCTACAGGCGAACTGACCGCACTGATTCGCCGAACGCTCCCCGCTCCGGTTCAGCGAAAGATGGGAACTCATCCCGCGAGGAGGGTCTTTCAGGCTCTCAGAATCGCCGTAAATTCGGAGATGGAAGCCTTGAGCGAGGGACTCGACGGGGCTTTGGCCACAACGGGACATATGGGGGTCATAGTCGTCATCTCATATCATTCCCTCGAAGACAGGATCGTAAAGCGGCGCTTTCTGGAGTGGGTAGGGGCAGGTTTAGGCGGAGTGGCCGCGAAACGACCGATCACTCCCTCCGGCGAGGAGATCGAGGCAAACAGGAGTTCCAGGAGTGCAAAGCTCAGAGCGTTTATAAAGGGAGATACCTCGGACAAGAGAAAAAAGGGCAGGAGGCCTGATTTAAATGAAAGCGCCGTCGGCAAAGCATGAAAGAACCGGTTCTCAATCGACGATCTGCGTAGTATGTCTTCTGGGGGTACTCATATCCGCCATGTCGCTGGGAAGTTTGCGCCTGTACGGGCTTTATCTTGAACACAGGCTGGCTTACATGACGGCGCGGATCGAGACTGTCAATAACAAAAACGCTGTTTTGGAGGAACGCTTTTCATCGCTGCTCTCCCCTTCCAGGATTTATAATTTCGCAAAGGTCGAGTTGAACATGGTAACGGCGCTCGATGTGGAGACGATACATCTCCGCGAGGGCGCGAATGACACGGCCGTGCGGACACCGCAGGGCCGAAAGGGCGGGTTTGCGGCGGCGCCGCGCGGCCTTTCACGCCTTTTTATAGGGGCGGCTAATGCCAAAGATTAGAGATAAGGTTCGGAGGGAGTCCTGGCGCTCAAAGAGCGCTTGGGCTGCTGTCTTTATCGTATTAGGTCTGCTTGCCCTTCAGACAGTCCGGGTACACGCCTTTCCGGACGACAGGGTCAGCAGGCAGTCTCAGCGGCAGTACTGGGCTCAGGTTCCGATCTCCACATCGAGAGGGGACGTGAGGGACAGGAACGGCGTCCCTCTCGCGATATCCGTCCCCGCTGTGAGTTTTTTCATCGATCCGACGTTCTGGCAGCCGGCAAGTTCGGACGCGTTAATCCCGTTTTTCGGCAAGCCTGTGTCAGACAAGTTCTCGCGCTCTCTGTCGGGCAGGTTCCACTGGGTCGAGAGGAAAGTCCCGGCGGCGACGGCGGAAAAGCTCATTGAAAAGAATGTCCCGGGACTCTTTACGATAAGGGAGAGCCAGCGGAAATACCCGCACGGAGAACTCGCGTCTCAGGTGATAGGGTTTTGCGATATTGACGGTTCCGGTTTGAGCGGGGTTGAAAGGGAGTGGAACAGCGTCCTGTTTTCACCGCCTCAGACCAGGTTTTTCGTGAGGAACGCCAGAGGAAATCTCCTTGACTTTATTGGCAGCAACGCCGGAACCCTGCAGGTGGGCGCCGGGTCGATCCAGCTGACGCTTGACTCGAAAATTCAGCAGATCGTCGAGTGGCGGCTCCGCGAAGGCGCCGCTGCCGCCGGAACGAATTGGGGCGCGGGTATATGTGTTGATCCCAGGACGGGGGAAATAATCGCAATGGCAAGTTTCCCGCAAATAGACCTGAACGACAGGGCGAGTTTCGGCAAAACCGAGTCTCTCCGCAATAACGCGATAAGCAGGGTTTATGAGCCGGGATCCACTTTCAAACCCATATTTCTCGGCATAGCCAAGGAGATGGGGGTCGCGCCGCAAAGCGAAAAATTTTCCTGCAAGGGCCG
Source organism: Synergistaceae bacterium (assembly GCA_031269875.1). Taxonomy (GTDB): domain Bacteria; phylum Synergistota; class Synergistia; order Synergistales; family Synergistaceae; genus JAIRNC01. The sequence continues at coordinate 18,193 of JAISYM010000137.1, forward strand.
ATTGGCCATCGCTGGAGGGACGATACGGGATGTAAGCACTCACGGCGTGCTCGACCAGGAGGGGCTTCTCATAAAGTCGTGCAACACTGGAATGGCGACGATAGGTAACAGGGTAAACCAGCATAAAGCTTACGGAATGCTTCGCCAGTTCGGGTTCGGGATTAAGTCGGATATCGAGATATCCGGCGAGGAGGAGGGGCTGCTTCGTTCTCCCGGCGAGTGGCTGGGAATCACGAAGGCTAACGTAGCGATCGGACAGGGGTTTGCCGTAACTCCGCTGCAATTGGCGATGGGAATCAGCGCGATCGCTAACGGAGGTGAACTGCTGAAGCCCTATATTATTGCCGAGGTGAGAAACGCGAACGGAAAGATTATCCACCAGGGCAGGAAAAGGGTCAGAAACGCCGTACTGAATACGGTGACTTGCGCATGGATAAGGGATGCTCTGGCGAAGACGGTCAGCATAGGCACCGGAAAGGCCGCGAGGGTTGAGGGCGTTGATCTCGCCGGCAAGACTGGAACAGCTCAGATAGCTATGGGTGGCGGGTATACAAAGGGGCGGTACGTCAGCTCCTTCGTGGGGTTCTGGCCTCACAGCGATCCCGAGTACGTTCTGCTGATAGTCTTGGGTGAGCCCAGCGGCGGTCGTTATTACGGAGGGGAAATCGCGGCGCCGATATTCAAAGCTATCGTGGAAGATATGTCCCGGCTGTCGATGACGGCGTCGCTAAAGACGTAAAGAAAAGCTGAAAAAACAGCGGGGTGGTTATTTTGAAACTTGGGGAGCTCTTTAATGAGCTTAGCGGGGAAAAAATTTTAAAGCTTCCCAGCGATAATGCTAAATTTGATGAATATTCGGCGGATATCAGGGAGATAGCGTACGATAGCAGAAAAATTCCAGCCGGAGGCGGCGTCATGTTCGCCTGTTTTGCCGGCGAGTCGAACGACGGGCATGATTTCGCGGGGGACGCGTTTCGCGCGGGGGCTTCCGCGCTTCTCTGCGAGCGTGAACTGCCGAGACTTTCCCTCGATATGCCGATGATAATCGTTCCAAACGTCCGCGCCTCTATGGGTGGGGCCGCGTCGATTCTCCGCGGGCGCCCTTCCGGGAAGATGACTATGATAGCCGTGACCGGTACAAATGGAAAGACCACAACGGCGTATATAACCCGGTCCATCATGCGAGAGGCCGGCGTTAAGACTGGAATGGTGGGGACGATCGTAAACGACGACGGTTCGGGCGAAACAGAGGCATGGCGCACAACTCCCGAAGGGCCGGACGTTCAGCGTATATTGGCGTCAATGGTTCAAAACGGGGTATCCTGCTGCGTAATGGAGGCGTCCTCGCACGGCTTGCACCAGGGAAGATTGATGGGCTGCGCCTTCGACAGAGCCGGCTTCAGCAACCTCACCCTCGAACATCTCGAATATCACGGCGACATGGAGAGCTATTTCGCGGCAAAGCGTCTGCTGTTCACCGGTTACATGCGCGGCGGGTGGGTCGCTTCGATAAACGCCGACGACGAATATGGAAAAAAGCTTATAGCGGAGTTTGGCGGCAGGGCGAGAGGCTTCTCGCTGGAGAGAACCGATCGCGGAGTATACGGCTGTCACGTTATAGAGGCCGGCGTGGGAGGAACCACTCTGGATATAATTTTCCCGGACGGAGAGCGGCAGCGGACGCGCTCGCCGCTTATCGGTATGCACAATGTTTCGAATGTTCTGGAGAGCGCCGCAATCGCGGATTCGCTCGATGTGCCAAGGGAGATCATCGCCGCCGGAGTAAAAAACTGCGTCCAGGTTCCCGGACGGCTGGAGCGTTTCGACTTGGACGGCGTCACGGTTTTCATCGACTTCGCGCACAGCCCTGACGGACTGGAAAAGGTGCTGTCGACATTATCGGGCCTGAAGAGGGGAAAACTCGTGATTCTCTGGGGCGCGGGCGGGGACAGGGCTTATCAAAAGAGGCCGGTTGCCGGCGCAATTATGGCGCGCTTGGCCGATCGCGTCGTCATAACGAACGATAATCCCAGAACGGAGCGCCAGGAAGATATCGCGCGTCAGATCGAGTCCGGGATAATATCCTCGGGCGCGGAGGTTGACTACGAAATTATACTGGACAGACGGCAGGCCATCCGGTCGGCGCTTGAAGCGGCGCGGCCCGGCGATGTGGTTCTTATAGCGGGGAAGGGGCCGGAAAATTATATCGATTTCGGCGATCACAAAGAGAGCTTCAGTGACGCCGGAACTGTCCTGGAATGGGCTGAAAGCGTAAAGAAGGAAATGTGACTCATGGCAGGCACGAACGAAATCCCGCTGCTAGCGAATCTTGCAAAGGCGCGTATGTGCGATACGTCCTCCAAAGCCGTCGGCGTCGCCGGCAGTTTCGGCGGGGCGGCGGCGGAGCTGATCCGGCAGGTGCTGGCGCGGTCTTTTAAGGTCGCCGCCCACGTGATGCGCTGCGGGGATATCGAGGAATGTTCTGGGAAAATACTCGAAGCGCCATCGGACGCCGAGGTCTTTATCTGGGAGATGGAGAGCCGCTCGACCGCGGAAATGGCCCAGTTCGTCAGTAATTTCCCGCTCACTCACGCCGTAATAACCGGGGCAACACAGCGGGATGAAGTTCGTTATGCCGAGGCATTCGCGTCAGCGGCTTTGACTTCCTTGTATTATAATAGGGATGATGAGGCTCTTTACAGGTCGGTCGAGGGTATAAAAGACCTCCTGTGCGGAGTTAAAATAAGAGGCGCAGGCTTTACGGGGGACGAAATAAATATAAAAGAATCGAGGCATAACGTGGCGAGAACTGGGGAACCGGAACTTAACGCCACTATTTTAGCTGATGGGAAAGAGTATCCTTGTTACGCGAGAATATTTGGCAGGCAAAACGCGAGAAATATGGCATTCGCCCTTTCACTGGCGCTCGAACTAGGCGTACCCGAAGATGAAATACACTCGGGAATGGCGGACGCGCGGCTTCCGGCAGGCGCCGGAAGAATATTGAGAACCGCTCGCGGCGGCTTTATGATAGACGAAACGCTTGACTCGAACCTCGATTCCATGTCACGTTCTATCAAGGATGTAATTGAGCTCGGCGCTCCAGAAGACACTGCGAAACTGGCCATTTTAGGCGGTATGCCCGGTCTTGGCGCGGATTCCCGTCAATGGCACGAGGTGATTATGAGCAGGGCCTGCCTTCTGGACGGCGTCTATCTCATAGGCGGGGAATGGGACGCGGTCGTTACGGAACAGACTTCCCTGCGTGGCAGATGGGCGGACGCCGGGGCTTTTCTCGATGATTTCGACACCGCGTCGCTCTGCGGCGCCGTTACACTCGTGAAGGATTCCGGGGCTCATGGTTTATCAAAGATCTTTCAGATCGCCCCATTGATTGAGGCCGTGTCATGAGTCTGAAGCTCCTTTGCTTAGCCCTCATATTTTTCGGGGCGGCCCTCTGCTGCCAGGACGCGCTCATATTATGGGCGCACCGGTTCGGCGTCGGGCAGGCGATAAAGGATTACGGACCGGCAGCCCACATAAAGAAGAGCGGCACTCCCAGCATGGGTGGCGCGGCTGCCTTGGCGCTCACGCCATTTCTCGTCGTTTCGTCATATCTTGCGGGGACAGCTGAACTTCGCGATATGGCCGCTCTTTGGGTTTATCCCGTCATTTGCGCGCTTGTGGGACTGGCGGACGACCTGCTCAAACTCCGCTCGAAATCGGGCGACGGGTTTTCGAGCCTCGGGAAGCTGTTTCTCCAACTGGCGGTTACGATGCCGTGGGCCTGGTGGGTCGCTTCCGGCGGCGTTTACCTCATGCCGTGGATACCGATTCCGCATCCGTACGGTTTTGCCCTGCTCTCGTTCCTGGGTGTCGGGATAATGAACGCGGTCAACGTGACGGACGGTCTCGACGGTCTTGCCGCCAGCGCTATGATACTGTCGTTATGTGCTGTTATGCTCCTGTCCGATGTGCCGTCGGCGAAAGTCTCGTCCGTAGCGGGGCTCGCTATCCTGGCCGCATTTTTATGGCACAACGCGAACCCGGCCGAGTTATTCATGGGGGATGTTGGAGCGCATCTGTGGGCCGGTCTTTTACTGTCGCTATGCGTGGAGTCTCATTTTGTGATGTTCGTTTTCCCACTGGCGTTTCTCTTCGGCGTTGAGATCATCACCGTAGCGATACAGATATTCGCGATACGCGGTTTTGGAAAAAAGGTTTTCCGCATGAGTCCCCTCCATCATCACTTTGAACTCTGCGGATGGCGCGAACCGAAGATAGTGGCGCGGTTCTGTCTCGCGCACCTGGCCGGAATGGTCGCCCTTCTTATCTTCCTGTTGACCATTTTTGAGCTTTATGGGGGGCGGTATTGATATGAAAAACGACAGTGATCTTCCTTCTTTGGCCGGAGTCAAGACCGCCATACTGGGTGGAGGCGTGAGCGGAACGGCGCTTGCTAAACTTGCCGCGCGCATGGGGGCGGACGTCTTTCTCTCGGACGAGGCCGAATTGTCGGCTGAGACTGTCTCGGTTATGAGGGAAATAGGCGCTGAGTATGAAAAAGGGAACTCGGACAGGATTTTGGACTGTGATCTGGCGGTCACGAGTTCCGGCTTCCCGCCGAGCGCTCCTGTAATCGCGAAAATTTGTGAGAAGGGTCTTCCGATATTGGGCGAACTCGACTTTGTCTCCCCCTGCTTAAAAGGCAGGGTTGTCGGTATCACGGGCAGCAACGGGAAGACTACGACCACGTCGCTTTTAGGCCACCTCCTCCGTTTTTTGAACCCTCACGGCAAGGGCGTCGCGATCGTGGGGAACATCGGAAACCCGATAGCCGGCGCGGCCGGGCAGGATTACGATTATATAGTAGCCGAACTGAGCAGTTTTCAGCTCCACTGGGCCAAGAACTTTGCCTTAGACGCCGCGATCGTCACAAACTTGGCACCTGATCACATAGACTGGCACGGTTCTTATGAAAATTACATCACCGACAAGGCGAAGATTCTGACGTTTGTGAGAGGCGTAAACAGCTCCGCCGTATTCCCGGGGACGCCTAAGTCAGCGGACGCCGGACCATTGACTCCCGAGATGAGCGGGCTGTTCAGCACGTTCTCCCGCATAAACGAAAATACGCGTGGTTTTGCGATAACGAGGGCCGAAGAGGACGATGTTTTGAAACCCGAAGGAGACGTGCTGACGCTCCTCTGGGACGCGCCCGCCTCAGATAAAACGATTGTCCTGAGTTCCAGGGATCGCATCGCGTACGCCTTCGGAGGGGAATTATTCAAATTTTCCGATACCGCCATGATCGGCAGACACAACATGGAGAACGCGGCGATGGCAATGGCGGCCGCTGGCGCGCTCAGAAGTGATCTGTCAAAAGCCAGGGAGGGCCTCGGCGTTTACGTGCCCCCGCCGCACAGGTGCGGCCTCGTGCTGTCTTCCGGGGGAGTGTCGTATATCGACGACTCCAAGGGAACGAATATCGCGGCCTGCGTGGCCGCGCTGTCGTCAATAGAGGGAAAGAAAATAATTATATTGGGCGGAAGGAGAAAGGGAGAGGATTTCGGCAGGCTGGCGGCGCCGCTCGAGCGTTTCGCGAAGTTCGCGTTTCTGATTGGCGAAGCGTCCGGAGAGATTGCGGAAGCCCTTACCCGTCAAGGTTATACGAATTTCGCGGAGGCGGGCGAAATGGAGGGGGCCGTGCGCGGCGCAAGCGCGATGGCCGTTCCGGGAGACGTAGTGCTGCTCTCTCCCGCTTGCACGAGCTGGGATTACTACAAAAATTACGGCGAGCGAGGGGATCATTTCGCGTCTTGCGTAAGACGTATAGCCGGAGGTGAGACGGATGTATGAAGCCGGAGCGCCGGAGGCGGTCATGGAAAAAACAAGAAAGGTCGATCCCGTTCTCTGGCTGATCCCCCTCGTCTTGAGCGGGATTGGGATTCTGATGGTTACCTCTACGACGAGCCCGTCCTCTTTCGATGCTTCGGGGACTCCCTTTACGATGGGAATAAAGCAGATACAGTGGCTCTCTCTCGGCATTACGGCTATGCTTACGACATATTGCATACCGATTAAGGTGTGGTATAAGGCGAGCGGCCCTTTGTGGTTTTTCTCGATGATCCTGCTTATAACTACGCTGATACCCGGCGTGGGATCGTTCGTCGGCGGCGCTCGCCGGTGGATTCGCGTGGCGGGGATATCAATACAGCCGTCGGAAATTTTAACGATCGCGATAGTTATGGTGGCGGCGAAGCTGATGATCAGGAACGAGATGAACCCGCAGAAGTGCTTCGGTCAAATTATATTCATCCTTGCCGTTTCCGCCGCCCCGCTTTTGAAACAGCCCGATCTCGGCTCAACGATCCTGATTCTCGTCATCTGCATGGGAATGTACGTGGAGCGCTTTGGATGGAAATTGCCGCTCATCTCCGGAGTTTTCGGCGCGGCGCTGATTTCGGTATTTATTATGATAAAACCCTACAGGATGAGGAGGGTTTACGCTTTCCTCGATCCCTGGCTCGATCCTCTGGATACCGGCTTTCAGACGATTCAGGGGCTCATAGCCTTCGCTAACGGCGGAAAGTGGGGAACCGGCCTCGGACACGGTTTCCAGAAATTGCAGTATCTTCCGGCCGCCTCGACGGATTTTATTTACGCGGCATTGGGTGAAGAGATGGGGCTTATCGGGACTCTGGGGATATTGGCGCTTTTCTTCCTGTGGCTTGCCCGCTGCCGCGAGCTTTACAACAGGGCGCCGGAGGGGTATGAAACCGCGTTGGTTTGGGGCATAACGCTCACCATAGTGATTCCGCTTTTCATAAATATCGCCGGAGTGACGAACGCTATGCCGCTCACCGGAATGCCGCTTCCCTTCGTGAGCTACGGCGGCAGCGCCCTCATAATGATGTGGATGAGAATCGGACTTCTGCTTCGGATTCAAAAGGAGTACGCCGAGTCCTCGTGATGATTCCTGAAAGCGTGCTGCTCTCATCCGGCGGCACGGGCGGGCATATCTTGCCGGCCGCAGCCTTCGGGCGATGGATAAATCAGCGATATCCGGCCGTAAGGGTCGGTTACATATCGGGCAGGAGGCCCGTTGAACTGGAGATATACCGCTCCTTGAAAATCGAACCGCTCATAATAGATATCGAGGGTTCTCCCTTCGGAGCGCCGCCGGGGAAAAGGCTGCTCCGATGGAGGGACATGTTTCGCTCGTTCGGGCAAGCCGGACGATGTATGAGGCGCGACACGCCGAATCTTCTCGTGGCGTTTGGGGGGTATGTTTCGGCGGCCGCCGTTTTCTCGGCGCGCGCGCGGAGGATTCCCATCGTGGCGCACGAACAGAACGCTCTTGCCGGGAAAGTCACCATCTTTGCGCGCGCTTTGGGCGCCCGGGTCGCCACAGGCTGGAACAGGTGCGATCCCTTGAGGCCCGGTTCCTTTACGCCAGTCGGGGTGCCTGTCCGCGCCCTGCCCGGCATGAGCCGCGAGGATGCCGTGCGGAAGCTCTTGCCCGGACCGCTCGAAGGCGGCGGGCCCGTTGTCGCGGTGATGACCGGGTCGCTCGGCAGCGGCAGCCTCGCTCGTATTATCAGCGGGCTGTCCGGCATGAAGGGGTTCGATTCGTGGAATTTTATCATTATCGACCCGAATGTGGACCGCCCCGAAATGGCCGCGGGGAACGCGATTCATATTCCAAGGCTGTGGGATATAGCGCCGCTTTTTAACCTTGCTGACATCCTCATCACGAGAGGAGGCGCGTCTACTTTGGCGGAGGCGGACGCAAGCGGCATACCAACCGTCGTTATACCGTGGAGGCGGGCCGCGGGCGACCACCAGATGAAAAACGCCGTTGAAATGGCTCGCGGCGGCAGAGCGGAAATTTTTGACGAGACGGCGGGAGACCCGGCGGAATTGGCCGAAAAGTTGCTGAATCTATGCCGTCATTATCCGCCCGCGGAGAAAGATATCGGCAAAAGGATGTATAATGCTTCAATAAACGTCTGTGAGAGGCTGTGGGATTTTTGCTGCGCTTTTCTGGAAGGGAGAGATTGATTTGAGGGCGGAAAAACAAGCCTTCATGGACTTGAATAAACGATCGAGCATTCATCTTATGGGGATAGGAGGCGCCGGAATGAGTGGACTGGCGCTTTTGCTCGAAGCTATGGGACACAGCGTCAGCGGCTGCGACATGGAGAACACGTTTTATCTGGGCAGGCTTCGTCAGAACGGCGTAAATATAGAGATGTCGCACAATAAAGAGCACCTCGATATCTACAAACCCGGCCTTATCATTCATACGAGCGCCATCGCGCAGGATCACCCTGAATTGATCGAAGCCAGAAAGAGGGGTATCCGCGTCGCGCGCAGGGCTGAGATACTGAGCGCCATATTCAACGAAAAAAAAGGTGTCGGCGTAGCCGGCACGCACGGTAAGACCACGACGTCGTCGATGATATCGTTTGTCTCGGAGTTCGCGGGGCGCAGACCGACCGTGGCTATCGGAGGCGAGCTCTCTGACATCGGCTGCAACGCGAAACTCGGAGAGGGCGAATATATGGTGGCCGAACTCGACGAGAGCGACGGTTCCTTTGAGCTGTTCTCCCCAAACGTCACTGTAGTCACGAATGTGGATTGGGATCATATCGATCATTACCCGACGTTCGAGAGCGTCATCGAGGGGTTCGGGCGTTTTATTACGGGCAGTAAGCCCGGCGCGCCGGTGATAATCTGCGCGGAGGACGCTGGGACTTCAAAACTGCTGGCGTCCGGCACGGTAGAGAACGCGGTAACGTACGGGTGGGGACGCGGCTGGAGGTGGGGCGCGGAAGATTTGCGCCTCTTGGACGGCGGAGGCAGCGTCTTTACAGCGTATAAAGACGGCATACCCGCCGGAGAGATGAGACTTCGGCTTTCAGGTGAGCATAACGTGCTGAACTCGCTGGCGGCGCTTGCCGCGTCGGACGCTATGGGCATACCCTTTAAGACGGCGGCGGAAGCGCTTTCAATATTCAACGGAGCGAAACGCCGTCTTCAGGTGGTGGGCGAGGCGGGCGGCGTGCTCATATACGATGATTACGGGCATCACCCCAATGAAATCGCGGCCACGATGCGGGCGCTTGCCGGCGCGTTCAGGAACCGCCCGATACATGTTGTTTTCCAGCCGCACAGATATACGAGAACGCAGGCGCTCTTTGCGGATTTCGCGAAGGTTCTTTGCGCCGCGGAGGGGATTTATCTGCTCCCCATATACTCCGCCGACGAGACTCCCATATCGGGGGTGTCATCCTTCTTGATATCGGATGAGCTGCACTTGGCCGGGCGATCGGACGCCGTCGTCTGCGGTGATTTTCAAGAGGCGGCCGATCTGGTGTGCGAGGGCGTAAAACCCGGCTGTGTCGTCTTGACGATTGGGGCGGGAAGCGTAGAGGAGCTTGGCGGTCAAATACTGGCCGAGCTCAGAAAGAGGACAGCCGTAGAGAATGCCGCAGCAGTCAGCGCCTGAGCGCCTGGAGAAAATTATCAGACGGGACGCTCCGTTGGCCGGGTTTACGACCTGGGGCGTCGGCGGAACCGCTAAGACACTCTTATCGCCGGCAGACAGAGGCGAACTCTCCATCTCGCTGGGATGGCTTCGTTCCAGGGGCCTTGACTATTATGTTGTAGGCGGCGGTTCGAACTCACTCGTCTTTGACGGGGAGATTGACGTTCCGATAATATCGACCAGATTGATGGATACGGTCACTTTTTCGCGCGAAGGCGGGAGTATTACGCTCACTTGCGGCGCAGGGGCTCTTTTGAAGGACGTGTTCGCTCTCTCCGTCCGCGAGGGGTGGAGCGGACTCGAATTTACGGCGGGAATACCGGGATCGGTAGGAGGCGCGATTATGGGCAACGCCGGAACGAGAGAGGGCGAAATATCATCCGCTGTCAGGAGGATTGAGATGGCTGACAGAACAGGGTCGCTCTTTACGCTGGATCGGGGCGGGATCGGGTGGGGTTACAGGCGATGCAGTCTTGCAGAAGACGGGATTGCCGTAATATCATCTGTGGTGATGGAGCTTCGCGAATCGACGCCGGAGGCAGTCGCAAAGTCAGTAAGAGTGACGCTGGAGCGCAGAAAATCACAGCCGCTTTCTGCCCGCACGGCGGGCTGCGTCTTTAAAAACCCAGAGGGAGACAGTGCGGGCAGGTTGCTCGAAGAGGCTGGTTGCAAGGATCTGTCGGTGGGAGGAGCCCGGGTTTCGGAGATTCACGCGAACTTTATTGAAAACTACGCTGATTGTACCGCGATGGATATAGCGAGGCTAGCTAAGTTGTGCCGAGACAAAGTTTACGAAAAATTTGGGGTCGCGCTCTCTTTTGAGATAAAATTTGTAGGGTGGCGCGGGGATTTTATGGAGGTATGATGTGGGAGCATGAGAAAATGGAAGGCGAAGCTGCTCATGCTCAGTTTCTTATGCGGGGTATTTTATTTCGCCGAGCAGAGGTATGACTACTTCAGGCTCAGAGGGCTCGAAATAACTCCGCCCGGAATCCTTCCGGACACGACGGTCTGGCAGTCGGTGCCGCGCGTCGCTGAACGTTTCTGGATGTCTCTCTTCTGGGAACGGAGAAAGTTCGTAAAGGGGATCGAAGCGGCTTATCCGGTCGAGATAAAACTGAAAACCGCGGGATGGGGCAGGTACAAAGTTTCTATAGAACCCCTCAAGCCGATGCTTTACGTGTCCTGGAACTCCAGTATGTGGTTTTTGTCCGACAATGGACGCATGTGGCGGACAGACCTTCCGTCGAACGCGAGCGTAAAGGGGCTCTCTTTTCCCAAAAAGCCGATACTGGCGTGGGATTCCGGTCTGGCGATGCCAATAGATCCGGAAACGCAGGGCGGCGGGATATGCCGGTCGAGTCTTCCGCTCGCGAAGATTAAAAAGTGGTACGATATGTTGGAAAAAGTCGGCTGGGAGAATGAAGTGTATTGCGTACTCGCTAAAAAAAAGGATGGAAGGCTTGTAGTTCAGCTTTTGCTAGGCGCAGGCGACGGATCGTCAAGCGAAGTGGTACTCAAGGAAGACACGGCAAACTGGGCGCCGATAGCGGCGGCAATGACGAGGGTCTTCGGCGGCACGGGGAGCACAGTGCCTGACGGCTTGGTCGTAAACGCCACATTTGCCGACAGTATGACGTTCACCGTTACCAGCAGGGATTACAGATAGTCCTAGCTTATTACTTTTATTGATGGGGGGACCCCGCATTGTTCAAAAAATCTTCTGCTTCGTCCGGATACAGGGATCCGGAAGTCCTGGTGGGGTTGGATCTTGGTACCAGCAAGGTAACGGTGGTGGTCGCCGAACGTGAAGGCCCCAGCGGAGAAGCTCAGATAATCGGGATGGGACAAGCGCCTTCCAACGGAATCAGGAAAGGGCTCATCGTGCATCTGGATAATGCCGTGAGGTCGGTCAGGCAGGCTGTGAGCGACGCTGAAAATATGGTAGGGCTCGAACTCACCGACGCCACCGTCTCCTTCAGCGGCGGCGACTTACAGAGCATAAGATCGAAGGGTATGATATCGCTGGGGCGTTCGCCGCGGACCGTAATGCAGCTGGACGTAGGACGCGTGATAGAGGCCGCGCAGGCCGACGTGGCCGTCCCGCCAAATCAGATGATCCTGCACACGATTCCCGTAGAGTATTCGCTGGACGGCAACACTGGAATCGACGATCCCCTGGGCATGACGGGAATGCGTCTCGATATAGACCTGGAGTCGGTCATTGTTCCGATTTCAACCGTACAGAATGTTTACAACTGCGTTGACCGCGCCGGCCTCAACGTGACGGGCTTCGTGATCAAACCGCTGGCTTCGGCGCTTGGGGCGATAACGCCCGAAGAGGCTATGGCTGGCGTTATCGCGGTCGACATAGGCGGCGGCACCTGCAGCATCGCGGTTTTTGCCGACAGCCGCCCGAAGCACTTGGCCGTACTATCCGTTGGCGGGGATCATATAACGAACGACGTGGCGTCCGTTCTGAAAATCCCTATCGGGAAGGCCGAAGAGATCAAAAAAGAGGTGGATCTCTTCAGTGACCCGCTGGTCGAGCGCCACGACAGACTGGAATTCGATCACAACGGCAGAAATTACTCGTATTCCCTCACGGAACTGACCGAAATCGTGCAGTGCAGGGTGGACGAACTTTTCGCCTCCCTTGTGAGAAGCGAGGTCGCCAATTCGGGCGTTTCGATGCTGCCGGCGGGCGTTGTGCTGACCGGCGGCGTTTCCCGCAGCGCCGGAATAGAGCAGTACCTCTCAAACCTCATGGATATGCCGGTGCGCGGCGCGTTCCCGATCGACTCGAACAGAATGCCGCCTGGAAGGAACGGACCGGAATATACGTGCGCGTCCGGGATTATCCGCTACGCGCTCGAGCAGGAACGCGACCCGTTCAGATATATAGAACAGCCCCTGGATCAGCTGCTCAAACCGGCCATAAAACGCACTCAGGGCGCGGCTTCAGGTTCAGGCGCGGAGCAGGAAACCAAGGGACCGTCGATAATAGAGTCGATCAAGTCCGTTTTAAAAGAGCTTTTTTAAGGAGAGATTGACTATGCCGGATATTTTTCAACTTGACAGACCGTTCCGCGCAAGCCGCGAGGTCATAAGAGTAGTAGGGGTCGGCGGAGGCGGCAACAACGCCCTCAATCACATAGTCCGGGGAGGGGTCGGCGGAGTGGATTTTGTCGCCGCGAACACGGACCTCGCTCACTTGGAGCTGTCGGAGGCGTCGCTCAAGATAACGCTTGGACGCGAACTTACAAGAGGGCTGGGCGCCGGCTCCGATCCCACCGTGGGGCAGAAAGCGGCGCTGGAGTCTCGTGAGGAGATTCGCTCGGCGCTGGAAGGTTCAGATATGGTTTTCCTGGCGGCGGGGATGGGCGGCGGCACCGGTACGGGGGCTTCTCCGGTGATAGCCAACATCGCGAAGGAGACGGGGGCTCTCGTCGTCGCTGTCGTGACGCGGCCGTTTCAGTTCGAGGGCAAACGCAGGCTGAATCACGCTTCAGAAGGAATCGAGAAACTGCGGGAGCAGGTGGACGCGCTTATCGTGATTCCAAACGACAGGTTGCTGTCCATCGCGGACAAGCGTACGGCCTTGAGCGACGCCTTCAAACTTGCGGACAACGTCCTGCATCAGGCCGTTCAGGGCGTCACGGACTTGATATTGCGCCCCGGGCTCGTCAACGTCGATTTCGCGGACGTGCGGACGATAATGAGCAACGCGGGCTCCGCTATAATGGGCATAGGCGAGGGCTACGGGGAAAACAGGGTCGCTACCGCTGCGCACAACGCTATAAACAGCCCGCTCATGGAGACGCCTATGATAGGGGCGAAGGGCGTGCTCTTTAACGTCTCGGGCGGCGCTAATATAGGGATACACGAGGTCGAGGAGGCCGCCGAAATTATCAACAGCGCCAGTGACGAGGACGCGTCGATAATTTGGGGACACGTTTACGACCCCGATATGGACGACTCCGTCAAGATTACGGTAATCGCGACAGGCTTTGACGAGGTTTTGGCCGCGCGAAAACAGCCGGCGGCCGCGGTAATAAGGGCTGTACCCGCCCAGCAAAAGGTGGTTGTTTCCTCAGCTCCTGTCTCGGTCGCGCCCGCCGTTCAGCAAAACGCGCGGCCCGAGCGGGCCGCGCCGCCTAAACAGCGGCAGGAGACCGCGGAAACGGACTTCCGTACCTCCGGCTCAGAGTCGGAGGATCTGTTCCGCACAAGCGGCGTCCCCACAAACAAGCTCGACATACCGGCGTATCTGCGGAGGAAAAAAGCTTGATCTCGTGCGGTACGTCAACCTTGCGGGGAAATTAACGGATATTGCGGAGTACTGCTACGGCATGGGCTTCATGGGCCGATTACAGGGAGAGTGAAAGTCTTTTAACAGAGATACCATCCGGGGGTGATCTGCCTGCGGCGTTATTTTTTCCGGCCGATTACTCGGTGGGAATGGCGAACCTTGGCTATCACTATATATATAGGAAATTGCGGGAGTCGGGACTGTCCGCGGAACGTTTTTTTCTCTCACCGATACCGTACAGATCGGTCGAGGGCGACACTCTGCTTGAGCGCTTCGGCGTCATCATGGCGGGCATCTCTTACGAGTGCGACGTGCCGGCGCTCCTGCGCTGGCTCGTAAACGCGGGCGTCGAGCCGGCTAGGAAGCGGCGGGATCGGGAAGGCGCTCCGATTATAGGCACGGGCGGGGCTCTGACGTATATTAACCCGCTTTCGCTCTCGGACGTCTCGGACTTCATCGTGCTGGGCGACGGTTTGCCGGTACTCGATCACGTCGCGGAGACCCTGCGGCGGAAAGGCAGCCGTACGGAAATTCTCAGGTGGCTTGCGGAGCATCCTTCCATACTCGTGCCTTCGGTGCATCTGGACAGCGGCTTAACTTTTGAGCTTTCGGCGGCAAAGCGCTGCGACATATCGGAGGATTACGGACATGGCTGTTGGATAGCCCCTAAATCCGCGTTCGGGGACACTTTTTTGGTCGAGCTCCAACGCGGCTGCGCCAGGGGGTGCAAGTACTGCACCCTGCCTTCCCGCTTCGGGGCGCTCCGTCAGCGTCCGGTCGGAATGGTACTTAGCGACATCGAGTCTGCCTGCAAAAAAGCCACTTTTGGGCGCGTCGGCCTCGTGACTCCGGAGGCGAGCGATTACCGGAGCTTAGATGATCTGCTTGACGGGCTCCGCCGGCTCGATAAGGGCGTCTCTTTCGCGTCGCTTCGCGCGGACGGTCTGAATCGCCGGATGTTAAGGGCTCTTAGGAGCGGGGGGTGGCGCAGCGTCACGGTCGCTCCTGAGTCTGGGGACGATAATTTGAGGGCTTCGTGCGGGAAAGGCTTCACTAACGATAAATTGACAGAGGCGCTCTGTATGGCAAAAGAAGAGGGGATTTCGAGCGTCAAACTCTATTTTATGATAGGCTTGCCCGGTGAAAACAGCTCGCATGTCCTCTCCATAGCGGATTTGTGCGGCAGGATAGGCGGGGAAACGGGACTAAAACTAACGGCCGCTGTTTCGCCGTTTGTTCCAAAACCCGGAACGGGCTGGAGCGGCGCGGATTTTAGCAAAGAGGCTGAACTCCAGGGAAAGTTCGCGATACTGTCGAAAGCGATGCGCCGCTTGCCTAAGACGACATTTCAGCGCTCAAGTATAAAAGAGGCTGTTCTCGAGTACGCTTTATCGTGGGCGTCCTCCAGAGTCTCTGAAATGACTACTGAACTCATAAAGGACACCGGAGCCGCGCGGGGGAGTATACTTAGGCAGTTGACGGCGGGCATCGATAAAAACGAAGCAGAGTCGGAACTTGAAAGACTGGGGCTTTTATTCTAAATTACTAAAGGGCCGATTTATCGTTATGGGCCTGATGGTGACGATAAGTCAGACTTGCATCCGGCATCCAAAAAGGAGGCGCCGTCATGACGGCAACTAGCAGAAGGTCACGAAATTATAAAGAAAAAAATTCGATGTTTGCGTTCGGGCATTTCGCCCTGCCGATTGCGGCGCTCGTAGCTGTGGGTTTGCTCTTCGTAGGTATAAAACTCTTTTTCCTCACACCGCCGAACGGGGGCGCCGTACCAGCGATTCCAGTCGCGGGAGTGCCGGATCTGGAATCGACCGCCTCCGGCGGGGAATTTACTGAGGAATCCCTGTACGCCGCGGCAAACGATACCCCTGGCGATACGGCGTCGGATATTCCAAGCGCGCTATCCGTGGGCCCTATCTCTGATTCGCGCGAAAAGCCAGAAAAAAGCGAGCCGGCGATAATATCCACGCAGCAGAAAACACCCGTCAAGCAAGCGGCGACGGCTGTCAAAAAAACACCGGCGGCGCTAAAAAAGACGGAAAACATGCCCGCGCCCAGCCCCGCGGGATCGGCTTGGGCCGTTCAGGTAGGCGCTTTCTCCAAGGCGGAAGGGGCGAACGTCGTTCTCGGCGAGATGAAAAAACTTGGCTACTCGGCCAGCATATCAAAGAGCGACGCGTCCGGTTCGACGTTTCACAGAGTACGCGTAGCGGCTGGCAATTCGCGCGCCGACGCGCAGCGGTTGGCGTCGGCGCTCGAAAAAAGGGGTTACCCGGTGCTCGTCGTTCCATCTCGCTGAAGGATATGGCCGATCGTATAAGAGACGCCAGAGGGAGGAACATAGATTACGCGCGCATTTCGGTAACGGATAGATGCAATCTGCGCTGTGTGTACTGTATGCCGGAGGGAGGGGTGCGGAGCCTTGCGCACGAGGATATCATGCGTTACGAGGATATCCTGCTGCTCTGCTCGGTTCTCTCTGGGCTCGGCGTTCGGAAGATCAGGTTTACCGGCGGCGAACCTTTAGTCAGGAAGGGCTTGATACCTTTTCTTCTGGATTTTAAAAGTTCTTTCCCTGATATTTCGCTTTCGCTTACGACAAACGCCACACTCTTAGGCGGCTATTCCGGCGAGCTGGCGCTGGCCGGTTTATCTGGAATCAATATAAGCCTCGATACGCTCGATCCGGAAAAATTCCGGTCGATAACGAGGGTTGGAGATATTTCCTCCCTCTTTGCCGGCATTGCCGCCGCCGTGGACGCCGGTATCCAAAATATAAAGACAAATACGGTGCTGATGCGCGGTTTTAACGACGACGAACTGACCGGCATACTATCCCGCGCGTGGAGCATGGGTATTTTGCCGAGGCTGATAGAATTTATGCCGTTAGGCGATGACGTCTGGAGGAGCGAGATGTTCATCGGCGCGGATGAAATACTCGAACGGCTCACGGAGCGTTACGGCGAATTGAGACCCGTTGAAATCGGCGACTCGGGAACCTACCCGCGCGGGCCCGCCAAGTACTATACGAACGCTTTTAACCAAACCGTCGGGATCATTGCCGCGGTTTCGAATCACTTTTGCTCGACGTGCAACCGCCTGAGGGTAACAGCTTCCGGACATTTGAGGTCCTGCCTCTTCAGCAAATGCGAAACACCGCTCATCGAACTCTTGAGGAGCGGCGACTCCGCTTCCGTAAAAGAAGCCATACTCGATGGGATAAACGCAAAGCCGGTCTGGTGGGAGCAAGAGCGGGACGGATTGCTGCAAATGTCGAATATCGGAGGTTGACTGAATGGCTGATTGGACTCACTTTGACGGGGCGGGACGGCCTGTGATGGTCGACGTAGGGGACAAAACCCCCTCATCCAGACGAGCCGTCGCTGAGGTTTGGATAGACCTGCCGGACGCGGTCTATCACGCGTTGAAAGGTGGTCGTATGAGAAAGGGGGATCCCGGTCCGGTCGCGGAATTGGCGGGCATAATGGGTGCAAAGAAAACCCCCGAGCTCATTCCCCTCTGTCACGGCATAAGACTCGACAGTGTCAGGGTTAGATGCGAACTCGACGACGTGAAAAAAGCCGTCCGCATCGAATGTTCCGCGTCCGCGCGGGACGTGACCGGCGTCGAAATGGAAGCTTTGACAGGGGCTTCGATCGCGGCACTGGCATTTTACGATATGTGCAAAGCCTTAGATAAGGGTATGATAATAAACAGCTTGAGGCTCCTTGAAAAATCGGGAGGAAAAAGCGGGCCGTGGCGCGCTGTCGAGCGAGGGGAGAATTTAGATGAGTGATAGGGTACTGGGGCTTTGCGACATTAAGCGAAACGAATGGGAGAGGAGGGTATATCTGCACAGTATATCGCGCGTCGACGCGTGCGTTAACGGAATTTCCGCAAAAATCGTCCTCCATAAAGCCGGACATCCGTTCCCGGATGGCGCCGATTATGCCATTGTGACGCCCTCACATTTCGATACGACGCTCGAACGGTACGTCTCCGTCGGTCGCGATTGTCTTCTCTGGCTCGACCGGGCCTCGTCCGTTCATGTCTGGAAATCGGGCTTCGCGGAGGTTTCATCCAAAATTAAAATTTTGCGGCGCATACGCGCGGCCGTGCTTACCGTAAGCGACAAAGGCAGCAGGGGCGAACGGAAGGATACGTCCGGCGCGGCGCTTGCGGAACTCGTCGAGCCGCTTGGGGCGGCGGTTGTCCAAGCCGATATCGTCCCGGACGATCGCCGGCTTATCTCCGAAAAGCTCATGGAATGGGCTGACAGCGGGCAGATCGAACTGATACTCACTACCGGAGGTACAGGGCTCTCGCGGCGTGACGTAACGCCTGAGGCTGTCTCCGATATCGGGGAGAGGGTCGTTCCAGGGTTTGGAGAGATTATGAGGTTTACGTCCATGTCCAGCACACCGAGGGGGTTTCTCTCCCGCAGCCTCGCCGTGACTAGAGGCGGCGCGCTGATCGTCACGTTCCCCGGCAGTGAACGCGCCGTCCGGCAGTGTTTCGAGGCTGTTTCGCCGGCTCTCAGGCACGCCGTTGAGATGCTGCTCGGCTGGGAAGCCGAGTGCGCGAGACAGACGCCGGAGTAGAGGAAAATCGACATGCCAGGCGAAGAAACGGTCAAGAGGTGCTTGATCATAACGGGGCTCTCTGGCGCCGGCAAGGCGACGGCCCTCAATATACTGGCGGACCATGGTTTTTACGCAGTGGACAATATACCCCCATCCATGCTTTCGCAGCTCGTATCGGTCCTGTCCGGCAGCAGAGCCGCGGTTACGATGGGCATAGCGGCGGTGGTCGACGCGAGAGGGGGAGATTTGCTTGAAGGAATGATTCCCTCCATAAATGAACTAAAAACCGTCCTCCCGGACGCAAGGGTGGTATTCCTCGACGCGTCCGACGAATTGCTTGTGAGAAGATTCGAAACGACCAGGCGCGGCCACCCTCTGGGCGATGGCGCGCCGATTCTTAAAAGCGTCGCCGATGAGAGGGGCAGACTGCGGGAGATCAGAGCGGCGGCTGATATTGTGATCGACACGTCCAAGCTGCAGCCGAACGATTTGAGGGAACGCCTCATGGCGGAGCTCGATATAGCCGAGGGACAGCAGAGAGTGATCGTCAGCTCCTTCGGCTTTAAAAACGGCGTCCCCTCCGATTGTGACTACATGTTTGACGTGAGATTCCTGCCGAATCCGAATTACGTTCCCGAGTTGAAGGCGTTATCGGGCAAAGACGCGGAAATACGGGCCTATCTCGACGGCACCCCCCAAAAGACGGCCTTCATGCTGGAGCTTGACCGCTTCATTGCCTCAGTGACAGACCTGTACTCGCAAACCGTAAAAAAACAGATTCACATTGCCGTCGGCTGCACGGGCGGGCGGCACAGATCCGTCGCCATAGCCGAAGAACTGGCTGTTTACCTCTCCGGCATAGGGCGCGCTGTGACGCTGTTACATCGCGATATCGACCTGGAGGCGCGGTGATGTCGGAGGGCGCGGTGTGGGCCGCCGCCGGTTTTCTCGCGGGCTGCGCGCTTTCGGCGCTGCTCCCCCTCAAGCGCGGCAAAAAAAAGATGCCCGCGGGCGGCGCTTACAGGCGCAGGGACGTCATGGGAAGCGCCATAGAGCAGAGGCTGCTTCAGGGACCGAGATTCGTCTGCGTAGGAGGCGGAACCGGCCTTTCCACACTCCTTCGAGGACTCAAGGGGTTCACGCGGAACATAACGGCAGTAGTCGCCGTAACGGACGAGGGAGGCAGTTCCGGGCGGCTCCGGCAGGAGTGGGGAGTCCTGCCTCCGGGCGACGTCAGAAATTGTCTCGTGGCGCTTGCGGAAAACGACAACTCGCTCAACAGGATACTGAACTTCAGGTTCGACCGCGGGGAGCTGAACGGACACAGCCTCGGCAACCTCATCCTGCTCGCGGCCTGCGAACTAGTGGGCGATTTCAGCAAAGCCGTAGAGGAGATGAACAGGCTCTTGGCGATACGAGGCAGGGTCCTGCCGGTCACCACCGAGACGGTAGTCCTGCACGGCGAAACTGTATCAGGAAAACGCGTCCAGGGCGAACTGGATATATCCGACAACGGCAGCAATATGAAACGTCTGTGGCTCGAACCGGCGTCGGCAAAACCACTCCCGGACGTGATAGACTCCATCCGTGAGGCGGATTTGATCGTCATGGGCCCCGGGAGCCTTTTTACGAGCATACTGCCTAATCTGCTGCTGGAAGAGGCCGCGAGCGCCATCAGGATGTCCCCTGTGCCGAAGGTGTACATAGCGAATCTAATGACCCAGACCCGCGAGACGGAAGGGATGAACATAACGGCACATCTGGACTGGATATCTAGCGTCCTCGGAGCTATGCCGGATTACGTCGTCGTAAACCAGACCCCGATACCGTCCGATTACCTCGAAAGATACCGCGAGAAGGGCGCGGAACCCCTCTACCTGTCACGCGATGAAGAAAATTACATCGAGGGCAAGAACTGCGTGACCGTTTACGCGGATCTCGTGAACATAAAGGACGGCAAATATCTGCGCCATCACTCTCGGAACCTGGCTGAAATTCTGATGCGGATAGCCAGGGACGCGGTTCCGTGACGTGGAAAAGATTAAAATTGTCATTTGGGATGAGTTTATAAGCCTTCCCGTGCCTGAGCCCCGCGCTGAACTGTGCGGTTTCCTGGAGGCGCTGCCGAAGTCAAAGGCGGAACAGCCGGGCGCTTTATCCTTCTCATGTCCCAGACCGGTTGTAGGCAGAAGGCTTTTAAAACTTTGGAAGGCCTTGAACGAAAGGCCTTTTAGTGGGAAAATTGAAGCGCGAAGCGGGTCGTTCGAGTTGGACAGGAAGCTTGGCAGAGCGTTCTTCGTACTGGCGGAGGATATTTTTCGAAAGATAACGGAGGACATCCGCAGTCCCGGCGGAAGCTGGCGATGGGCTTGGTTTCGCGGATTGTGGGGAGGGTGCGGCGCCCTTTATCTGCCGCAGAGCGGGTATCATATGACGCTTCGTCCGCAGAGCGAGGCGTCGGGGCAGAGAGCGGCGGCCACTCTGCGCTCGGCGGGGATAACCCCTGGAAAGAGGGTCATTCGCGGCAGAACTGAATACATGCTGCGAAACCAGGAGCAGATAGTCACCTGCCTCTATAAGATGGGCCTCGTGAAAAGCTCGCTGCTATTGGAGGAGACCGCAATCGTGAGATCGATCAAGAACAGGGTCAATAAGGTCATAAACTGCGACTCCGCCAACATAAGCAAGACGGTCAACGCCGCGGCGGCTCAGCTTGCCCTGGTGAACCTGATAGACTCGGAAGGGTTGTGGGATAGGCTGACGCCCGTTTTGAAGGAGCTTGCAATAACGAGACGGCTCCACCCGAGCGCGTCTCTCGGCGAACTGGGACAGATGCTTTCGAAGCCGGTGAGCAAGAGCACCGTCGAATACAGGTGGCGTAAACTGAAAAACATACTTACGGTCTTAGGGTGATAGGCAGACAATAACAAGGAGGGGGATGGTTCCAATGTACTTGGGCAAAGCGGATGTCAACACTTACGACAAGGGGGTGGAAAGAGAGTTTCTGGTCTCGAACGGTACGGGGAACTACGGCTCGTCTACAGTTATAGGAGCCAACACAAGAGGGGAACACGGGTTGTTAGTTGTGCGCCGCGAGGATTCGACAGAGCGCACGGTTCTCGCGAGCAAGCTGGAGGAGACTCTTTACGCCCATAACAAGAAGTACCAGTTATCTACGAACCGCTACAAGGACCTCGTTTACCCAGATGGATACAGATATTTGCAGGAATACCAGGGAACCCCTTTCCCGAGCATGTTGTTCGTGATTCACAGCATTTTCCTGAAGAAGTCAATTTTTATGCCGCAGAGCGGGACAAGCACGATTGTGAAATATGAGCTCTTGGCGGCTCCCGGCGAAGTGGGGATGGATATAAGACCGCTTTTCGCCCACAGGGCCATCGGCGACGTTTCGGGATCCGCCCTGAAGCCGGCCTTCGATTCTTCGTACTCGGAGGAAGGCGTTGTCGGGGTGAGCGGACGCGGGCATATCAGCCACATATCGTTCACCGCGTCTGGAGATATGACGTCGCAATGGTCCCAGAAGCCGCTCTGGTACGAGAACGTCGTTTACGAAAAGGACGAGAAGACTGAGGGGCTATCCGCGGATTATCTCTGGTCTCCCGGCTATGGCTCGATAAAACTCAGGTCTGGCTGCGTCCTTTACGTCGTACTCTCGGAGGAGCCCGTTTCGTATTCATTGGAAGAGATAAAGCTGCTGGAGAACGAGACTGTGGAGCGCACGGCGGAATTCGTCCGCGGCGCCGCGATCGATTCCCCTTACAGCGGCGTTCAGGATATGATACAGTCGTCCTCACACCTGGTAACCGATCGCAAAGGGGCCTCGCCGGCGATATTCTCCGGTTTCCCGTCTGTCGAACAGCGCGCGAGGGACACATTTATATCTTTGCCCGGTTTGACGCTCGCGACCGGCAGGACAGAGACCGCGCGCGGAATTTTGAACCGCTGGCTCGGCCTCGCGAACGCTGCCGGAGGGATAATGCCAGCCAGGGTAACCCACAACGGCGAGCCCAGCTTTGGAGACATAGACGCGGGCCTCTGGTTTATCTACGCTGTAGATAAATTCTCGAGGCACGTCGGATACGAATACGCGCGCCTGAACTACAAAAAGATAGAGGAAGTGATTGAGCGTTATTTTGATGGGCCCGAAAAACTCGGGGCCGTCATGGATTCCGAATCCAAGCTCATCAAGTACCTGGGCACGCCTGGAACCAACCATTGGATGTCCGGGGAAACAGACGGGGAGCCGCTTGTGACGCGCAAGGGGTATCTTGTCGAGGTTAACTCTCTCTGGTACAACGCCCTCTCGTTCATGAGCGGGGCTGCGAAGCTGTCCGGCGATTCAGACGCCGCGGAAAAATACGAAAAGCTCGCGTCCGGCTGCCGCGCGTCATTTGAGAAGGTTTTCTGGAACAAGGAGAAAAAATACCTCTTTGACTGGGTGGATCCCACGGACGGGGAGTACGATGACGCAATCCGCCCGAACGCCATACTTTCCGTATCGCTCCCGTATCCCGCGCTGTCGGACGAATTGGGGCGCGAACTCTTTGCGACGAGTTGGGACGAGCTCTATACCACATACGGTTTGCGCACGCTAGACCCTCACCATGAGAAATTCAAGGGCAGGGCGGAGGGCCGCCCCGACCAGAAGAAAAAAGCCCGCCTGCGCGGCATGGCTTGGCCGTGGCTGCTTGGGCAGTTCATTACTGCATACATGCGCTTTAACCCGGGTTCCTTTGAGATGGGCTGGTCTTTCGTCCGCCCGTTCACGTCGCATTTGAGGAGGGGCTGCCTCGGCGGAGTGGCTGAGTATTTCGACGGCATGATGCCGTACATACCGAACGGCGACGTTTTGAGCGCCATGTCGCTTGGCGAACTCCTCAGGGTTATCGACGAGGACCTGAAGAGCAGCTGATTAGATAAATCTGGAGGTTGTTAACGCTTATGAGAGGTATTGTCACCGTGTTAGGGAAGGATTCTGTCGGAATTATAGCGAAGATATGCACGTACATGTCCGAGCGCGGCGTAAATGTTTTGGACATCGCTCAGACGATAGTGGCCGGCTATTTCAATATGATGATGGTAGTCGACCTGAGCGGATCTTCCGAGCCGCTCGCGTCAATGGTAGTGGGGCTCGAAACTCTCGGGCGCGATATTGGCGTGGTCGTCAGGCTCCAACACGAGGACATATTCAACGCCATGCACAGGATATAGCCGGGATGATCTCTATTTACGAAGTGCAGGAGACCATCCGCATGATCTCGGAGGCAAACCTCGACGTCCGCACCATCACGATGGGGATCAGCCTGCTCGATTGCGCCGACAACTCTCCCGAGGCTTTCTGCGCCAAGGTATATGACAAGATAGTGAGAAAAGCCGAACATCTCGTGCGCGTCGGTGACGATATTTCGAGGGAATACGGTATTCCTGTCGTAAACAAGCGTGTTTCCGTCACGCCGGTCGCCATTGCGGCGGCCGGATGCAAATGCGGCGACTACGTGGAAATCGCCCGCACGTTGGATCGTGCCGCGAGTACGATAGGTATCAACTTTATCGGCGGTTTTTCGGCTCTCGTTCAAAAGGGTTTGACGCCCGAGGACGGAAAGCTGATGGATTCGATACCGCCGGCGTTAGCCCTAACGGAGCGCGTCTGCTCGTCTTTAAACGTAGCCTCGACGCGCTCCGGCATCAATGTGAACGCGGTGAACAGGGCGGCCCGCATCATAAAGGACACGGCGGCGCTGACCAGCGGCAGAAACTCAGACGGCTGCACAAAGTTCGTTGTCTTCTGCAACGCGGTGGACGACAACCCGTTTATGGCAGGGGCGTTTCACGGCGTTGGGGAGGGCGACGCCTCCATCAACGTAGGCGTGAGCGGCCCCGGAGTCGTGAAAAGCGCCCTTGAGTCAGTGCGCGGCGCGGATTTCGAGACGCTTTGCGAGACAGTCAAGCGCACCGCGTTCAAGATAACGCGCGTCGGCCAACTGGTGGCACAGGAGGCCGCGCGTCGGCTCCACATCCCGTTTGGAGTGATAGACCTTTCCCTGGCGCCCACTCCATCTATTGGGGACAGCGTCGCCGAGATTCTGCAGGAAATGGGCCTGGAACAGCCAGGCGCCCCCGGCACGACGGCGGCTATCGCAATTTTGAACGACAGCGTCAAAAAGGGCGGCGTGATGGCGAGTTCTTACGTAGGGGGATTGAGCGGCGCTTTTATCCCGGTGAGCGAGGATCACGGCATGATAGAGGCCGTTCAGGCCGGCGCGCTCTCCCTCGAAAAACTCGAAGCGATGTCCTGCGTCTGCTCGGTCGGCCTAGATATGATCGCGATTCCAGGCGACACGCCCGTCGATACAATCTCCGGCATCATAATGGACGAGATGGCTATCGGGATGATCAACAACAAGACCACGGCGGTCCGCATAATCCCGGCGGCGGGCAAAAAAATAGGCGACATGGCCGAGTTCGGCGGCCTGATGGGCGCCTCTCCGGTAATGGAAGCAAACAAGTTCAGCTGTGCAGATTTTGTCCGCCGCGGAGGCCGCATCCCGGCCCCGATTCACAGTTTCCGGAATTAGAGAAAATAAGCAAGCCCGTCTTTTCATTATTTCAGAAGAGGCGGGCTCAATACGATAGCGTGTATACGATTAGTATATAAACCTTAGCCATTTAACTCCCTAACGATCAGTCAGTCTTTTTTTACGTACGCATACCTCTAAAATTGCTGTTGTTGTGCTATATTAGAATTGTGGCGGCTAAAGCGCTTGGGGGGGCGGCAGATGGCGGATATCAAATCAAATCAAGCGAGTTCATGTGTGTATATTGCCAAAAGGGCGCGCCTTTGCGCGTTGTTTGTTTTTTGGTTTTTTGCCGCCGTTTCCGCCTTTTTTGTCTGTGGCGCTGACGCCGCTCCTATCGGCGGAGGGAAAACGAATCTCTCGGGAGTCAAGGAGGGGTGGGCTTGGCCTGTTATCGTCATTCAACCTCCTGAAGGCTGGGAAAGCCCCGCCGGTGAGTCGGTAAAATATGCCCTTCTAGCGGCCGAACGCGAGATTTCATTATCCCGGGGCGCAGTAAAAGGCTACGAGGTGACGTTTATGTTCTCGTCCGTCACGATGCCTTCGGAACTTGCGGAGCGGTTGGGTACATGGAGGAACATGAAATCCCTCGCGATTTTAAGCTTCGGCGGCCAAGAGATGGATATCGAGCTGAAACGCCTCTGCGCCACCCAAGGCCCGGCCGTTATCTTCGCAGGCGGCGAGAATCTGGCCATAAAAGATCCTGGAAACGGCTTGCCGTTTCCCTACCTCTTCGCGCTGGACTATACGTACTTTGCCAGATCGAATGCGTTAGCGGAATTTGCCAGACAGAGAGCCGACGGGAAATCTGTCGCGGTTCTGACGGACAGGCTGTCTGAAAAGCTCGCGCGCGGGGCGCAGAGGAACGCCGACCTACTGCGGAAAAACGGCGTGGATGCATTTATCTACTATCTTCCCGCTATGACGCAAAACAGGTTCAACGCGCAGATCGAGGAGGCCGTGTCCTCGGGGGCGGGCGTGATAACGAGCTGGCTCGACGCCATCTCTGTACTCTCCGTGTGGCGGACTCTCTACTTGGGCAGCAGCGAAGTCACGGTCTGTTTCTCGGGTGAAAAACACAACATTCTTCTGGACGCGAACGGGCTCGTCCTGGTCGATAAGGACGATGTCCTAAACAACAGTGAGGATGGAAAGCGCGTCGTCGTCACCAAAACTCTGGATTTTTTCGGCGTATCGCCGCGCGATCCCGTTTTGGCTGCGAAGGCTTACGCCTTGGGCAAGTGGGCGGTAAAGGGGTTCATAAACTCCGATGGGACCGGTGCGCTGTCTGTCGCGAGCGCTCTTTCAAGGGCGGACGGCATACCGCTTATGGATGAAACGCTGTCGGTCGATCCCGGAACCCACAGGCCAAAATCGCGAAAATTCGGCGTTTCAGAGGTGAGGGGAAGGACTTACAAACTTATCGCGAGCGTGGACGTTTATTCTTCGGAAGTTGTCGAATGACATACAAGTATTTTATTTTTAGGAGGCGGGATAATTGACCCTCGGCGACATTGCGGCTGTTTTGGACGCTAAATCCCTCTGCTGCGAGGAACTGCTCGGATCGCTCGAAATAGACGGCGCGTTCGCGAGCGACCTTATGAGCGACGTGCTCGCGTTCTGCGCGCCCGGAGCTTTTTTGATTACAGGACTCACAAATATTCAGATAGTCCGAACGGCGCAGATGCTGGATATTCCGGCTGTGCTGTTCGTTCGCGGTAAATGTCCCCTCGAGGAGACAATTGGTTTGGCGAAGGAAGCCGGCATACCGCTTATTATGTCGAGCCACAACATGTTCCACACATGTGGGTTACTTTATGCTATGGGGGTAAAACCGACGTCCGCAAACTCGACTCCGGTGTAAAGAGATGGCGGACCCCATCCATTTGGAGTATGAAATTGCCGCCGACGACTACATGGCGGCCGGAGCGGCCTCTAACAGCATAAAAGAAGCTCTTAAGATGCTTGGCGTTCCAACCGCGATTTCAAGAAGGGCCGCTATTATAACCTACGAGGCGGAAATGAACCTGGTCATTCACGGCGGCGGGGGAAAGATCGTGGCGAATATCGACGAGAGCTCGGTTGAGCTTATGACGATTGATCAGGGACCCGGAATACCCGATGTGGAGAAGGCGGTTCAGGAAGGTTTTACCACGGCTGGGGATCGCGCGCGCGAGATGGGTTTCGGGGCGGGTATGGGGCTTCCGAATATAAAGCGTAACGCAGACGTCTTCGAGATATTCACGGAGGTCGGCGCTGGAACTACTCTCAGGACGGTGATTAATCTCCCATAAAGGAGTTGAGTCAGGCTTGGCGCACAGCATCAGAATTTCATATTCGGCCTGTCATGGCTGCGTCAACTGCATAAAATCATGCCCGACGGAAGCTATCCGCGTTATCGCGGGTTCAATTACAATTATCAGGGATTTATGCGTCGACTGCGGCGAATGTCTGAGGGCGTGCGAGAGAAAAGCCCTTGGCCTCGACGATGACGATTGGGATATCATCCGAGCTCATGGTGAGGTCGACGCTATGCCGGATCCGACGTTCTTCGCTCAGTTCGGGTCTTACTGGTATCCCGATCTGGCGCAGGAAGAACTCTCGGGAAACGGCATAAACCTGTTGGTCGATGATCTCGATGACGCGTTCGACCTGAGCGCTTACTCGACCGCCAAGATGATCGAGGGCCTGTCGAAGGATCAGCTCCCGCTGATATCCGTCTATTGCCCTGCCGTAGTGAGGCTGATACAGCTTGAGTTCCCGGAGCTTTTGAGCAGGCTCATACTCGTTAAAAACCCGATTGAAATAGCGGCGGAGATGTGGCGGAGGAGGACAAAATCCTTCGCTCCTTTGACGCTGATCTCCCCGTGCCCGGCAAAGATAACGATGGTGCGCGACCCGGTCGGAAACCAGCCGTCGTCGATACATCACGTCGTCTCGATAAGGAAGGTCGTCCACACGCTTATGGCCTCCGGCGTCAAGGTATCTTCGGATAACCCTCGGTCAGAATCGAAGGGCAAGCGCTTTGCCGAATGGGCAAGGAGAGGCGGGGAGTCGAAGCATGTCCTGAAGTTTTCTAAAAGAGAGTTGAGCATTATCGCCGTCTCCGGCCTCAGAAACACGATGGACCTGCTCGAACAGCTGGAGCTTGGACGTCTGCGCGGCGTCGATTTTGTGGAGTGCCGGACATGCGATATCGGGTGTTTTGGCGGGATCGCGTGTTCGGAATCGCGCTTTCTGTCACATATGAAGCACAGGAATATTCAGACGGATTGGATTCTTTCGCCGGAGCGCGAGGAACAGCTTGCGCCTTTGTTTCAAAATGAAAAGTTATGGAAGATTAGCGAACCGATCCCCTCCAGACAGCGGCTCCCGCTTTCGAGCGACCTATCCGAGGCCATGAGCCGTCTGAAGCAGATGAAGGCGGTATTCGCGGAACTGCCTCACATCGACTGCGGCGCGTGCGGCAGACCGTCGTGCAAGGCGATGGCCGAGGACGTGGCCAGAGAACAGGGTGAAATAACCGACTGCATATTCAAATTGAGGGAGGACATCTCGTCGCTGGCCAACCAGATAATATCCCTCGCGGATCTGCCGCCGAACGCGCTTAAACGGATACAGCCCGGAAAAAACATAAAGGTAAATCCGCAAAGGGGGTGACGCTTTGGCGTCTGTACGGATAGATGATCTATGCGCCGAAATAGAGGCTGAAGTATACGTCCAGGGGGATATGTCCCGCGAGGTCGCGAGAGCGGCGGTTGGGGATCTCCTGAGCTTTGTGATGGGAAGCGGTGCTGAAGGCGCGGCGTGGATTACCGTTCAAACTCATCTGAACGTCGCCGCTGTCGCGGTTCTGAAGGATATCCCGATAATAATAATAGCCTCCGGCCGCGTACCGGCTAATGATCTGACTGAACGATGCCGGGTCGAGGGTATATCTCTCGTGGGAGCGAAGTCCTCTATTTTCGATATCTGTGTGAAACTCGGCCGGCTGGGGTTGAGAGGCTAGTGCTGAATCCTTATTGGGTCGACCTTCACGTGCATACGGCGCTTTCTCCCTGCGGCGAACTCGAAATGGGGGCGCCGGAGATAGTGGACGCATCTCGGAGGGCCGGGATCGATATAATCGCGATATCCGACCACAACATCATCGACAACTTTCCGGCCGTTTCTGAGCGTGCGGAGGGCAGCCCGGTCGTCCTGCCCGGAATAGAAGTGCAGACTGCCGAAGACATACACGTTCTGGCGATTTTTCGGGATTTTTCGCTTGCCGAGTCATTTCAGGCGTGGCTATGGAAAATATGGGCAAAGATGCCGCCGACCATGAACGACCCGGATATTTTCGGCGACCAGGTAGTGATAGACAAGGATGACGGCATTGTCCGCATGGAGGAGGTGCTGCTCGTTCAGGGCGCGGGCTACGATGTGGACACCGTCGTGCGGCGGATAAGGGCATCTGGCGGGCTTGCGATACTGGCTCACGTCGACAGACCGTCCTTTTCTTATCCGTCGGTTTTGGGGCCCTTCCCATCCGATTACCCGGCGGACGCGTTCGAGCTCTCTTGGCGCCTCGATTCCACGGAGGCCGCGAAGTGGCGCGAACGTTACGCCGCAAGGACTTTCATAAGGTCATCTGATTCACACATGCTCGAATCCATTGCGAGGAAGCATTGCACGAAGATGTATCTGGAAGCCCCGACATTTGACGAGATCAATCTGGCGCTTCAAGGACACGGCGGCAGACGGGTTTCTTGGCCGTGGGGCTGAAATTGAGCCCGGATCGGATCTGACGCGGATGGCCAAAAAAAGTGCCGCGAGATATCTCTGCGCGGAGTGCGGTTACATGAGTCTCACGCTTGTCGGGAGGTGTCCCGGCTGCGGCGCGTGGGGGACTCTGTCCCCGGAGGCTCCTGCCGTAATGAGCGGCGCGGCTGGTTGGTACGCTAAAGCCGAACCGATAGCGAGCCTCGACATAGTTCCCGAAGAGCGCATATCTTCAGGCATAGCGGAACTTGACAGGGTTTTGGGGGGCGGGTGGATCAAGGGCGGCGCCGTGCTCTTGGGCGGAGAGCCTGGAGTCGGGAAGTCGACGCTCCTCCTTCAGGCATGCGCGTTTATAGCGCAGAGCGGACGCCGCGTGCTCTATATCTCTGGCGAGGAATCGGCGGGACAGCTCGCGTTGCGAGCCAGACGCCTCGGTATTTCCGAGAAAAACGTGGACCTGCTCTGTAATTCGGATCTGCTGCCTATGCTGGAGGCGGCGTCCGGCTATGATTTCCTCGTGGTGGACTCCGTTCAGGCTTTCAGGATAGACGGCGAGAGCGGATGGGCCGGCTCGCCCAGCCAGGTGCGCAACGTAGCGTCACACGCCGCCATGACGGCTAAGGCGCTCTCGATACCGATGGTGATGGTCGGGCATATCACAAAACAGGGCGCTATAGCGGGGCCCAAGATATTAGAGCACATGGTAGACGTAGTGCTGCTCTTTTCCGGGGAGAGGAACTCGTCGCACAGGCTTCTCCGCGCCGAAAAGAACCGGTATGGCGCGACGGACGAGCTGGGCATATTCGAGATGTCCGAAAAAGGGCTCGTCCCCGTTATAGACCCGAGCAGGATGTATTGGGGCACGGGCGGTTCGAGCGATACGCCGGGTGTGGCGGCTGGAGTGTCGCTCGAGGGTTCGCGCCCTCTTATCGCGGAAATACAGGCGCTCTCCTGCGCGACGCCCTTTCCTTATCCGAAACGGACGGCGAGGGGAATCGAGGTGAACAGACTGCAGCTTTTGCTTGCGGTTCTGGAGCGGAGATGTGGTATATTTTCAAGGAACAGCGACGTGTACGTTAATGTTGCCGGAGGCCTCTCCCTTCAGGATCCGGCCGCTGATCTGTCAATTTGCGCGGCGCTTGCCTCATCGTTTCGGGATCTCCCTATCCCGATAGGCGTCTGCTTTATCGGAGAGGTGGGGCTTGCCGGTGAGATTCGTCCGACGACGAAGTCCAACCTGCGCCTGAGGGAGGCCGCGAGGCTTGGTTTCAAGGCCGCCGTTACAAGCGCGCGTGACCCCGCGGAGCGGCCGGAAGGGCAGAGCGGCTTCGAAATAATCAAGGTGGGGAGTGTTTCCGCGATGTTGGAGAGGTTTTTAAAATGAAAATATTCCGGCCGTTTGCCTTCAAACTGAAAAACCAGCGTCACGCGGCGCGCGTTTTCTTTATTGCTCTGGCTATGCTCTGTTTTTTGTTTACGGCGCTTTTGTGCGGACTGGCGCAAGGAGCGTCTTTTGACCAAAAGCCCACGGTTTCCGGCGACGCCGCCTTGGAAGCCCACGGCACAAAGTTCTTTATAGCCGATATCAACGGCGTGGTGGGCGTCCCGCTGGAGGAGCACGTGCGTAACGTCTTTTCAGCCATCGGCGGCGGGCAGGACTCGGTACTGATATTCAAGATGAACACGCCCGGCGGACTGGTGGACTCGATGTCCGAAATTATAAGCGCGATAGCTGAGGCCGACTATCCCGTTGTGGTCTGGGTGGCGCCGTCCGGGGCGAGAGCCGCGTCGGCCGGCGCGTTTATAGTTCAGGCCGCGCACATCGCCGTCATGGCGCCCGGAACGAACATCGGAGCGGCGCATCCCGTGACGGGCGGCGGCGACATCGAGGAAGGCGACATGCGAAAGAAGGTCACAAACGATCTGACGGCCAAGATGCGTTCTTTCGCGCAGGAGCGGGGGAGAAACGCCGAGGCGGCGGAGTCCATGGTGACTGAGAGCGCGTCGTTTACGGCCAGGGAAGCGCTCGAGAAGGGTATTATCGACTTTATAGCCGCCGACCAGGACGAACTGTTTCGGCAGATTGACGGACAGGTTGTGGAAATCAAGGGCCGCCATCACATCATATCGGCCGAAAACAAAGATGTGACTCGCATAGAGATGACTTTACGCCTCAAGGCGCTCGAACTATTTTCGCGGCCCGACATAGCCTATATGGCGCTTTTGGCCGGTGTTTTTTTGATTATCCTGGAGGCGAGGTCGCCAGGCGGCTTCGTGATGGGCGCTGCCGGCGGTATGCTGCTGCTGATGGCATCTTACGGTCTGCGCGTTCTTCCTGTCAACTTCGCTGGTATTGCTCTCCTGTTGGGCGGGATATTGATAATAAGCCTCGACATCGTATTTGGAGGGATAGGGATCATCGCGGCCGTGGGGATTGCGGCCATGCTTGCCGGGGGGCTTATGCTGTTTGACGCGCCGGGCGCGGAACTCCTGAATCTCTCGATAGGGTTCGTGGTCGGTGTCACGCTGGTAATCGCCGCCGTATTTCTGTTGATTATCAGGCTGATAGTAAAAGCGCTTCGCAAAAAACCCGCCTCGGGCCTGGATGTTTTGATTGGGGAGAGGTTTAAAATAAGCGGAAAGACGGAGCAAAACTTCATGGCCTTCGTTCACGGCGAATACTGGAGGGTGCTTCCCCTGGATCCGCAGGCCGAGCTTATGATCGGTGACGAGGTGGAGGTCGTGTTGGTGGAATCTCTCACGCTGTTCGTAAAGTTAATAAGGCGTTAATATCCAAAAAAATAAAATTAGGAGGTTTTTTTATGGGTGGTCTTTTAGACGGGGTTTTCAGCTTGGGTTCGATTTTTGGCGTAGTTTTTATTCTGATTTTCTTCTTTTCATCGGTGTTCAGGATTGTCCCGGAGTATCAGCGCCTGGTCGTCTTCCGTCTCGGGCGGCTCTGGGGCTCGAAGGGACCGGGACTCGTCGTCGTGATTCCGTGGATAGACAGAACGCTCAAGGTCGATCTTCGTGTAGTGACGCTCGATGTTCCTGTGCAGGAGGTCATTACGAAGGATAACGTCCCTATCAAAGTTAACGCCGTCATTTACTTCCGCGTACTGGATCCTTCCAAGTCGATGGTTGAGGTGGAGGATTACATAATGGCAACGAGCCAGCTCTCACAGACGACGCTCCGATCCGTGATAGGGCGCGCCGAACTGGACGATGTCCTGTCCGCGCGGGACAAGATCAACATGGAGCTGCAACAGATAATCGACGAGAGAACTGACCCGTGGGGCATAAAGGTAAGCGCCGTCGAACTCAAGGAGCTTGAACTGCCGGAGGGCATGAAGCGCGCGATGGCGCGTCAGGCGGAAGCGGAGCGCGAACGCAGAGCCAAGATCATAGCCGCCGAGGGCGAGCTGCAAGCGGCGGAAAAGCTGACCCAGGCGTCCGAGACGATGGAGCGCTCCCCGATGACGCTCCAGCTGCGCTACCTCCAGACGTTGCGGGAGATATCGGTCGACAAAAACTCTACAACGGTCTTCCCGATACCGATCGACCTCATCAAGCCCTTTATGCAGAGGAACGAGCAGAAGAGTTAAGGAACCGCTGATTAATG
>JAISYM010000028.1 GCA_031269875.1 Synergistaceae bacterium
GCTATAAAAAGAATAACCAGCAGAACCACCAGTGAAATCGACACTGGAACTGTGAAAAAACCGGTTAATTTTTCTCTGGTAGAAGCTTCTATGGTCATCACCTGTAAAATCTGCCGTCAAGAATGGACGATTTATCCTTGAGAGCCATTCTATTGGCGCGTATTTATCTCACCCGGATTCTCGGATCTATGACACCATATAAGATATCGAGAACTGTGCTGATTGTCATGTACACGAATACCAACATCATAGTGATGCTCTGTACCAGCGGGTAATCTGACGATTTTACGCCATCGATCAGGATGGAGCCAATCCCGGCCAGCGAGAAGACATTCTCCACGAGTACGGAGCCGACTATCAAATTGCCCATTTGTGTTCCCAAAATTGTAATCACTGGAATGATCGCGTTTTTCAGGCAATGTCTCGATACGACAGTTTGTGTGCCAAGGCCTTTCGAAACGGCGACTGTGCGGTAATTCATCTGTAATTGTTCGATCATGCTGGATTTCATCACTCGTGAAGTTAAGGCAATCATTGAAAATGAGAGCGCGAGCGACGGCAAGCTGATACGACGCAGGAATTGGCCGAATGTGGAGAATGAGCCTATAAATGGGAAGGATGGCGCAACCAGCGTGATTATCCAGATTATTAAGATGCTGGATAAAAATGGAGGACACGCTACCAGAAACAGTTGAAGCAGTGAAATACAAGTATCCATAGCGCTGTGCTGTTTTAACGCCGTCAGAATGCCGGTGGGTATTGCTATGATGATAGAAATCAAGGAAGAGAGTATTACAATCCCGGCAGTTACCGAAATACGTGATCTTATGAGAGATGTGACTGCGCGGCGATACTTGAAGCTCACGCCAAAATCACCGCGAAGCACGCCAATGACCCATATGCGATATTGCTCGAAAACGCTCTTGTCCAAATTGTATTCACGGCGGATATTTGCCGCTGTCTCTGGCGTAGTCTGACGACCGCCCAGAATCACCGCGACAGGGTCTGTCGGGTTAAGGCGCACCATTACAAAAACAATTACGCTCGATACGGCAAGCACAAGTATGTATTGCAACAGCTTATCGGTGATGTAGCTTTTCATGCCCCATCCCTCTCGCTAGGGGGATATTACCCTCAGGCTCAAGTATAACAAAATACGCTGAAATTTCCACAAGCCTATTTAAGAATATATTTATTTATGCTGTTTATATCTGTTTTTGAGTGCTAGAATCAGTCGATGAGGGATAAGGGCTGGGTACGGAGAAGAATTGCCGCCGTGGGCGGCGTCGCTTTTTTGTTGGGATTGTCGCCTTACGTGCTCCAATTCCTTATGACGGACGCGCCTTTGCTGGATTTTGGCCTGACGGCGGAGAGGTTTCTCTCGCGCTTCGTCGATCTCGCCGGCGAATATGCGCCGCTTGCGGCAGCGATTTATATAATCACGACCGCCGCCCTTATTTTTCTTGAGGGAAGAAATCCTGATCGTACCATTCTCTGGCTGATGACACTGGCGTTTTTGCCGATATTCGGGATAATTTTATACATTATTCTCGGCCCGGATATGAAAAGGTTGAAGATGCGAAAGCTATTCAAGCCGACTAAATCTTACCCTCCGGCTGTGGCGGGCTGGAAACGCGTTCCGGCACGCGTGCGCAAGACCTCGATACTGGCCTACAGAAATTCTTCCGCGAATATCTGTGAGCGTTGCGGCGTGACGCTCCTCGTGAACGGAGACGAGACGTTCCGGCGTATTAAAAGCGAGCTGTCAGGCGCGAAGCGCTTCATTAACATTGAGTATTTTATATTTAAGGATGATCGGCTTGGGCGAGAGATAGCGGACATTCTGATCCAGCGCGCCCGCGCGGGCGTGCGCGTGAGGATGGCCACAGACGGCGTCGGGAGTTGGCGTCTGGGGCGGGGCCTTAAAAGCGAACTGCTCGCGGCCGGTGTTGACATCAGGACGTTCATGCCGGTTTCCTTCCCTATTTTCCACAGCAGGCTCAACTTTCGCAATCACAGAAAGATTATAGTGATCGACGGCGACGCCGCTTTCACCGGCGGGCTCAATATCGGAGTGGAGTATCTCGGCGAAGGCCCGCTCGGAGCGTGGCGCGATACGCACGCGCTGTTCAGGGGAGACGCGGTGCGCGCGCTGAACGACGTCTTTCTCAAAGACTGGGGCATCTGTTCGGGGCAGAAGCTGTCCCTGGACGATCCTGAATTTGCTCCCTCCAGTCCGGCGGCGGACCCTGCTTTGAACAAGCCCGTTCAGATTGTTCCAGGTGGTTCTGGCCAGGCGTGGAACTCCATAGAACAGCTTTATTTTCTGATGATAGCCGAATCTCAGTCAAGGATATGGATAACCAGTCCGTACCTCGTGCCGGACGACACGATTTTGGAGGCGTTGAAGGTAGCCGCCCTTGCCGGCGTCGACGTAAGGCTTCTTATCCCTGCGCGCAGCGACCACTTTCTGTCATACTGGGCCGGGAGATCCAACATAGAGGACCTGCTTCGGTCGGGGGTACGCATTTGGCATTACCGAAGGGGCTTCATTCACGCGAAGACGCTCGTCATGGATGACGCGATAGGGTCTGTGGGAACAGCGAACCTTGACAATCGGAGCCTCCAGATAAATTTCGAGGTTCAGGCCTTCATCTATGACTCAGCGACTTGCGCGGAGCTTGCGGCTCAATTTCTGAACGATCTTGAGGATGCGGAGGAGTGCGTCCTCAAGTTATGGGAGAAGCGCCCGCTACGGTCTAAAATTCTGGAGTCGGCTGGCCGGCTCTGGTCGTCTCAGATATGAACGGCGCCGGCTCGCGTGATGGCAGATTCTCAGACAGGCCGCGTTTCTGGTGGGCTTTCTTTTTTGTAATGCTCTCGGTTCACGCTTACCTGTACGCCGCCGAGGTGAGGAAAATGCCAAGCGAGTTGTCCTCGCCGTGGCTGCTAGCCGGAGCGTCCGCGCTCTTAGCGTCGGCGTCAGCTCCCCTCTTGGGGCCTCCGAAAAACAATACTGGCAGAATCTCGCTCCAGTCGGCGCTTCAAAGATCAGGAGCGCTCTGGAACTTTTTTGTGCTCTTTTCCGCCGCTTACATGACCATTATTCGAGTGATTTCTGTCATTCACGAGATTCCGGCGCGCGCTGTGTTTCCGGCGTCGCTTTTCGCATCCCTCCTCACCTGTCTTTACGGCCTATTCGAGGCGCGAAACGTGCGGAGCGTATTTCTATCGCTTAAGACGCGAAAGTTGAAGCGCAAAGAGCGTCTGCGCGTGGTTCAGATATCCGACCTTCACATCGGCCCCTTTATGAATGTAGGGCACATTGCCAGAGTCGTTCGGGCAGCGCTTATGGCCTCTCCCGACCTGGTCGTCGTCACAGGGGATACAGTCGACGGGGAGGTGGGCGGCGAATCGGAGACACTGCCCTTTTACAGACCTTTCTCGAAAACCCTGCTGGCTATTTCGGAGAGTGGGCCCGGCCTAGGGGTATGGGCGATATCGGGCAACCACGATTATTACGAGAACTTCGCCGCCTCCCTCCGCTTCATCGAGAGCGCCGGATTCCGTTTACTGCGCGGCGAAAAAGTTGACCTCGGAGAGATCGTGCTGATCGGCGCGGACGATATGGATCACGAGACCCGCTCAGACGCGAACGGCGAGATGACGCGGTCTGAGGAGCTTATAGATTCCCTGTCGCCCGATGAACGGAACAAATTCGTTCTACTTTTAAGACACAGGCCGATAATCGAGGAGTCCTCCCTGGGAAAGTTTGATCTCCAGCTCTCCGGTCATACGCACGGAGGCCAGCTCGTACCGCTGCCATCCTCCAGGCACAGGATACCCGGCAGATCGAGGGGTCTTTTAGCGCTTCCGCGCGGCTCGAATATCTACGTGAGCAACGGCGCCGGTTTCGTGGGACCGCCGCTGAGATTCTTCGCCCCGGCCGAGATCGTCGTAATAGATTTGGCAGGAGAGTGAGCGGAGGGCCAGTGGATTACGCAGACTCAGGACACGTCTGAAGATTTGAGATTGCCTGCCCGCTTTTACATTTTTTATGATACTTTATCATAGTTTTCTTTGTTGGCGGTTTAATGTTTGTGCGTCATCTATCTGGTGATAAAATCATTCTCGCTTTCTTCTCGTAAAGACGTTAGAATATCACGCTAGGTTTGAAAACATTTCGTTCGGCTCAGGAAGTGACTTTATGGGGAAATTCGACAAACTATTTGGCGAGTTTGGTGAGTTTGGCGAGGACGACAGCTTGGGCGCATCCGTTCGGGAACCGGCGCGTGTTCCTGTGCGCGGTCTTTCCGGCGGGTCGTGGGTCGACGACGGCGTATATCGTATTGACAGCCGCTACCCTCTCGGTTCTTTGCACGGCGAAAAAGTCTTGGCTCGCCCGGAGGAGATGGGCGTTATGGATATCTTCGGGGCCAGGGGCAGCGTCGTTTTTCTCGATCTCGAGACTACGGGGTTGGCGGGGGGGACAGGGACATACGCTTTTTTGTGCGGGCTTGGCTTCTCAAGCGGGAGCGATTTCACCGTAGTTCAGTTTTTTCTGGAGGGCCCTTCCAAGGAGTCGCGCTGGCTTAGCACGATCGACTCCGTCATACCGGAGGACTCATGTCTTGTGACGTACAACGGCGCTTCGTTTGACCTTCCGCTGCTCCGAGCGAGGCACGTGCTGGCGCGAAGCCGCCCTGTCTGGGACGGCATCCCCCATATAGACCTTCTTCGGCAGACGAGGGCATTTTACCGGGACAGACTCGAATCCTGCTCGCTCGGAAGCATGGAAAGGAATATAATTGGCGTCACGCGGCACGGAGAGGATATACCGGGGCGTCTGATCCCCGAAATTTACATGCAATACCTCAAGACGAGGGA
Source organism: Synergistaceae bacterium (assembly GCA_031269875.1). Lineage (GTDB taxonomy): Bacteria > Synergistota > Synergistia > Synergistales > Synergistaceae > JAIRNC01. The sequence continues at coordinate 4,888 of JAISYM010000028.1, forward strand.
CGCGAGTCCGCTTGAGGGTGTGTTTTATCACAACGAAATTGATATAGTCTCCCTCGCGGCCCTTTATTGTCACGTAGCACGGCTGATGGAGGGCATGTCGCAGGATGGGGCGGATCTGGTGAAGGCGGGCGATATCTGGATGGCAAAGGGTGAGCGAGGGCGGGCTCTATCACTGTGGGACAAAGCCTGCGAGATGTCGCAGGCCAGGGCGGAGGCTTTCGCGAGAAAGGGCTTTATGGCAAAGAGGGCGAAAGATTTCAAAGCGGCTAAAGACGCCTTTCTGTCGGCGCTGGGCGTTCTGTCAGGCGAATCGCGCCGCGCGGCTGATGTTAGGGTATATGTCATGTTGGAGGAACTCGCGAAGATCGAGGAACACAGGTTCAAATCTCCCGAAAGCGCCATGAGTCACGTAGAAACAGCACTGGATTGGCTCAGGCGAAACCGCTGTCTGTTGGGGAACGCCTTCGCCGGGATGAATCGCTCTATGGCGCGGAGGGCTGAAAGGTTGATGGATATTATGAAAAAACAAAGAGGTTCTAGATGACGCGCGCTGAACCCGTTAAAAAAATGCCAAAGGACGCGTCGGCTTTGCTGCGTGTTTTCCTGCCATTCTACGCCATTCACTGCGTCGAACAGGTCTACTTTGTATACGGCGCCTCGCTTGCCAGGTACGATTTTTCTCCCCAGGCGATTGGCTGGATATTGGGAATATTCTTCATGGCCGTTATGGCGTCCCGCACATTCGGCGGCTGGGCAATCGAGAATTTCGGCGTGCGAAGGACTCTGGAGTGGAGCAGCGTGGCGAGCTTCGCCGGCTGCATGATGCTTTATTTCAAGACTGTCTTCGCCGCGCTGCTCTTAGGAAGGATTTTAGCCGGTGTCGCGTTTGGCGTTTATACGATGGCGCTCTTCTCGTATCAAGCCATAACCACTTCGGAAACAAAACGAGGAAGGGATTTCGCCATCGTGGTTTGCGGCGGCATACTGCCTATGGCGACGATTTCACCGATCGGCGAATGGCTCCTCGTCGGTTCAATGGAAAATATTTTCCTCGGGATAGGGCCGATACTGAGCGTCGCCTGTTGGAATCTCGGGAGAAAGATCGACATTCCGGCGCGCGGCGCTAAAAAGGAGGTCGGAGGAGAGCATTGGGGGACGTATCGCGAACTGCTGTCGTCGCGTAATTTCATCTTCCTCGTGGCTACCGGAATCCTCATCTCCATAGTCGACGCGTTTGTGGTCTCCATATCGATGCTGGCGGTCGAGAGGGGGATCATGACCTCTTATTTCATGGTGAGTTCCTCCGCCGTGGCAGTTTTAGTCCGGGGCGCCGGAGCAAAGATTCTCAACCGCCTGCCCAGGGCCAAGGTCATAGCGCCGTGCGGTGTGATCATGGCCGGAGCCGCGCTGTTCCTGGCGCTGGTTCCGACGAACGCGTCGTTCTTAATAGGCGGGCTGATTACTGGGATTGGGATAGGGGCGGCGTGGCCCCTTTATCACGCACTGTTGAGCGATATGCTGGACGTCCCTCTGCGTCCGAAAGGGACGGCTGTGGCGCTGCTCTTCTATGACCTCGGCTGGTTTCTAACCCCTCTTTTGGTAGGTTACGCCTCACCTTTACTGGGAATCGCGAATACGTTCGGCGCGATTTCGATCTTTGCAATCATCCTTCTCACGCTCCTGCAATTTCTGTTCTGGATGCCATATAAACATCACGATAAAGCGTGAAAACTGTGTATCGTATGGCGTAAACGATTCATTTTTCTGGCGTCGTTTGGTTGTATAATGCGCTAAAGAGGTCTTTTGCCGTGAGGAGCCTAAATAACCGCTGGAGGGGATCGGACTATGGAAGGCGAAACGCTCCGCGTTCCGGAGCATATTTTCAGGGAGTACGACATTCGAGGCGTCGCGGATACGGAGCTTACGAGCGAAACCGCCTCAGCCGTCGGACAGGCCTTTGGCACATACCTTTCCGACTTGGGAATTTATACCGTTACGGTCGGCGGGGACGCGAGGCTCTCCACTCCGCGCGTAAAGGACAGCGTGATAACTGGCCTCACGAGAGCCGGCGTCTCAGTCATAGACATCGGACTCACGGCTACGCCGGTATTTTACTGGAGCCTCTATCATTTCGGCGTCGACGGCGGCGTTATGGTGACCGGCAGCCACAACCCGCCGGAGTTCAACGGTCTCAAACTCGCTCGAGGGAAAGCCACCATCTGGGGCGATGAAATTCAGGAAATTTCGAGGATAATAAACGAGGGCCGCATGGAGACGGCAAGCACTCCGGGGCACATCCGTACAGCGGATATCGGTCAGTCCTATCTTGAGATGTTGATTTCGAAGATACATCTGGGCCCGAAAAAACTGAAAGTCGCGGTCGACTCGGGCAATGGGACAGGCGGATTGTTCGCGCCGGATTTTCTCCGCGCGCTAGGCTGTGAGGTTGTCGAGCTGTTCAGCGAGCCGGACGGGCGCTTTCCCAACCATCATCCCGATCCCACAAAGAGGGAGTACGTGCATACGCTGATAAAAGCCGTCCTGGATAGCGGCGCGGACGTGGGAATCGGCTTTGACGGCGACTCCGACAGGATAGGAGTGGTCGACGACAAGGGGAACATGCTATTCGGCGATCAGCTGATGTTGCTCTACTGGAAGGAAATTCTGCCGGCCAATCCCGGCGCTAAGGTGATTGTGGAGGTAAAGAGTTCGATGGCTGTGCAGGAAGAGACCGCTAAGCTGGGAGGACGACCGATGTGGTGGAAGTCGGGACACTCGCTGGTCAAAGCCAAGATGCGCGACGAGGGGGCCCTGTTCTCCGGCGAGGTCTCCGGGCATATGTTTTTCGCCGACGAGTACTGGGGTTTCGACGACGCGTTTTACGCGGCGGGGCGTCTCCTGCGCATCCTCTCGAATACCGATAAAAAACTTTCCGGGATGATTGCCGAGATGCCTTCCTATCCTTCTACGGCGGAGACGCGTTTTTCATGTGCCGATGACATTAAATTCGGCGTAGTCGAGCGCGTCAGGGATGGCGCCAGAGGACTCGACGTAATCGACGTGGACGGCGTTCGTATAATCCATAGGAACGGCTGGAGCCTGCTGCGCGCTTCGAACACTCAACCCGTGCTCGTCGCGCGCTGTGAGGGCAGGACGGCGGATGACTTAAAGGAGATATCGGACGATATGAAGCGCAGGATAAAGGAGGCAGGGGGCCCGGATTTCGAGTGGGAGTACTGAGAGCGCGGACAAGTTTCCGCGGCCTCCCGAGGAAAGGCTGATTTATTATCAGGGGCCTGAAGGGTGAAGATTTTAAGTTAAGACCTCGCGGTCTCTTTAGTATAGATTTAGCGCCTGACGCCCTTCATCTCGAGGGAGCGGAGCATGTCCTGAAGCGCGGTGTTCTGCAGCTTCGCCCTCTCTATTTCGCTTTTAAGTTTTGATTGTTCGGCCGCGAGTTTGTTTGCGTCGTCCAGCAGTACCCGCCACTCAAACGCCGGGTGCTGCTGGATGTTTTCGAGCCTTTTTGAGGCGGCCCTGATTTTTGCCTTGAGTATGTCCCTGTTTCTGCGCATCCTGCCGGTGTCGTTGGGCATGTCATAGCTTTCCGGGTAGTCGTCGGACATCATCATTAGCGCCTTCAAGTGGAATATGTCGCCCCAGAGGTACGCTGTACGGACGCTCGGCCAAAACGACTTGGCTTCTTCGCTCTGATCGAAGTTGATATCCGGGTTCAGCTTGCGAGAGAGGATGCGGTAGATGCTCCTCACCTCCTGCATGTCCTCCGGCTGAGCTATGGACGAGAAGCGGGCCTTTGCCTCATCGATCTGCGAAATCTCATGCCGCAGCCTGTCGTCCCACTCCCGAAATTCCCGCTCGACTTTATAATTCAACGCTTCTTGGTGTACTATCTCGCCCCGCTCCAGATTGGAGCGGAGAAGAGCGATTTTATGCCGCGTTTTCATTATCGCTATCTGCATTTGCAGCAGCTCGACGCGGAGCGTTCCGATTTTAACGAGGAAATTTGTTTGGGTGGACGGTATAACAACCCTGTCCAGATGCTCAATTTCTTCGTGAAGGGTTGCGAGTTCAGTCCGTAAAAGGACGTTCTCGTTATAAAGAATTTCAAATTCCTTGAAGGACTCGCTGTTTTCTTCGTATATTCCGAAATCATTCATAGTTGCTCACCCCAAAAGTACTTATTGTTAAAAAATATTCTATAATAAATCGATAAAAAAATCTATATGTCATGCAGACTCTGAATGACCTTGACAAAACGCTTTTACGGCTATAACATCTGGTAAATTAATTATCATATATGTTTAATATGTTTTAGGCGTGCTGTTCTTTTTGATCTCAAAATGGTAATCAGAGGGTGAAAACATATGGCGGCGGTGGATTACAAGGCCCTTAAAAACGGCGGTTTTATGCGTCAGAAACAAAAGGAAAACTTTTCCCTTCGCCTTAAGGTGGTCGGCGGCAATCTTACAGCCGATCAGCTGATGACGATTGCCGGCGCCGCTAAAAAATTCGGTGACGGACGCGTGCATCTGACTTCGAGGCAGGGGGTGGAAATTCCGTTCATAAAGCTGAAGGATATAGACGCGGTCAAAGCGGAACTGCTCGCCGGAGGGGTGTCGACCGGGGTTTGCGGACCCCGGGTGCGCACTGTTACGGCATGTCAGGGGAGTGACATTTGTCCGAGCGGATGCGTGGAAACTTACCCGCTCGCTGTTGAAATCTCGGAGAGATATTTTGGCAGGGAACTGCCTCACAAGTTTAAATTCGGCGTCACCGGCTGTCAGAACAACTGTCTCAAGGCTGAGGAGAACGACCTCGGAATCAAGGGCGGTTATCTCATAAAATGGGACAAGAGCCTCTGTACGCTCTGCGGAGTGTGCGTAAAGGCGTGCCGCGCCAGCGCGATAAAGATTTCAAAGGAGGCGCTCGAACTGACTGAAGGCGCTTGCAACAACTGCGGGCGCTGCGTTAAGGCTTGTCCGTCCGAGGCTTGGAGCGGAATACCGGGTTATACTCTCTCCTTCGGCGGCACGTTCGGAAACAGGATTGCCAAAGGCAGAGAGGTGGTTCCTATCACTGCCGACAAGGCTGTTCTCTTCCGTCTCTCCGACGCCGCCGTCGGGTTCTTCGCGGAGCGCGCAAAACCCGGAGAGCGTTTCCGCGCCGCTATCGAGCGCGAGGGTTGGGATGTTTTCAGCGCCGCGATGAGGAGGGCCTACGATGGATAATTTCGCGGCCGATTTCGTCATCGACGAGACTGTGGACATAACGGACGTGGTCTGCCCCATCACGTTTGTCAAAGTGAAAGTGGCGCTCGAAGGTATGAGCGGCGGACAGATCGCGTGCATTCGTATGAACGACGGAGAACCTGCGCAAAACCTCCCGCGCAGCATCAAGGAAGAGGGGCATAAGGTCCTGAAGCTGCTGGACAACGGGGACGGCACGTACAGCTTGATCGTGCGAAAAGCTGGCTAGCGGCGGCAAGTGATGATCTTTTCTAACGAACAGATGGAGCGCTACTCCAGGCATATCATCCTGCGCGAAATAGGCGTAAAGGGTCAGGAGCGTCTGCTGAAGGGCCGCGTTCTCGTCATCGGCGCAGGAGGTGGCGTAATCGGCAGAGCCTCTAGGCTGCGGAGGCGATCAAGTACATCACGGGCAATCTGCTTACCGGCTCGCTTCTAACTTACGACGCTCTCGGGATGAAGTTCAGAAAGATACGGCTTCCAAGACGGAAGGACTGCGCGGTATGCGCTGAGAACCCATCCATCGACAGAGCGCGGTTTTGTGACGGCCATTATTTCGACCGTAAGCCGCACTCACCCAGCGGCGCGTGACATCAGCACCTTTTTGTATATCGCGAGACACTTTCCGGCAAGTGCCTTGCTTGTGAAGTCGCTTAGGCATTCGCGTCCCAGCGCGGTCATTACGCTGATTTCGGATGCGCTTGCCGTGATCATCCTCTCCATCGTCCTGATCATAGAGGGAACGTCGTCGACCGGCGTCAGTAACCCGTTTGCCTCGTGCGTGATTATCTCCCTGGGGCCTCCCTCGTCAGTCGCTATGACAGGCAGACCGGATGCAAGCGCCTCCAGCAGTATTATGCCGAACGGCTCCCCTCTCGACGGCAGGACGAAGAAATCAGCCCCCCACAGCCACGGGCGAATATCCGGGACGTAACCGTCCGAGATGATTACCCTGTCCCGGACGTCAAGTGATTCAACGAGACCCGAGTATATTTTCCGCTCCTCTCCGTCCCCAGCCAGGAGCAGACGGACATCACAGCGCGAACGCGCGAACTCGGCGAACGCGCGAATCAGGAAGTCAAACCCTTTGTTCCTGCGAAATATGCCAGCCGCCGCGAAAATTTTTTCATCGGGTGATATTCTCAGCCCTTCGCGGAATTTTTTTCGAACTTCGTCGTCGCGCGCGTACTTTTCAGCATCGATAGAGTTGTACACAACGTCTATTTTTTCCGGGTCGAGCCCCTGATGTGCCATGTAATCCTTTATCCACGCGGAGCAGGCCATGTAATGGTCAGCCCTGCGGTAATACTTCGCCTTCGCTGTCTTGTCGAGCGTCGCGATTGTCGGTATCTTGAGCAGCCTGTTCCAAAAACCCGCCATGGCGGCCGCGTCAGACAGCCTCGTGTGGACGATGTCCGGCGCGATGTCCTTCGCGATAGCGGCGTACTGGGGGCAGAGCAGAGGCATGTTGGAGACCGCGGGACGCCACGTGCGTATCTTTATCCCCCTCGATACCGCCTCCTGTTCCATGTCACCTCCGGGGCCGCACAGCAAAACCTGGGATACTCCCATACGCTCCAGAGCCTTCATCAGATCGACGAATGAGGTTCGGAAGGATAGCGAGTCGCTTTCGACGTAGTGCATTATTTTCAACGTAGTTCTCACCCCTTCACGTCTCACCGATTAAAATTAAGTGTATACTAAGCGATATTTAATTTCAACGAGAATAGAGGATATGCCCATGATACCGCTCGTAAGCGTCGTTGTCCCAGCTTACAACGCTGAAGCCAGGATCGACTCCACGTTGAAATCCATCATCGCGCAAGACTATAAAAATATTGAAATTATTCTTGTGGATGACTCGTCGACGGACGCGACTCTCGCGGTGTCGAAGAAAGCGCTTGCCGAAGGCGGGCGTCCGTGGCGAATTGCCGAACACGCGGGCAACAAGGGCGTAAGCGCGGCCAGGAACACCGGGCTTGACGCTTCCAATGGAGAATACGTCTTGTTTTTCGATGCGGACGATTTAGCCGATAAAAATTTCGTCTCGGTGTTGTATGAAACCATCTCAAAATACGGTTCGGACTTGGCGTTTTGCGGTTTCAGAACCAGTGATGAGCTTTATGGCGTCGAGAAGGCGTATCCCGTGGCGCTCGACCTCGCGAGGCGCTATACGCCGGAGGATTTCACCGTAATGCGAATCTTCTCGGAGGTCGCCCCATCGATCTGTTCTTTTCTGTTCCGAGTAGATTTTCTCAGGTCGAACGGACTCGCTTTTACAGAGGGCTGCATCGCGGGCGAGGACGTGGAGTTCGTCATTAAATCCCTGTCCGTGTGCGAGCGCGCGCGTTTTTCGGCCCTCTGTCCTTATATTTATGTAAAACACCCAGGCATGGGTTCAATCGCGGGCTGCGGGACAGAGGAACAGTTTATACGCCGATATATCGACAACACAAACGCGCACTTCCGCACGGCAAACTTCCTGATAGAGCGCTCACGGTACGCGAAAGCCGTCGACGCTGCCAGAAATTATCTCCTGCCGGCGTCGCATATCAGGCTTCTCACGATTTACGCGCGGACCGGCGATTTTGAGGGATTTAAAAAAACGATTGGATCGAGTGAGGTGCGGAACGCGCTTCGCGCAAGCTATAAATATTTCTTCAAAAAACCTGACGTATATCTGAAAGCGCTATGCCTGCTCTGTCTGCCCAATCTCTATTACCGTCTGCGCGCGATGGCTTAAAGAAAGGCAGATTTAGAGAGTACGTCCTCGTAAAATTGAAGGACCTCGCGGGCCAATTCGTTGATAGTGGGCAGGACAATGGCCGGGCTGAGGCGCGGAAGAGTCTCTCCTTTTAGAAAACCGCCTATTGCCCGCGCCCACGCGTCTATGTCACCTGCCGTGACAAGGTTTGCGTGCGTTCCGGCGTCCCCACGGAATAGCTCGCGCACAGCGGGAATGTCCGACGCGAGTATGGGTATACCGGCGCGCAGCGCCTCCAGCAGGGAAAGCGGCATTCCCTCGTCAAACGATGAAAAAAGGAAAAGGTCGCTTTGCGCGATCCAATCGCCCGGGGAGTCGCTGTGTCCGTGAAAGAGAACCCGTTTTCGCCCGCCGGGAAAGCCGGAAAAGCCGGAAAAAAGTTTCTCCGCGCGGTCGCGTAATTCAGCCGACGCCGGGCCGTCTCCCACGACATCGAGCGACCAGGCACGCTCATCGGATCTATCCTCTGAGCCTATCCCGGATTTTTCGATCGAGGAAAGCGCCTCCAGCAGTACGTCGACTCCCTTTTTTCGCGAGAGCCGCCCAAGATACAGCAGGCGTTTCGGCTTATTACCGCCTCGCCAAGGAATGATGTTCTCGCTGGACGGGGCGGCGTTGTAAATTACGCGCACACGGTTCCCAGGCAGCCAATCCGAGAGGTGCTCGCGCACAGTTTGGCTGACACAGATCGCTCCGTCTGACCTCGAAAGCGGCCAAAGTCCTAAGTTAAGGGAATAACGCGCGTGGGCGGTGACGACGAAAGGGACGCTCGACAGCATCCGCGCGAAGTACGCAATCCATGCCGGCACGCGCGAATGAACGTGAAAAAGATCGACGTTCCCGCGCCGGGCAATCGACGCGAGACGCTCTGCGCAGGACAATCCCCTCCCGATACTTTTTCTGTGTACGGGCATTTGAATGTGTTGGGTTTTTAGTTCCCGGACGAGCCCGCCTCCAGCCGAGACAACCATAACGTCATGTCCCTGCGCGTGAAGTTCGTTCGCGAGTTCCGTAACGTGCCGCTCAACTCCGCCTTCGCTCAGCTCCGGAAGGATGTGAATGACCTTGAAAATCCGCCGCTCCTGATTTTTCACGGGCGTCACGCGCAATTGGCCTTCAGGACAGAATCATCTCGGCAATGTTTTGATATCCTCTTGATATTTCTTCATTTCATCGGACACCAGCTTAGTGTAATACTTGTATTTATCCTCTGTTCCCTGAAGAACGCTCATATCGTATCCGCTGAGGTCGCCGGAATCTGTTTTCTGCTGTGCCAGCTTCATATTTTGATCCCACATTTTCAGTATTTCTTTATCTTCGGGCGCAACATTTTGGAACTTAGCAAGCGTGTAGAGGCTGAATTTTTGCTCCTCCAATTGCACAAGGTTTTCACGCATCTTGTAATATATGATCATCAGTAAGTGCGCGTTTACCAGGTCTTCTTTAAAAAACGGCAGTTCTTCCTTTGGGATTACGCTGCGATCCGGGTTAGAGCGCAAAAAATCCTTATAATCGTAAACGACGTTCGCGGCCCAGACCACTCCATCCATAAAGTCGCTTTTGTTGAACATCAATCCGAAATAACCTTCGCTTCGAATTTTGTCGACAATTCTTTTGTTCTTGGGGAGTACGCCGGCGAACTCGCGATCTTCAAGCTTTTGCTTCATAAAGATTCGCCTCCAGAGTCAAATGTCGTATAACTGACACTACTATACTACAATATGCCGCTTTTAAAGCACATGCGGGCGATAATTCATTGTAATTTGAAATCAAAGGCCTAAAGGGTGAAGCGTTGGAGCCGGTTTGGACAACCGCTCCGCCGCGTCAAAAACAGCCTCGTAACGCTCCACCCATCAGACCTTATTGGCCGCCCTTCAGCCTGCGTTCCCTGTATTCCCTGAAAAGGCGAAGAAGGCGGGCAGCGACTGGGCCTGGCTTGCCGTCGCCTATCACGATATCTCCCACCTTCACCACAGGAAGCACGTCCTTCAGCGTCCCGGTTATAAAAGCTTCGTCGGCGGCCGGCAGGTCAGACAGCCTTAGGGCGTGTTCGACGACCTTGAAACCGTAGGTTCGCGCCAGGTCGATGACAATGTTTCTCGTGACGCCGCCCAATACCGCGCCGAGCGGCGCGGTAAAGATCGTTCCGTCCATGTACACGAAAAAAGACGAGGCCAGCGTCTCTGTTATCTCCCCGCCCGGGCAGTAAAGACATTCCCACACGTCGCTCCGCCCGGCGCACTGCATTATCCCGGCGAGATAGTTGATGCTCTTTATCGTGGGGTAGTACCTGGATTCCGACGTTGGGAGCAGCGATACGCCGGTCCGATACTCCTCGTCCGAGGGCGGTTCCGCCTTGCTGAAGATAATGAAATGCCTCGGATTGGGAAACAGACCGAGGTCATTCGTATCCCCTCCCGTTATGTACGACCTGACGAGGCAGCTGCCGCCGTTCGGACAATCGCTTCTTATGAGACCGTCACTTATTATCTGTTTGATTCTGTCCACCGTGTCCCCTACGGCGATACCAACGCGCAGAGCGCTATCTTCGAGGCGCTTCATGTGTTCTTCCAATGCGAAAGGTTTTCCGTCGAAACTTCGCAAACTGTCGAAAACCCCTACGCCGCGTATTATCGCGAGATCCGTTACTGGCAGCGCGCACTCCTCCGTCGGGCGGAATGTACCTTCGAGATAACAAATAGACATCCAGAACAGCCCCTTTACAGTTTAGGTACGAGATTTTCAAAGTATACGACATTTTTTGCGGTTTCGACAATCGAAAAAGATGGTAGAATCGATGAAATAATGACGGCGGCCTGTAAGACTGGGGGAAAACGATATGTCCTTTAAAGTGCTGGTGCTATTTCCGGGCAGAACCACGACGCGCATAGGACTTTTCACTGAGGATTCCGAAATAACTCGGAATGAGATACGCCATGACAAAGGCGAGTTGTCGCGCTTCAAAACCATTACGGGGCAGTGGGGACACAGGCTGAGGGCTATAGAAGAATCCTTGGCGGCGTCGGACGGACAGATAAGGGATGTATCGGCCGACGCGGTGGTGGTCCCTGCCTGTTCGTCTTTGAAACTTCCCGGGGGAGTTTACGCCGTCGACTCCGGTTTTCTTGAAAAGACAAAAAAGGCCGCGCCTCACGAATGTCCGCTGGATCTTGGTCCTGCTCTGGCGGAGGCATTGGCTGGCGCGAGAAACGCGAAGGCCTTTGCTGTGGCGTCATCGATATCGAGTGACGAACTCGAACCATTTTCGGTGGTGACCGGACTGCCCGAGCTGACGTTCAGCGGGGCGACGGACATCTTAAACGTACAAGCCTCCCTTCACAGGTTCTCCGGCGAGACGGAGAGTCCGGTATCAGGACTCTCCGTAATCGTGGCGGATCTCGGGGAGAACTTCTTGATTTGTTCATGCAGAGAGGGGAGAGTGGTGGATCTCTCCGATTCAAACGAACGCGGCCCGTTCTCGCTCTCAAAGAGCGGATCGGTTCCGGCCGCACAGCTTGTTTCCATGGCTTACAGCGGCATGTGGTCAATTGGTGATCTCACCAGCAGCGTCAACGTTCGCGGCGGGGTAGAGAGTTATATCGAAAGCGGGAATCTTGACGAAGTGATGAAGCGGTACGAGGATGGGGACGTATTCGCCGGCATTGTGGCGAAGAACCTAGCGTATCAGACCGCGCAGGAGATATCGGCTCAGGCCGCCGTACTCCACGGTAAGGTCGACGCCGTAATCCTGACCGGAATCTGCGCGGAAAACACTCTTTTCGTCGAACTCGTCATGGAACGCATACGCTGGATTCCTGGGACGAAGGTCGTCTATCCGGGCGAGGATGATTTGCGGTCAATGGCCGGCTTCGCCGTGAGCGTTCTTTCAGGGAGAGAAGAAGCCCTTATCTGCGGCCGCGGATTCAGCTCTTAAGAATTTTTAGGGAGGTTTGGGAATGGATACGGGAAGCAAGGGTTACAAAGCTATGCTGGACAGGCGTCCGCTCAACGTGCAGGCGCTTTATGGCGCTCTGCCTCTGGGATTAGTGAGCGGGAGGGACATCGCCACCGCGGTAAAGGATGCCGGCGCGATCGTCCTCGCCGGAAACGCGAGGAACGCGCTCGTCATAAAGGGGCTTTTAAAGGCGGCGAAAGAGCTTGATTCGCCCGTCTTGATCGAGCTGGCAAAATCCGAATGCGGATATTGCGGCGCGACATACGACAATATTCCTGATTACGCCATGAAGTATTCGGCGGAGCTTGGGCATGGAATCGTCTTCGCGCTTCACGCGGATCACTACGCGATAAAGGGCGCGGATGATCTCCGCAAGGCGGTCGGACATCTGACGGCAATTCTCGCGAACGGGTTTACTTCTGTGGCAATCGACGCGTCGCACCTCGACGACTACGCGAACCTCAGCGCGACGCGCGACTTGGGTACGTGGCTGCCCTCGCCGCTCGGCCTGGAGGTAGAGGTGGGTGAGATAAAGGGCGCGGGCGAACTCACGACGGTCGAGGAGGCGCTTTATTTTATCGGGGGACTCAACTCTTGGGGTGTCTTCCCCGATTATCTCGCCGTCTCGAACGGCAGTCTGCATGGTACGTACGACGCTTCGGCGGGTGTGAGCGAAGGCATCGACCTGAACAGAACGAAGGAAATCGCCGACGCCATAGCGCCTTACGGAGTTTCTATCGCGCAGCACGGAATATCGGGAACGCCGTTCGACAAGGTCTCGAAGTTCTCGAAATATGGCGTAAACAAGGGTAACGTCGCTACGCTCTTCCAGAATGTCGTCTTTGGAATAAAGATGGACCCGGGCACTGGCAACGCCGTGACGGAGGGCGGATCGTACATAAAGGAGAGCGATCGAGGCGTTTCAGACGAACTTTGGCGGGAGATGGTGGCGTATGCTGACGGAAAGGGCTGGAGCCGTAAGAGCGGTGATTACAAGAGGCTGAATCTTCCGTTCCATGATAAAATCCTCGCGGAACCCGGCCATATTGTGGGACGCATTGTGGACGAGGCTGCCGATTGGGGCAGGAGATTCATCAAGGCTTTTGGTTCGGAAGGCGCGTCCGAGAGGGTGCTGGAGGTTGTTTCGCGCCGGCCGGATCATAACGCCTCCCCGGAACGGGTCATAAGGAGCCCAAGGATAAAGTATGGGCCTGACCAGGCGCCGAACAAATTAAAACGCGGCGCTGGAAATTTTGACGATTGACTGAAGTCATACGTTTCGCGCTTCCCGGACGCGGTGAAGGCCGCTTTTCGGAGGCACGTTTCTGTGTGACAATTTTCTGAAAGGATATGAACTAAAACATGCCGACCACTACCACTTCCCCCAGGATGGCGAATACTTCAGACATCAAGATGTTAGCTGTTTCTGATGTTTTTAAGGGAATCTTCATCGTAAACACCCTTTTAAAAAAGACTGATAAAAACGGGCGTCCTTACTGGGAAATAACAGTATCGGATCAACACGGAAACCTGAACGCCAAAATCTGGTCCGACGCAGGGTGGTGGGATAGGTCTACGCCAGACCTCGAATTGAAGCCCGACATGCTCACCGAATCTCACATAAACGGCCTCAAGGGCAAGGTGGTGGGCATCACGGGAAAGGTGGCTGATTTCAGGGGGCAGCTCCAGTACAATTTCAACGCCATAACGCTCCTGAACCAGGGGAAATACCCTCCGACGCAGTACACAGCCCACTCGGAAATACCTCTGCCCGTTCTTACCGATAGGCTCGAGTCGATGATAGATTCGTGCCGTCCGGAGGTTCGAGATTTTTTAAAGTTCGTCTTTGACGGGGAGACTGGCCTGGCTTTCCGAGACGCGCCCGCCGCCGTCTCCAACCATCACGCTTACGCTCACGGCCTTTTGGAGCACAGCCTCGCCGTTACGGACTCCGCAAGGGCGCTGGCGGACACTTACGCCGATATTTACCCCTCGCTTGACATGGACGTAGTCGTAGCGGGCGCGCTCCTGCATGACCTTGGGAAGATATATTCGTACTCCATGTCCCCGATTCCAGAGATAACGCTGCCGGGGGCTGTGATGGACCATATCGCTCTGGGATACGCGGCTTTCGATAAACTGGCGGACGAGGCTAAACTGCCTCCAACCCTGAAGTTGGAGATAGGGCACATCATTCTGAGCCATCACGGGCAGAAGGAGTTCGGTTCGCCCGTTCTCCCCGCGACACTGGAAGCGCTCATAGTCTCGATATCCGACGAGCTCGACTTCAAGCTGTTCTGCTGGAAAGACGCGGTGAAGGACTTGCAGCCCGAGCAGAATATCTCGGCTTACCACTTTGCGGCGCAGAGGCGGTTTTGGCGGATCACGGCTCAAAACAACGCCGATGAAGAAACCTCCAGGAACTGAGGCCGCCTTTACCGTTACGGCTGATCAGGAGGACCGCCGGCTTGACCGTGTGTTGCGCGGGCTTTACCCCGATGTTCCGCTGTCGGCGATCATGCGGGCGATACGGCGCGGAGAGGTTCGGGTAGGCGGGGTCAAGAGCGATGGGGCGGCAAGGCTTGTCGCTGGGGATGCGGTGACGACCCCATGGGGAGATGAGGAAAGACGCGTGGCGTCATGTAAAACGACGGGCGCGCAAAAACTTCGGACGATTATGAGGACGGACTCGGTATGGTTTATTGAAAAACCCGCCGGTCTTTTGAGCCAGCCCGACAAACGCGGAGGGGATTCCGTCGTCACCAGGGCATGGGATCAACTGGGCTGGAGCCGCGACGATTTCAGGCCGGCCCTTGTTGGCAGGCTTGACAGGAATGTGTCCGGCGTGATGATGCTTGCGCTGCGCGCGCCCGCGCTTCGTCTCCTTTGGAGCTTCATGGCGGAGGGGCTCGTCAGGAAAATTTACCGGGCCGTTGTCTTTGGACGTCCGGATTCACTGGGGGAAATAGACATACCTCTGCGCAAGGACGAACGAAACAACCGGGTAACGGCGGGCTGCGGGGCGGAATCGCTTACGCGCTACAGGACGCTCGATTACGGGAAAGATTTTTCCCTGGTCGAGCTCGAACTCGTAACGGGCCGCCCGCACCAGGCGAGAGTCCACATGTCGTCGATAGGGCACCCGATAGCGGGGGATTTAAAATATGGCCCCAGCCGGCGCGAGTACCCCGAACCCGCAAAAGATAGAATACTCCTTCACGCCTATTCGCTGGGGCTTCCTGAACACCCTGATCTTCCCCGTGATCTCGCTGGCGTCACGGTCGTGTCGCCACTTCCTGAAAGATTTAAAGATATCCTGCGGAAGGGCCTTTAAAAAAAGCGATTATAAATGAGTGGAATAATCTGAATAGTTTTTCACGCAAATGCACCTTTACTTTTCAGCAAAAGTACCTAGAATATTTTTTATTAGGTATTTTCTGCAAAGCTTTGGGCAATAACGGACTGAAACAAAATAGAGGGGGAATTTTTCAAATGTCAGTAAAAAAACGTACTTCGAAAAACGTTCTTCTAGATACGGCGCTTAAGAATTTCTACGCGGCTTCGGATGAGATGGGTCTGGATGACGGTCTTGTCGAGATTTTAAGCCGTCCCGAGAGGTCGATAAGCGTTTCTTTGCCGATAACGATGGACGATGGCAGCATACGGGTTTTTGAAGGTTATCGAGTCCAGCATTCCACGGCTCTCGGCCCCGCGAAGGGCGGTTTTCGCTATCACCCGGACGTTGACATAGAAGAGTGCGAGGCTTTGGGCAGCCTTATGACGTGGAAGTGTTCCCTGGCCGGTATTCCGTATGGGGGAGGCAAGGGAGGCGTATCCTGCGATCCTCTGGAGTTGTCTATGTCCGAGAGGGAGCGCCTGACGAGGACTTTCGCGGCGCGCGTCGCGCCGATCGTAGGCGAGTGGACCGATATCCCGGCGCCTGACGTGAACACCGGAGCGCCCGAGATGGTATGGTTCATGGACACGATAAGCAAAATGCGCGGCAGGCTGGAGCCCGGAGTGGTGACAGGCAAGCCGATCTCTATCTGGGGATCGAAGGGGCGCACCGCGGCGACGGGCGTCGGTGTCGCTATCTGCATCAAGGAGATGCTGAAAGAGGAAAAAATTGACGTAAAGGGCACCCGCGTCATTATTCAGGGATGGGGCAACGTCGGGACGTATAACGCGCTTTCACTGGCGGAGGCCGGCGCTAAGATCGTCGGGATAGCGGACGTGACCGGCGGTTATTACGCTCCGGACGGCATAGACGTAGCGCGCGCGTTTGAGCACATCAACAACCATCCTAAGAGGCTCCTCGAAGGCTACACGCAGCCTGGTCTGGAGCGCGTGTCAGGGGAAGAGATTCTCCTAGTCGACGCCGAGGTGCTTTCACCCTGCGCCTTGGAGGGCGCCGTCAACGCCAAGAACGCGAGCGCAGTAAAGGCGAAATATATTGTCGAGGGCGCAAATGGCCCTGTGACGCCGGAAGCGGACGAAATCCTGGCCGAAAAGGGCGTAAGCATTGTGCCAGACTTCCTCGCGAACTCAGGAGGCGTCATCGGTTCCTATTTCGAGTGGGTACAGAACTTGAACGGTTTCTTCTGGACGGAGGAGGAATATAATAATCGCCTCATTCCTATTATGAGCGAGAATTTCCACAGGGTAATGAATTACGCGAAAACTCACGAAGTCAAGATGAGGAGAGCCGCGTTCCTCGTCGCGATAAAGAGAGTCGCCGACGCGGTGAAGATGCGCGGCACGTTCCTTTAAAATTTACAGCTATCTGTATTGTTTCAAGTAAAGAGATACCGGGGCGGCGAACGAACGCAGCGAATCGGCGGCCAGCAGGGATGCCGGTCGGGCGAATCATCTCGGATAGAGATGTATGAGCGATACGATTCGCGGAGCAAGTCGCCGTCCCGGTATTTTGGTTCCGTTATAGGAGGGTAAGATGGGAAGCGTAAAGAGCGTCAAAATCGGCGGACTGGAATTTGGCGGGGGCGCGCCCGTGCGCGTGGAGGGAATGCTCAAGACGCCTCTCGAAGATCTCGGCGGCTGCATAGCCGAACTCGACATGCTCCGTGCGGCGGGGTGCGAACTTGTGCGCGCCGCGTTTCCGAAAGAGGAGTTGCGGGAAAATTTGCGCCTGCTCATCGAAAGATCAAACCTGCCCGTCATGGCGGACATACACTTTAATTACAAGTACGCCCTGACCGCGCTTGACTGCGGGTGCGGCTCGATAAGGATCAATCCCGGCAATATGGGAGGCCGCGGCGGGTTGATGGAGGTGCTTTCCGCGGCGAAGTTTCTTTCAGCGGTCATAAGGATCGGCTCAAACGGCGGGTCGCTCAGCGCGAAACAGTTGGAAGCAAGCGGCGGCGACAGGTCTCTCGCCCTAGTCGCGGCAGTAGAGGAGCAGTTGATTCCGCTCATGGACGCCGGTTTCGATGACGTGATAATTTCCGCAAAGTCCAGCTCGGTGCCGGAGACGGTGAGGGCAAACTCTCTGCTGGCCCAGAGATATCCCTTTCCGCTTCACGTCGGAATCACGGAGGCGGGTCCCGGCGTGGACGGCGCGATAAAGAGCGCGGTCGGTCTGGGAGTGCTTTTAAACCAGGGGATAGGCGACACTATGAGGGTGAGCCTCACCGGAGAGTCCGTAATGGAGATCGATACGGCTTACGCAATCCAACGTGCGTTAGGTCTGCGCCAGCGCGGCGTCGAACTCATAAGTTGCCCCTGCTGCGGAAGAAAGCGAATCGACGTGCCCGAACTCGTCAGGAAAGTGAAGTCCCTTCTGCCTAATGATTTGCCGGACGGGACGACCGTGGCCGTGATGGGCTGTGAGGTAAACGGCCCGAAGGAGGCCGCCGCCGCGGATTTAGGCATCGCTGGAACCGCGAACGGCTTTGTTGTCTTCAAAAAAGGCAAAACCGTCGCGACGGGAGAAAAACAGGACCTCGAAAGGATTTTGGCTCGGGTGCTGGAGGGGGCGTAAAAACCCTATAAACCGGCGCGAATCCACAAAATCCACACAAGGGGGAAAATAAAACCTTGGTTGAAAAAATAGCCGTTATATACCAGTCCCATTACGGCGCGGCGAGGCAATACGCGGCTTGGATAGCGGAAGAACTGGGTGCCGATTTAATGGAACGCCGGGAAGTTTCTCCCGGCACGCTCACCAAATATGATTGCGTAATCTACGGCGGCGGGCTTTATGCCGGAGGGATTCTTGGAGCTGGCTTGGTAGCTAAGAATCCGTGCAACAATCTCGTGGTGTTCACTGTTGGGCTCGCAGACCCCGAAATCACGGATTATACAGCTATTCTAAACAAGAATTTTCCCGAAGGCAGTCATAAACCCTTGCGAACGTTCCATTTGCGCGGGGCAATCGACTATAAGAAGCTGAAACTCGTCCATCGCGTCATGATGGGCATGTTGAAAAAGCTGGTTGGAAGAAAGCCAGTCTCAAAACGCAGCGAAGAAGACAATGAATTTATAAGAACCTATGGGAACGCAGTTGATTTTATCGACAGAGGAACTATCACTCCATTGATTTCATTTGCGCGTGAGGTTGCGCCACAGGACGTACAAGGACAAACGATGAAGATATTGAGGAACTGACTAAGCAATGCAAATATAATGATTGTTCTCATGGCTCAGAACCCGGATGTGCCGTAAGACGGACAATCAAAAAGGGAACGCTGCCGGAAAAACGGTTCGAGAACTATCAAAAATTACAGTGGGAAATCGCCTATAGCGGTTTGAACTCCCGCCAACTTGAAAACGAGAAAATCAACCGAATGTTCGGAGGCAAGGCCGAAATGAAGCAAGCGTTCAAGGAACGGGGATTGTGATGAACTTTAGAGTGATTGCAGACAAGGTATCGGTAGGATATTGATGGCCGCAGCTCTCGGTCTGGCCTATAATTGGCTGATGCTCAATGGAGGAAAATAAATGTCTGGCGAAGACATAAAGCGACTGGCGGGCAAGGGAATTTTTCCTCATAAATTAGCGTGGAGCCTACTGATTCCGCTCCGAAATATCGTCCTCTCCCCTAAGAAATTGATCGAGCGGCTTGAATTGAAGGACGATTTTACCGTCTTGGAGGTCGGGCCGGGGCCGGGATATTTCAGCGTGAAAGTCGCCGACGCCCTGACGCGCGGAAAACTTATCCTAGCTGACATCCAGCAAGAGATGCTCGATTACGCGAAGCGCCGAATCGAAAAAAGAGGCTTGACGAACGTCGAGTATCATCTGTGCGACGGAGAGTCTTTTCCGTTTCGCGACAACGTATTCGACAGAATTTTCCTCGTGACCGTACTCGGCGAGGTCGAAAATCAGAGCGCCTATTTGAACGAGTTCCGCAGAATGCTTAAAACCGGGGGGATTCTCTCCATATCGGAACTCGCAGGAGATCCGGATAAAATTCCCGCAGAAAGCCTGCGAAAACTTACCGCGAGCGCGGGGTTCGGTTTTGGCGAGCTTCGCGGAAGCAAGTGGAACTACACCATGAACGTCAGGAAAATCTAAAGGGGGCGAATATCTATGAAAAAAATGCTCGCTATTTTAGGAAGCCCTCGCGAAAACGGCAACATCTCCAAAATGCTGGATTGCGTGGTTATCTCGGCAAAAGACGCCGGTTGGCAGGTTGACATCGTAAATCTGTACGAGCAAAACATAGCTTGGTGCAAAGGATGCGGCGCTTGCCAAAAGTCGGGCATTTGCGTGATAAACGACGACATAGGGCCTATAAGACAAACGCTGATCGCCTGCGACGTTGTCGCTCTGGCGGCGCCGACGTACTTCGCCAACGTGCCCGGCCCTGTTAAAAACATGTTCGACCGCCTTGTGGGAGCGGTTATGGATGATCGCGGCTTTGTGCCCAAGCCTCGGCTAAGAAAAACCCAGCAATACCTGCTGCTCACCGCATGCAACACACCGTTCCCGTTTAACCGCCTAGCGAGGCAAAGCACAGGCGCGACTCGAGCGATGAAGGAATTTTTTCATATTGCAGGAATGAAAAAATTGGGACAAGTCGTGTTTGCTGGGAGCAGAAATAAGACTGAACTACCTCCGGCGATCCGCAAGAAGATAGCCAGAATATGCGCATTTCCTATTAAACGAGCGAAGGGATAATAATCCTCAAATCCCGTAAAATATAACTATGAAATGATATAAAAGCTGTCGGAACGCAGATAAATTCATTAGATCAGAGGTTGACAACGTAGCGCATCATAGTTATAATATGTCATCTATATAACTATGGAGGATTACTATGGGACTCGCTTATCACCGCAAAAAATCTGGGGCGGTTTATGTCTACTCCGTGCAGAATTATTGGGATAAGGAAAAACACGCCCCCAGGAATAAACAGGTTTGTCTGGGCAGGCTGGACCCTGAATCGGGTGAGATTATCCCATCGAAACGAAAACTCAGCATTGAGAGAGCCGCAGAGCAAGCGGAAAACGAGAATGAAGCAAAGATGGCGCCGCCTGTGTCCGCTTCAGCAAAAACAGCCGGTCCTTCCCTGCTCCTGGAACAGATTGCCAAACAGCTCGAAATCGAGGCCATACTAAAAAAGTGTTTTC
>JAISYM010000065.1 GCA_031269875.1 Synergistaceae bacterium
CTGAACTTCGGCAACAAGGCCGATATCATGAAGCTTATCCACAGGATCGCCCAGGGTGACGACGAGTTCTCGCGCATTGTCGCGCTGGGAACGCGTAAGATGAAGAATCTGTTCGCGGAAAAGTACGGCGCCGATAGAAAAATCATGGAGGACATAGCGATGGAAGGGCAGGGGCTGGAGGCTTCCGAGTACCGCTGTCAGGAGTCCATAGCGCAGTGGGGCGGATACTTCCTGACCCTCAAAGGGCCGCAGCACGACGAGGCGTGGCTGATATTCATGGACATGGTAAATAAACAGCTGCCGACATACGAGGACAAGGCCGAGGCTCTCTTCTACTTCCCGAACTTCCGCCTGTGGTTCTCGCTCGTCGGGCTGTGCAAGCTGCCGTGGAACGATATAGAACCCGAGGACAACCACACGAAGTACAAGGGCATCGAAGCGGCCAAGGTGCCCGAACACGTGCAGAACTACGTAGATATATACAACGCCGTTACCGGTAAAAATGTGGTCAAGGAGGATTTGATCGCTATGTCGGAGAGGGTATACAATTTCGAGCGAATCTTCAACCTGCGGATGGGCAAGGGCACGCGCGCGGACCACAACTGCCCGAACAGGGGACTCGGGCCGGTGTTTGAGGACGAATGGATGGCCCGCCCCGATTATTTCGACGGCAAATTGAGAGAGGCTGAGATAGACACGGAGGGTTTGAGCGTAAAGGAGAAGATAGAGCGCCTTCAGACTCACCGCAGAGCGCAGTGGGAACAACTTGTAGACAAAGTATACGCGAGACGCGGATGGAATCGCAACGGCATTCCGACACTGGACACTGTCCGCCGCCTGGGCATAGACTATCCCGACGTAGTCGAGCTGCTGGAACGCAATCTCAAGCCAGAGGACGAATTTCGATGATAACGGTAAACGGGGATAAATTCGAATGGAGGGAAGGCTTGACGGTTCAGGACATATTGGACGCGAAAAACTACACGTTCAGAATGATATCGGTATGGATAAACGGCGAGGCCGTCCAAAACCGCGGCGCCTACGCGATAACGCCTGTTCCAGACGGAGGAGAGGTGGAGATAATCCACATGATAAGCGGAGGATAACGGCTCGGGAGTTTTAGCTGTATAGACAGCGCGCATTCGGGTACAATATATTCGTTGATAACCCTTGGGAGGGGAGCCTTTGGTTTCCCGGGTTATCAAAGTCTGAATCGGTTAGTTTGAAAATATTTGACGGGTGATACCGGAAGAACAACGAACATTTTCAGTGTTACGCTGTTTATCTTGTTTTTGTCCGTTATTTTAAGGAGGGGCGATCTTGAAGAGCGAAGAAGCTCTTGACGAGGACGCTGTTTTGAGCATTCTGAAATTCGTCAGGATAAGGGTGACCAAGCATCGCAAGGTCATTTTAAAATTTCTCCTGGACTCAGGCCGTCCGGTCTCTCACGCCGAGATCAACAGAGAACTCCCTGAATTGGATCGCGTTACGCTCTACAGGACGCTCTCAGCGTTCGTAGAGGCGAAGATCGCCCACCAGGCGCAAGGCCCCGACGGATCATGGCGTTTTTGCGCGCACAGTGTGAATGAGAAAGGATGTCCGGGCAATCACCCGCATTTTCTCTGCACGTCGTGCGGAACAATGATATGTTTGACGGGCCACGCATTGGAGCGGTTAGATGTTCCCGAGGGATACGAGGTGTCGGGCAAGCAATTCGTGATCTACGGCCTGTGCGCCAAATGCAAGCTGAATTTGCCTCCGCAAAAAAATAAAGCGGGCGACAAATTTTCAGCTTGAGAGGATGAGCGGCTGATCGTTCTTTCAAGGGAAAATCTGGACTCGTTGATCTAAATGCAACTAAATGTTATTATTCACGGTAAGCTGGCAAGAAAGAGCATAAGGTAAGTTACGCACGATTTCGTCAGAATGACATTCCAGCCGTTTTGAAATATAGGCGCTGTTGGGATTAAAATCTTTGCCTTTTAGGCCGGCGGCAAATGATTTTATGTTCTTGAAGAGGCGACGAAGATGTTTTGGGTCAACAAAACGGCAGCTTTAGCGATCGTTTCCTCATGAAAATGCGCCGTCTTTCGAATTTCGGACTTATTTGCGCGATATCGGCAGCGTTGGTTGTGGCTGTCGTGTTGTCTGTTACGGTTGGCCGATACGCGATGTCCATTGGCGACATATGCGCCGTCCTCCTTGCACGTTTCGGCGTAGTACCGCTCGGGGCGTCACTCGCCCAAGCGAACGTGGTTCTTTTCACACTGCGAATTCCGCGCATCGCGCTCGCGATTTTGGTCGGCGCATCTCTGTCATTGTCCGGCGCCGCGTATCAAAGCATGTTTCAGAACCCCATAGTCTCGCCGGACGTGCTGGGCGTGACGCATGGGGCTGGTGTCGGAGCGGCCGCCGCCATTCTGCTCGATCTGCCGTCTCTGGGCCTTCATCTCCTGTCGTGTTCGGTCGGCATTTCCGCCGTCACGCTTGTTCTTGCCATTGCCGGCATTATCGGGCGGGACGCGAACAGGATATCGATCGCGGCGCTCGTGTTGACCGGAATGGTCATCACCTTTTTCTTTCAGTCGCT
>JAISYM010000012.1 GCA_031269875.1 Synergistaceae bacterium
AGTTCCCGGTTCGCCGCGGCATGTTTAACGTCTCTCTTAAGGCTTGCCGGCCCGCGCAGGGCGATAGCCCGCAAGAACTTGGGCATAGCCTTGCCCGAAGCTTCTAGCGAGGAGATCGAGCGCCTCGTAAACGAGACCTACAGCCATTTAATCTGGGTCGGCGTGGAATTTTTGGCGCTCGGACGCGACCCGTCGCAGGTTCTGGATTGGGTCGAAGCCAGCGGAGAGGATATCCTTGACCGCTTTGCGGGAAGAGGCGCGATCCTGATCACCGGGCACGTCGGAAACTGGGAGATAACGGCCGCGTGGCTCGCGCAGAGAGGTTACAAGGTTACGGCCATAGTCCGCGAACCCGACGACAGCGGCGAACGCGGGCTTATCGAGGAGATGAGGACAAGCGCCGGGGTGCGCTGTCTGCCAAAAGGCGCTTCGATGATGAACGCGGTATCTATCCTGAAAAGCGGGGAGTTCCTCGGCATACTGCCGGATCAGCACGGCGGCGCGGGAGGGATAATGACGCCGTTTTTCGGCGTCAATACCTCCACATCCCAAGGGCCGGCCGTTTTCGCTTACCTGACCGGACGCCCCCTGATTCCCATATTCTCACATCGGATCAGCCCGTTCCGCCACAGCGTAAGAATCGCCCCGCCGATCGCCTGGGAGAAACAAGCGACGAGGGACGAGACAATACTTCATATCACCAAGCTGATAAACGAGTCCGTGGAGAACATGATAAAAGAGGCCCCCGGACAGTGGCTGGCACAACACAGGAGATTCCGCGAAATTTATTGAGATTTATGGTATAATTAAGTAAGGACTATTGGCTCAGCGGTCTGCGTTTTTGTCCCGGTCAGACGTGAGGACACCCGCGATAGAGTAGTTTTCGCGCTCCATCTCGCTGAATATTACGCGAACCTGCTCGGCTTTTACGTCGAAACAGCGGCAGGTCAGCTGGGTGACTTCCCGGGCGAACTCGCGCTTCGCCTCCGTGGAGCGTCCCTGTATCAAGTGTACTTGAATTATAGGCAAAATAATCTCCTCCCGAGGGGTGTTTGATTTGGAACTTGCAGCTACATCTTCTCAGATTCAGTCGATAATATCAATCATCTTTTCGCTTTCGGCCGGCGCGTGCGCGGGATCGTTCATAAACGCCACCGCGATGCGAACAGCGGCGGATAAAAAATGGTGGGGCGGCGAGCGATCTTCCTGCGACAAATGCGGCGTGATCCTCCGGGCCCCCGATCTCGTCCCCATACTCTCGTTCATTTTTCTGCGCGGCAAGTGCCGTTACTGCAAAGAGCCCATTTCGAGAAGACACTTTGCGGCGGAGATAATCTCCGCGGTCGGAACAGCCGCGCTTTACGTCCGCTGGGGCTTGTCGCCGGCGCTCGCGCTCTCCCTTGCCGTCTTCTGGTTCTCGCTCTTTAACTCCCTGACCGATATAGAAATCGGCTACATTTACGACGTATGGGCCGTGGCCCTGGGCGCACTCGGCATTTTGATGCGGATCCCGGCGGGAGTACCCGCGATTCTCGACGGCGTTATCGGCGGGGCGGTCGGCTTCTGCTTTATAGCGTTGATTATCCTCGTGAGCCGGGGAGGAATGGGTTGGGGCGACGCGATGCTGATGTTGGGCATCGGCGGCGCTGTCGGCTGGCGATACAGCGCGCTCAGCCTCTATTTCGGCTTCATGGTCGGCGGTGTGATCGTCCTGCCGCTCATGCTCATGAAAAAGCTGAAGCGCAAGGACGCCATTCCCCTTGGGCCGTTCCTCGCCGCGGGCAGCGTCATCGTTCTTTTTTTGGGAAACGCCCTCGTGCGGCGATTCGGCTATTTTCTCGGGTCAAGCCCCGGATGGCCGTGGGGATAAATTCTCTCAGGCGCGATAGGAAATAAATTGACGTGATTTACACACTGTCAATGGCGTGATTTTACCTTGTTACGGACAATTAGATTGCATAGAATAACTAACTAGGAAATAAGCTGTCGGAAGCTGGTGAATCAATAATGAATAAACTTATGGTGGTGTTACTGTTCGGGTCGGGCTTACTCCTCGGGTTTTCTGATTTTTTCGGCCGGGACGACCTTACGCCCGTCTACATCGCGTCGCTGATTCTTGTTTTCCTGCCTATCGCGCTCGTTTACAACAAAATGAAGCTGCAAAGCGCTACAGAGGCGCGCCAGCGTGAGCTGCTGAACGAGGCCCAAACCTTGGCGCTCGTAAAGAGAGAGGCGAAGTCCAAGATACCGAGGGAATATCCGCGCAGGGAGTCTCCAGCTGCTTTCGAGGGTTCGACGAAGGTAGGCGCGGTTCGCTCTATGGCCGCGCTTGTCCGTAAACCGGCGCTGCGCGAGAAGATTTACGAGATTTGCGACTTTGCCGACTTGGTACTGGAGACCATACGGCACCTGCCGAATGACACGCCAGCGGCTGTCGTATTCTGCGAGACGCATCTCTCGCGCTTTTCGGAAGCCTTGGAGCACTGCTTTGATATGCACAGGAACGAAGAAGGCCCGTTCGCGAAACAGTCGCTCATCGACGCCCATGAGGTCGAGTGTTTCAGCACATTTATCACCGTATTCAAACGTCAGCAGGACACTATCCTCTTTGAGGGTCTGAAGGGGATTAAAGAGTAGGGATAAATAGATATTTTCCTCAGATTACTCCCAGCTTCATCAGGAGCATTTCAAGGGCGTCAGGCTCACTGGCCATCAGTATATTGGCGTCGATTGACTCGGATTGTCCTTGCGTCTGCCCCGCCGGCATTACGTTGAGCTGTGTCTTCGTGACGAGCGCGATGTCGCCGTACTGCCCAAACATAGCGGAGACAACGCTCAGGATGGACGCAAGCGTATCGTGCGTTACGCTTGGAGTGGTTATTCCGCTGGATATCCCGAGCAATCCGTTGACCGAGTTCAAAAAAGACCCCAGAAGTATGTTGCCGGTCTCTCCCAACGCGCTCTCAACCATATCCTGCGGCATGGAGGAGGCGTCCATCTCCATCCCGAACTGCTTCGCGACGAGCATACTCACGATCTTGGAGACGTCGGCTTCCCTTATCAGGAACATAAAGTTGAACGGCTTGTCGTTGTCCGAAGAGGCAAAGACGGCTGCGTAACCGGCGCGCGGGTCATCGTAGTAACTGTCCAGATTATATATGGAGACAAGCTCCGCTTTTGGTATATCTATCTCGACAGTACAGCCGAGCATTTCGGAAATAGCCGTCGCGGCGTGTCCGGCGCCGATGTTGCCGATCTCCCGGATTGCGTCGAGTTGCATCTGATTCAAAGAACTCAAGTCGAACAATATCTTTCCCCCCATTCAGAAATCAACCGCCTACCATACTTTGATAATTTTATCATAACATGTAGTATAATGCTTAACATGAGTCAAAATAGCGATTACGATGTAATAGTAATAGGCGGCGGTCATTCAGGATGTGAGGCTTCTTTAGCCGCGGCTCGTCTGGGCTTTCGCACCCTGCTTTTAAACCACAATATCGACAACACGGCGCTGATGCCCTGTAACCCGGCGATAGGCGGACCGGCGAAGGGGAATCTCGTCCGCGAGCTCGACGCTCTCGGCGGTGAACAGGCAATTGCCGCCGACTTTGCGACGCTTCACCTCAGATGGCTCAACACGTCAAAGGGTTTTGCGGTGCGAACGCTCCGCGCCCAGTGCGACCTCAAGGACTAC
Source organism: Synergistaceae bacterium (assembly GCA_031269875.1). GTDB lineage: Bacteria > Synergistota > Synergistia > Synergistales > Synergistaceae > JAIRNC01. The sequence continues at coordinate 3,698 of JAISYM010000012.1, forward strand.
GCGGCGCACTACGCGCGCGTTTTGGGGGAAATTCCCAACCTCTTTATTTATCAGGCGATGGTCACGGAGATCGTCGCAGACGCCGGAAGCGCGCGGGGGGTCGTCACGCGCGCCGGAGAAAAGTTCAGCGCCTCGCGCGTGATTTTAACCTCCGGCACATACATGAGGGGCGTCGTTCACGTGGGCATGACACACTTCCCCTCCGGGCCGCTCGGTCAAGTTCCGTCGCCCGAGATATCTCACTCGCTTATCAGGGCCGGAATTGATCTGAAGCGCTTCCGCACGGACACGACGCCTCGGATATGCCGTTATAGCGTAGACTGGAACGCATTGCCGCTCCAGCCAAGCGACCCGATGCCGGAGGCCTTCTCCCATTGGGGTGGAAAAAAACTCCACACGGGCTATTACTGCGGGCAGACCAGAACATCCGCCAAGACCCATGATATTTTAAAGGCTGCGCTGGGACGAAGCCCTCTCGCGACAAAAAAGCTGGACACGGCGGGACCGAGATACTGTCCTTCGATAGACGACAAAATCCTGAAGTTCCCCGACAAGGAGTCGCACCCTATCTTCCTGGAACCGGTCGGGAGGAACAGCAGGGAAATATACATGCAGAATTTTTCTACGACGAGCCCTCCGGACGTTCAAATAGAGATGATCCACACCCTGCCCGGATGTGAGCGGGCTTTGATGATACGCCCGGGATACGGAATAGAGTACGATTACGTGGACCCGACTCAGCTCGAACCGTGGCTCGAAACGAGGAGCGTAAAGGGACTCTACTGCGCGGGCCAAATTTGCGGGACCTCAGGATACGAGGAGGCCGCCGCGCAGGGGCTGATAGCGGGCATAAACGCCGCCCTCTCCCTCATGGGACGAGATCCGCTGGTTTTGGGGCGCGGACAAGCCTACATCGGAGTGCTGATTGACGATATCACGACACGCGGGACGGACGAGCCGTACAGGATGCTGCCGAGCAGATGCGAACACAGGCTCCTGATGCGGCATGACAACGCTGACGATCGGCTCTGCCATATCGGCCGGGACATAGGCCTCCTCGACGCCGCTAAATGGGCGGTCTTTGAGGCCGGGCGCCGGGCGATCGAGCTGGAAAGGAAACGGCTGACGGCGCTTCGGATACCGGCCTGCGACAGGACTAATTCGATTCTTCGCGAAATGGGTTCATCCCCCCTGGCCGAGCCTATGACCGCGATGGATCTGCTGCTCCGGCCGGAGATATCCTGGGACGGACTGTTGCGACTCATGGATTCCGACCTCGCGCCTCATCTCGGCGCTAAGATAGAGATAGAGGCCAAGTATTCCGGTTACGCGTCGAGGGAGGATCGGAGGGTCAAAAGGCTCTCCTCTATGGATAGGCTCAGGATCCCCGATGAGATCCGGTATCGTGAGATAACGGGCCTCTCTGCCGAGGCCTCGGAGAAGCTGAGGCGCGTGCGTCCAAGAACGCTCGGTCAGGCTTCGAGAGTCCCCGGCGTCAACAACGTCGATCTTCAGCTGGTGCAGGTGGCTATAGAACGGGCAAGGAGACTCAGGGATACGGACCGCGTCTCCGGCGGCGCGAATATGCCGCTATGAAAAGAACCGGAGGCAAACGCCCGATATACAGCGCCCTCGGCATAGGATCGCCCTTGATGCGCACATGTACGGCGCTTGCCGCGATAGAGCGTGAGTGGGCCAGGATAGTAGGCCCAGCACTGGCGCGGCGCAGCCGGCCAACATCTTACGAGGACGGCGTCTTGGTGGTCTCCGCGGACGGACACGCCGCCCTTCAGGATATGAACTTCAGGAAAAGGCAGATCATCATGGAGATAAGGAAAAACGCCTGGCTCGAACTGAGCGACCTGAAGATCGAAACTGGCCGCCCGTATAGCCAAAACATGGCGCATCTTCCGCACCCGGCAAAGCGAACCGCGCCACCGAAACGGATCGACCCGGAGGCGCTGGAGAAACTATCGGGCGAAATACTGTCCGCCCACCCCGATCTCCCGCCAGAACTCGCGTCCTCCATAGCGAGATGCCGCCTGATGAGCGCTGGCGAAGGCCGTTAAAGGACGGCGGGGGAATATCTCTAGTACCGGGGACGGCTCGATACGCAAATCAAATCCCAAAGATTCATGAAAGATATTTGCTCATAATAGCAAATACCTTGTCAATATCGATAGGCTTACTGAGATGGTCATTCATTCCGACCGAGTGCGCCCTGTCGATATCATCCTGGAACGCGTTGGCTGTGAGAGCGATAATGGGGACAGTGTCGGCGCCGCGCAATCCGCTCGACCGAATAGCGGCGGTAGCGCTGAAACCGTCCATAAAGGGCATTTTTATATCCATAAAAACGATGTCTATTTCCGACGAAAACTGTTCGAACTTTTTGATAGCCTCGTTTCCGTTCTCAGCCTCGATGACGCGTATGCCGCTCGGCGCCAAGAGCGTCAAAACAATTTCGCGGTTTATCTCCACGTCCTCCACAAGCAGAAGGGTTCTGCCCTCAAAGTTGAGATTATCAGAGGACACAGCGTCTTTATCGGCACATTCCGAAGCTTCGCAGACTTGTGCCGGAACTGTCACCGTAAATGTGGAGCCTTTATCGAGCGCTGAGCTTACGTGAATATTTCCGCCCAACAGACCGATAATGCGTTTTGAAATCGTCAGCCCCAATCCTGTGCCGCCATACCTTGCCGAGATGCTGCTGTCTCCCTGCTGAAAGGCTTGAAACAGCTTTTCCTGCTGCTCATCGGACATGCCGATACCCGTATCTCTCACGGAAAACTCCAATGTCGCGACGCCCTTCTCGTCGGTCCCTCCTATTTGGCGAACAGTGAAATCAATACGCCCATTTTCCGGCGTAAACTTCACCGCGTTGGAAATTAGATTCGTAAACACCTGCAAAAGACGCTGTCCATCTGAATTTATAAATTCCGGAACGTCATCACAGACCAGCCTGAAATCAATGTTTTTACTATTGCAGCGAGGCAGGAACATATCTTTAACTTGTTCGATTATTGAGCGAATAGGGAACGGCTGCGGATACAATTCCATCTTGCCCGCCTCGATTTTCGACATATCGAGGATATCCGTCACGAGCCCCAATAAATACTTTGAAGCGTCTTTTATCCGGGCGTTGCAGGAGCGCATTCGGGGAATGTCCTCGGCTTTTTCCGCGATCTCGGTCATGCCGATGATCGCGTTCAAGGGCGTCCTTATTTCATGGCTCATGTTGGACAGAAAATCGCTCTTGGCTTTCGCCGCCGCCTCCGCCGCCCTTGTCTGAACTTCCAAGGCCGCCGTGCGCTCCCTGACGGTTCTCTCCAGTATTATATTCGCTCGTATTCTGCGGCTTATGATGACAGAGAGCAGCGCGATAATCGCTATGAGCATCGCGGACAGTCCCAGCAAAAATATGGCCTGTTGCTGGGCCATCGTTCCGCTGTAATCGAAAATACGCTCCTTCCACCGCTCCGCGATCGTGCTCGTGTCCACATACGCTTGCGCTTTGCTGACGACGGACTTTAGCAGCGCCTCATCCTTGTTGAATCCAAAATATGATCCATAGCTGAATGAAAACGCCAAATTAATCTTGAAACCGGGGTCTTCCATATAGTTGCTGGTGCTTAGAAGTATATTGCGCGACGCCATTATCAGGTCGATCTCGCCGGCTTTTAGTTTCCGCAGCGCATCGCCGGTATCGGCGCATCGAACGAGATTGCCGTGATCTGGAAACCACTTATTGAAGAAACTTTCATACACGCTGCCATGTATTACGCCTATACGGGAATACATTACCTGATTGACGGAGATGTCAGGCGCGCCGATCAAGGAAAGCAGCGCGAAGTAGTCGTCAGCGTACGGCGCGTCCGCCCACAGGAATCTGCCTTCCTGTTCGCCGGACCGCAAAAGCTCCGTAGTCATGGCGGCGTCGCCGCGTTCCAAACTGGCAATATTATCGCTCCATACAGAATCCACACCGCTCGTGACTTCATATCGCAGTCCGGTCAAATCGCATATTTTATCCAATACATCTATGCCAATGCCCTGCCACTGTTTCTCCTTGGTGTTGTAAAAGCTGGACGGATAGTTATCAGGTTCAGCAATCAGCTTGACCGGGGCTCCGTTTTCACCGCGCGTCCGCAGATACGCTTTTTCCGCTTCGGTGAACTTCGCGTAAAGGGCGCTCTTGTAATAATCCTCACGGCCTTTGTTGTAGAGGGTCAGCAGATATTCCATGCCCGCCTGGGTTAAATATTTATCCAGGACGGACACGATAGGGACCAATTCTTTCCGCCCGGTGGAAAATGAAGACGGGGAATAAACTACGGGGAAGAGCTTTTCCACGTGCCATCCTTCGGGCATATTAGCCTCACCGTGCTCTTCGGCGAGGAAAGCGTCCGCTTTGCCTGTCCCGATTAAAGCGGCCCCACTATCTAGGGAATTTTCGTAGATAGGCGTTATGTTATATGGCGAGGAATCAAGGATAAGCGCCGCGGTATTGGAACCTGCCAAAAACACAAACTCCAATGGGCGCGTTTTCATTATTTCTTCAAAACTAAGGCTACCATTCTGCCGAAAAGCGACAATCGCGCGCTGCACAAACGCTTTCGACATGAAGAAGCGTTCCCGCCGTTCCGGTGTGGCCGAGAGTTCCCCGGTAAAATCTATCCTCCCATGCAATACGCCGTCGTACAGCACGTTCCAATCATACGTCCTTGGGGTGAACTTGATGCCGAATAATTGGCTCATCCAATCGCAAAACAGCGCGCTGTATCCGCCGATCGTCCCGTCCGGTTTTGTAAAGGATTCCGTGCTCGGAAACGTCCCGTAGGAAAATCCCTTATCCCGATACTTGACGCTCAAGACGTCGATGGCTTCTATTTCTTCTTCTGTCACACCAGGGATATCGCGAAAATTTGTATAAGTCACCGGCGCTTTATTAGCCGCGTCGGCACAAGACGCGCCCATAATTGTCAGCGCAAGAATGAATATTATCCAGATGCGTTTCTTTATATGTCCCAACTTCATTTTTATAATCCTATTCCTCTTCTTAATTTATATCCGGTTGTTTTCAATTCCCCCTCTAAATCACCTGTCAATCATATCAAGGTTGTTGTCTATGTCAATGGTCTTACTAACGGTCATTCATTTCGGTACACCGCGGAGAAAGCGCCGGGGCGGACGTAACACGATGACAGTATCCATTTTCTGTGCTATTGTCATGGATAGAATTTATTACTTGATGTCACTTGGGAGGAAGCGGCCTTGAGCAGGGCTTTTGTCAAAGAGGACGACGAGGAGATATCGAGCTTCAGAGACGACGAAAAACACAGCAAAAAGGCGCTCGAATGGCTGCGTCTGCAGGAGAAAAAACTGGATTTCCTGCTGAATGACCCAAAAGGGTTGGCTATCGAAAGCGGGAAACGCGCCAGGTGGATAGAGGAGGCCCGAGCGGCCATCAAGACGGCCAGGGAGGAGCTGGGGCTTTAGCGAGCGCCTCTCACCCGGGTTCAATGTGTTACGTCCCTTCGCTTTTTCCACCGTTACCCTGAGTCTAACCCCTAGTTTGGTATACTATACCGCTAAGTTGTCGTGACGGACGAATGGATTTGGAATTAGAATATAATTGAGCATAAACACTTTATAGGGGGAAGGCGTATGGAGAGCACAATAAAAGCTCCGAGGGGGACGAGAGACGTACTCGGCGACGAGTCCTGGAAGTGGACTCACGTCCTGAACGTATGCAGGGATGTTGCCGGTGATTTTGGATACAGCGAGGTGCTTCTTCCCATATTCGAACATACGGAGCTTTTTTCAAGAGGCATCGGCGACACGACGGACGTCGTGGAGAAGGAGATGTACACTTTCATCGACAAGGGGGACAGGAGCATAACGCTGCGTCCCGAACTGACCGCGTCGATGGTCCGCTCCTACCTGGAACATGACATGAAACGCGCGCCGCAGCCTGTCAAACTCTGGAGCGCCGGTCCGATGTTCCGTTATGAGCGTCCCCAAAAGGGCCGATACCGCCAGTTCTGGCAGATAGACTTCGAGATATTGGGCGCGCAAAGCCCGATGGCCGACCTGGAAACCATAGATACGTCAATGGAGATTTATCGGCGGCTCGGCCTGACAAATCTCCAGGTACTCATCAACTCCGTCGGATGCCCTAACTGCAGGCATGCTTACCGCGACGCCCTGAAGCGTTTCTTAGAATCCGGCCCCGGACTCGACGCCCTTTGTGAGACCTGTCAGGGGAGATTTGAGAGAAATCCGCTCCGCATACTCGACTGCAAAAAACCCGCGTGCAGGGAGGCGACGGAGGACGCTCCCGCTATCTGGGATTCTCTCTGCGACGAGTGCCGGTCGCACTTTGAAGATGTCAATCGCGGACTGTCTAGGATCGGCGCCGACGTGAAGCTCGACAAGCGACTCGTCCGCGGGCTCGACTATTACACAAAGACAGCCTACGAGATATTGGCGGGCGAGCTTGGCGCGCAAAACGCGGTCTGCGGCGGAGGGCGTTACGACAATCTCGCGGAGGCCATCGGCGGGCCGCATGTACCGGGCGTCGGCTTCGCGTCCGGCATTGAGCGCATCGTGATCACGCTGGAGGGACAGGGCGTATTTCTCGGAGAAAAACCCAAAACGGAGGTTTACGTCGTCACCGCCTCGAGTGACTTCGCGATAGAGGCGTCCGCGCTCGCGCACGAGCTCCGCGCGTCGAAGCTCTCCGCCGGCACGGACTACGCCGGACGGGGTATGAAGGCGCAAATGAAGCAGGCGGCGGCGTCAGGCGCCGATTTCGTCTGTATCATTGGCGAGGACGAGGCGGCGTCAGGAACTGTTTCCGTCAAGAATATGTCAAACGGCGAGCAACGCTCGATTCCGAGGAACGAGGCGGCGGCGAAATTAGTTCTATGGAGAGAGGAACGAAACAGATGATAAACGGGAGTTACACGAATGAGTGGAAAAGAACCCAATACTGCGGCGAACCTAGAATCGGCGACGCGGGAAAGGCAGTGACGCTGAACGGATGGCTGCGCGCGAGGCGCGACCTCGGGGGCATTATATTCATTGAGCTGTGGGATCATACAGGCGTCACACAGATTGTATTCAACCCGGAGGTTATCCCGGAAGCGCACGCCTTAGCGAAGGATCTCCGCTCCGAGTACGTCCTGGCCGTAAAGGGCGTGCTGCGCGAACGTCCGGAGGGCACATCCAACCCGGCGATCGCCACGGGCGAGGTAGAGCTGGCCGTCCAGGATTTCCTGCTCCTCTCGCCGTCGCAGCTCCCTCCCTTCGATCCTGACGAAGCGGATAAGGTAAACGAGGATTTGCGCATGACTTACCGTTATATTGACCTGCGGCGTGAGGGGATGCAGAAAAATTTGCGCGTTCGCCACAAAGCGGTTCAGTACACCCGCAACTACTTCGACCGAAACGGCTTTTTGGAGGTGGAAACGCCAATCCTGACAAAGTCGACGCCGGAGGGAGCAAGGGATTATCTTGTGCCAAGCCGCGTCAATCCCGGGGAGTTCTACGCCCTCCCTCAATCGCCGCAGCTGTTCAAGCAGCTTCTCATGGTGGGCGGGTGCGACAGGTATATACAGATAGCCAAGTGCTTTCGGGACGAGGATCTGCGCGCTGACAGGCAGCCAGAGTTTACGCAGATAGACGCCGAGATGAGCTTCGTTACGGAGGAAGACATTATGGCGCTCGTGGAGCCGTACTTAGCGGGGCTATTCAAGGAAACCACAGGGGCGGACATAACGGTTCCGATTCCGCGCCTTACGTGGAAAGAGGCCATAGAACGCTTCGGGAGTGACAAGCCAGACTTGCGCATAGACATGGAAATAGGCGACATATCCGCCGTATTTTCCGGAGGCGAAAACCCGTTCTCGAAAGTCGTCTGCGGCGGCGGGGCGGTCAAGTGTCTCCTGCTGCCCGGGGGCGGGAACTTATCCCGCAAGGAACTGGCCGACCTGGAGGGCAGAGCGAAGGAACTCGGCAGCGCGGGAATGGCGAATTTCCAGATCAGGGACGGCGCCCTGAAAGGCCCACTCGTCAAATTCTTGTCGGACGCGGCGCAGGAATATCTTAAAAAAACATCCGGCATAACGGCGGACGACACGCTCTTCGTCATGGCCGACAAGAGCTGGACTAAAGCGTGCGGCATCCTGGGTCAGATTCGCCTCGAACTTGCGGCCTCACGCGGGCTGGTAAAAGCGGGCTGGAAATTCGTATGGGTTACGGAATTTCCACTGTTCGAGTGGGACGAGGACGAGAAGCGCTGGTTTGCCGTTCATCATCCGTTTACCGCCCCGATGGACGAGGATATGGAGAAATTGGCTTCCGATCCCGGAAGCGTTCGCTCCAGGGCTTACGATATAGTGTTGAACGGAACGGAGCTCGGCGGCGGCTCTATACGGATACACAACCCCGAGACGCAGTCCAAAGCTTTCGCCGCGCTGGACATATCGCCAGAAGTCGCCCGCGAGCGCTTTGGATTCCTCCTCGATGCGCTGTCGTATGGAACGCCCCCCCACGGGGGCATCGCCCTCGGTCTTGACAGGATCGTTATGATGCTGTGCGGCGCAAAGTCGATACGCGACGTAATGGCCTTCCCGAAAAACCAGAAGGCTCAATGCCAGCTCACCGGCGCGCCCTCCGGCGTGGAAAAACCGCAGTTAGATCAGCTCTTCATCCTGTCCACCGCGCCGGAGGATAATAAATCTGACAGGCGGTAACCTGGTTTAGGATCGGATCACACGGCATCAGGCGCGCCGGCAGTCATAGATTTTTTAGCTCGAACGACTCGGCGAACGCAAACAGCCTGTAATGGCGAGCCTCATTTGGAATGTCCGAGGCGTACTCAGCCGGCCAGCCGGCTGGGACGTCTTTTGTCTTGATCTCTTCATACCGCCTGTCACCCCTTACGAGAAGCAGGACGCGGAGTATCTTCCGGCCGGGGTGCAGTTCGAACCTTGCGTCTATTATGCCCAGCTCCCTCGGCTGTCTCCCGCCGCCCCTTAAATTATTGATGTAAAATATATCTTCCCCTTTACTGGTCTTGTCGGCGCCGAACTCTATCGCGCCCATATAAAAGAGATTATCGTGTTTGTGAATGTTTATCGGCGCGTCAGGGAAGGCCGTTTTATTCCAAACGAGGTTCAGCTTCTTTCCGATGAATGACACCTCCATATCCCCCGAAAGCCACATCGGACACGCCTGCGGGAGTGCCGACCCGAAGAGCAGCCAGTTTTTGACCGACCGTGGGCGGTCCGGTGATTTGACCGGGTCCAGCCGATCGAGCATGACTTTGCCTCCCTCCGATTTTCCGATTACTTTTGCGCTGATTCTGACTTGGTCGTCCGATATGACGGAGCTGCGCATCAAACAAGCACCTGTCGGTATGCCGTACACAATCCTGCACACACCGTTTTTTCGGAAGACGTTATTGATTATCTTATTGTCCATAACGCTTATGACACCGTCCCAGTTGAACGGCTCCTTGATCCCGGCCTGAGCAAACGCCTGCCTGTAGAGCGGCGCGCTCTTGGGCAGACCGTAACCGCAGAGATCGGCGGGCATCTTGAGCAGGGAGAATATCTGATCCGCCCTGTCCTGCGCCGCCGCCACATCCGCCACGTAATTGCCGGTCTCCATAATGGCGATCGCCCCCACTACTACCCCAGTCACTATCATGGAAAGGACCGACAGCGACGCCAGTGACTCCAGCAGTATGAAAGAGCGTGACGATCGATTCCTGCCAGGAAAAATCATAAGTCACCTCCCGAAATGGTATCATGTTTACTGAAGGAGCTTACTCTTTCCGTCAATGACCTTACAGGGGAAAGACCGTCGAGAAATTTGCGCAAGTTGCGTTTTATTTGCGAAGAAATTGATGCTATACATTGCGATAGCATATACAATAACAACATCGATCCATGCCCTTGGCTGGGTAAAATCAAAAAACTTCAAAAAGGAGTGGTAAGTATGAAGAAAGGTTTGATAGTTCTTGTTGTAATCGTAGTGCTGTTAGCCGGCTGGCAAATGTCCCGAAGCCGGAATGCGGAGCAGGTCCCGCCTCCCGCGACCCAGGTGGCCGAGACACCGGCGGAAACCGCGCCGGCGGACGAAGCTCCCCGATACGGCGGAGTCCTCAAGTGGCACGAGGTAGCGAACCCGCCGAAGCTCGACGTGCACATGGCAACCGACACAACCTCAGCGCGCGTGATTTACTGTATTTTCGAGAACCTCGTGGCCAACAGCCTCGACGGTCAGAGCGTCGTTCCCGCTCTGGCCGAGAGTTGGAAGGCGTCAGAGGACGCGCTTACCTGGACGTTCAACCTGCGGAAGGGCGTCCGTTTCCACAAGGAGACCGAGGGCGGCAAACCGACCGCAAATGGCGGGCGCGAGGTCACGGCCGCGGACTGGAAGTGGACGTTCGAGCGCATGATACGTGACAAATCACCACGCGCCTATTTTATAGACTGCATAGCTGGATATGAGGATATGGCCGAGGGCAGGTCGAACGAGTGGTCAGGGATAAGGGTCGTGGACGACTATACGCTGGAGTTCACCCTCAAGGAGCCGTATTCCCCGTTCCTCTCGGTACTGGCCTACAACTCGTTTGGCGTAGTCCCAAAGGAAGACATCGAAAAGTGGGGCGCCGATTTCAACTTCCATCCCGTGGGAACCGGCCCGTTCACGTTCGAGGAGTGGGTGCAGGATCAGCGCGTCACACTCAAGAAGAACCCGGAGTATTGGGGCAAGGATGAGAACGGCAGCCAGCTCCCGTACCTGGACGGCTGGGAGCTGATCGTGATCCCGGACGGCACCGTGGCATGGGAGGAGTTCAAGAAGGGCAACATCGACGTCATGCGCGATGTCCCGGACAACCTCGTGGAGGACGCGCGCGCGCTCCTCGGCGGCAAAATGCTGGAGGCCCCGCAGCCCGGCACCTATTACTTCGGCTTCAACATGCAGAAGGAGCCCTTCAAGAGCAACAAGGCTCTCCGCCACGCGCTGAACTACGCCGTGGACCGCGAGAGGATAAACGACCTCGTGCTGGAGGGCCTCTGGACTCCGGCGAAGGGCGTGCTGCCCCCGTCGATGCCCGGCTACAACCCGGACTTGAGGGGCTACTCGTATGACCCGGAAAAGGCCAAGCAGCTTTTGGAGGAAGCGGGCTTCAAGGACGGCTTCGAGGCTACGCTGCAGGTCAACCAGAACATAAGGCACAAGGCAATCTCGGAGGCGGTACAGGCACAGGTCGCGGAGCTGGGGATCAAGCTGAACGTCCAGATAGTTGACTGGGGCGTCCACCTCGACACGCTGGACCGCGGCGAGGT
>JAISYM010000050.1 GCA_031269875.1 Synergistaceae bacterium
CATCGTACCTATGTGAGGAAAAATCATTTGAAAATCAGCGCCAAACAAAGCATGATAAAAGCCGTACTTAATGAAGAGTATTTCCTGGCATTAATCGGAAATTTATGAAACGGCCCTGCCATGGATCGGGAGAGCGCGCTCAAGATGATTAGAAGGTTTCCTGACAGGCCGGGCGTATATCTGATGCACGACTCATCCGGGAATACCATATATATAGGTAAGGCAAAATCACTGAAGAAGAGGGTGGCGTCGTACTTCAGACATACTGGCTTCGCATCCGCGAGGCTGGTTAGGCTTGTGTCCGAAATTGCGGATATATCCACTATACGAACCGAGAGCGACGCGGAGGCGATGATTCTGGAGTCGCGCCTCATAAAACTTTATCAGCCGTTTTTCAACGTAGAGCTCAAAATGGGGGAGAAGTATCCGTTTATCAAAATCACGCAGGAGGATTTCCCGAGAGTCATCGTGACGCGAAACAGGCAGAATGACGGCGCGGTGTATATCGGGCCGTTTGTGCGGGTGCGGGATTTACGGGAACTCCTTCGTCTGGCGGAGCGTTACTTCGCGCTCAGGACTTGCACCGCGCCGATCGAGTCGGGCAAGCCGTCTCGCGAGAGGGCTTGCATGAGGCACGTCTTGGGCCTCTGCCTCGCTCCCTGCGTCAAGAGCTGCACGGTCTCCGAATACAGGGAGAGGGTGGCGGATCTCATCCTTCTCTTGTCCGGCAAGGGCGCCGATCTTGCCTCCAAACTCCACAAGAGGATGGACGCCGCCGCCTCTCGGATGGAATTTGAGGACGCAGCGCGCAAACGCGACATGATAAGGGCTATATGGAGGGTGAGCCGGCAGCGGCTCTCCACGCCGGCGATGCTCGACGGCGACGCCGCGGATTGGACGCCGCTCAAAAGGCTTCAGGAAGCTTTGGGGCTTCAAGTTTTGCCCTGGAGGATCGACGGGTTCGATATTTCGCACACGGCCGGGGAGAACACGGTCGGAGTGGTCGTCGTATTTGAACAGGGGATCTCGAACCCTTCGCTCTACAGGCAGTTCAATATAAAGACCGTGGAGGACGTCGATGATTTCAGGTCGATGGAGGAAACGCTTACGAGGAGGTACAAAAAGTGTCTCGAAGGTCGGGAGCCGCTGCCGCAGCTGATTATGATAGACGGCGGGCCGGTGCAGCTCGACTTCGCGAGGAAAGCCCTGAGGGAGCTCGGGCTCGAGTCGATAGCGACGGTGGCGCTTGCTAAGAGGGAGGAAGAGATTTACGTTCCGGGGGAAAGCGAACCTATCCGCCTGGACGTGAACGACCCTGGTCTGAAACTCTTGGAACGGGTGCGCGACGAGGCTCATCGGTTCGCCATAACGTCTCACAGGAAGAAAAGGGAGGGTAAATTCAAAAGGAGCGTACTGGAGGATATTCCAGGCTTGGGTAAGAACAGGGTTGCCCAACTGCTCTCCAGATTTGGGAGCGTCAGGGCAATAGCGAAATTAAAGCAACTCGAACTGGCCGAATCTCCCGGCGTCGGCCCGGTTTTGGCGGAACGCATTGTAAAAGCGCTGGATATTACCTAATAAATATTTGGGGGAAAAAATCATTGACGCTGTTGGTTGAACAGAAAATTCGTGATCGCTACATGAGAATGGCATTGAGTTTCGCGCAGAGAGGAACGGGCGCCGTGAGTCCCAACCCCAGAGTTGGGTGCGTTATAGTCGACGAGAGCGTCCACGGAGGGAAGGTCGTATCGTGGGGGTACCACAGGAGGTACGGCGCTCCGCACGCCGAAGTCGAGGCGCTGCGGCGAGCCGGCGGATACGCGAAAGGCTGCACGCTGTACGTAAACCTGGAACCGTGCAGTCATATAGGGAAAACGCCCCCATGCACCGACGCCATAATAGAAGCCGGTATTTCGAAGGTAGTCGCCGGCATGAAGGACCCGAACCCCAAGGTAAACGGATCCGGTATAGGCGCTCTCGAAAAAGCCGGCGTAGAGACAGTCGTCGGGGTTTTAGAGGAAGAGTGCCGCTGGATAAATAGAGGTTTCATACGTTCGATGACGATGGGCCGCCCGTGGGTTACCGTAAAGGCCGCTGTCTCGGTCGATGGCAAGATGGCCCTCTCGAATGGGGAGAGCAGGTGGATCAGCGGCAGTGAATCGAGGACCCGCTCTCATTTGTTGCGCGCGGGAAACGACGCTATAATGGTCGGTGTCGGCACGATTTTGGAGGACAATCCGGATCTGTCCGTGAGGGACGCGGACGGTTCCTCTCCGGTCAAGGTCATCGTCGATACGGAGCTTAAGACTCCGGAGGACGCGAGGATTCTGGGCAGCGGCAAGTGCGTCTTTTTCACGGGGCCGTCTCCGGACGAAAACAAAGTGGGCGCCCTGACCAAAAAGGGAGCCAAAGTCATACGCCAGAAGGAGGAAACAGGAGCTCATATTCCGATGGACGCTATTTTGAGCGAGCTTTGCGCGCTTGGAGTAAATCAGCTTATGGTGGAAGGCGGTTCCAAGCTGATTGGCTCACTGATAAAATCCGGAACGGTCGACGAGTACTCGATCTTCATAGCGCCGAAGGTGCTGGGCCTGGGCATAGGCTTCGGGGACAGCCTCTCCTTCGCTCACATGGACGATACTATATCCATGAAGAATATGAAGGTGCGTAAAATAGGCGACGATATCTGGTTCGAGGGGATACCGGCTTGTTCACCGGACTTGTAGAAGCGGTTGGGCGGGTACTTTCCATAACCGCCGAATCCGGCGGCGTGACGCGCGTAACTGTTCAAGCGCCGGGACTGAAACGCCCGATCCTCCGCGGCGATTCGGTCTGCGTATCCGGTGTATGTCTGACTGCCGTCGATATCCAAAGTGACGTCTTCAGCGCGCAGGTCATGGGTGAGACCATGCGGGTCTCGAAATTGGGCAAAATGAGGGCGGGCGACGCGGTCAACATCGAGATGTCGCTTCGCCCCGAGGACGGACTGGACGGGCATATTGTGCTGGGCCATGTGGATGAAGTGGGGCGCGTGACGAAGGTCGAGCGTATGGGGAGCACAAGCAAAATATGGGTATCCGCGTCAGACGGCGTCTTGTGGGGCATAGCGGGCAAGGGCTCCATAGCGCTTGACGGGGTCAGCCTGACGGTAATAGACTCTTTCAATGATGAATTTTCAGTGGGAGTCATTCCCGCTACGCTTGCTGGGACTACGCTTGGCCTTCTCGATGCGGGTGATGGTGTCAACGTGGAGATTGACATCATCGCCAGATACGCGGCGAGGCTTTTGAGGTATAAGACCGGAACCGTTCAGCCGGGCGGAGATGAAGCCTCGGGCGGTTCTCTGACATTGGAAAAGCTGGCCCGTTACGGCTGGTACTAGGGGGGATTCCGTGGATAGGCTGGACGTTAACGAACCGGATGACTTTGAACTCGACACGATCGAAAGCGCCATAGAAGATGTCGCTTCTGGTAAAATAATTATAATAGTCGACGACGCCTGCCGCGAAAATGAGGGTGATATGTTCGTGGCTGCGGAAATGTGTACTAAGGAGTCGATGAACTTCTTGGTGAAACACGCGCGCGGGCTAGTATGCGCCCCGCTCGACCGCGAAATAGCCGAGAGGCTTAACCTTGGCTTGATGGTCGAGAAGAACACCGATCCGCACGGAAGGGCATTCACTGTCTCTGTTGACGCGTTTCGCGGCGTTTCCACGGGAATTTCCGCCGAGGAGAGGGCGGCGACCGTTCGAGCTCTTGCGGACCCGGCGTCGAGGCCAGGAGATTTCAGGAGGCCGGGACGCGTCTTTCCTCTCATCGCGCGGCAGGACGGCGTCTTGAAACGCGCCGGACACACCGAGGCCGCCGTGGATTTGGCTCGCCTCGCCGGGTTCGAAGGCGCCGGAGCGATCTGTGAAATACTGAGTGACGACGGCACTATGGCGCGTTTGCCGCAATTGATGGAGCTTGCGAAATCCTGCGGGATCAAGGTGATCTCGGTCGCGGATCTTATCAGACACAGGCTTCGCAGCGAGAAGCTCGTCAAAAGGGTGGCTGACGTCAGGCTGCCGACGAAGTACGGCGCGTTCCGCGCGATCGCTTATCGGTACGCTTGCGACGAGGACGCGGACGTCGTGCATCTGGCGCTCGTGAAGGGCGATATCGCGTCGGTTCCAAGTCCGATCGTGCGGGTACATTCCGAGTGTCTTACGGGCGACACATTCGGCTCGTACAGGTGCGACTGCGGGGATCAGCTGCACAAGTCGATGTCCATGATAGAGCGGGAGGGCGCGGGAGCTTTGCTCTACCTGAGGCAGGAGGGGCGCGGAATAGGTCTTTTGGCGAAACTGAAGGCCTACGAGTTGCAGGAAAATGGCATGGACACCGAGGAGGCAAATTTAGCGCTCGGGTTTCCGCCGGATCTGAGAGATTACGGCATCGGCGCTCAGATCTTGGTCGATCTCGGCTTGCGTCGTATCAGGCTTCTGACGAACAACCCGAGGAAGATCGTGAGCCTCGAAGGGTACGGTCTCGAAGTGGCGGAGAGGATTCCGCTGGAGTTCCCTCCGAATGAGCACAACGAAAAATATCTGCACACGAAATGCCGCAAAATGGGGCATATTTTACATATACAAAACTTATAAAATTTCTAAGGGGGTCGATTTGTCATGAGAACAGTGCAGGGTTCCCTGATCGGAACTGGTTTAAAGTTCGCCATAGTCGTATCACGCTTCAATGAACTGATATCGGGGAGGCTTCTCGACGGGGCGGTCGACGCGCTTATACGTCACGACGTAAAGCATCAGGATATCGAGTTGTTCTGGGTTCCGGGCGCTTGGGAGCTGCCTCTTATCGCGAAGGAGGCGGCGCTGAGCGGCAAGTTCGACGCTATCGTAGCGCTTGGCGCTGTGATTAGGGGTGAAACGCCGCATTTCGATTATATTTGCGCGGAGATGTCAAAGGGATTGGCCGGCGTCGCGCTGGAGCAGAGGGTTCCCGTCGGATTCGGCGTCGTGACCAGCTCCAACCTCGAACAGGCGCTGCAGCGGGCCGGAAGCAAGGCGGGCAATAAGGGCGTGGAGGCCGCGATAGCGGCGCTCGAAATGGCCAATTTGCTCTACGAGGCCCGAAAGACCATCGGCCTGTTCGACCAGACCGGCGAGGAGGCTGGCGTTTAATGCTAGATCCAAAGTGGATAAGGGAGTGTCCTGACGAGGTTCGTCAGCTTCTGAGAAAGAGGAGACACGGTTTTGACCTCGACGCCCTGCTCGCGTTGGAATCGGAAAAGCGGGAAACCCTGACGAAGGCCGAAGACCTGAAGGCCCGGAGGAATGAAGGCTCCCGCAGAGTCGGGGAACTCAAAAAGCAAGGCCTTGACGCTTCAGCGCTCATGGAGGAGATGCGTTTGACCGGCGAGCAGATCAAAGAGCTGGATCAGAGGCTCGCGAAAATTGACGAGGACTTCCACGCACATCTCCTCATGATGCCGAACAAGATTCACGACAGCGTCCCCATAGGCGATGACGAGCGTGCCAACGTCGAGCTGCGCAAGTGGGGCGAGCCCACTAAGTTCGCCTTCGAGCCCAAGCCGCACTGGGATCTGGGCGAAGCCCTCGATATCATAGATTTCGAGAGGGGAGTGCGGCTTGCGGAGAGTCGTTTTTCAGTGCTCAAAGGCGCCGGCGCGCGCCTCGAACGCGGCATTATCAATTTTATGCTCGACCTGCACACGACGAAACACGGTTATAAGGAGATCATGCCCCCCATCCTCGTCAACAGCGCCACTATGCTGGGGACCGGACAGCTCCCAAAATTTGCCGAGGAACAGTACAGGTGCGGCCCGCCGGATGACCTGTGGCTCATACCGACCGCGGAAGTTCCGCTCACAAACCTCCATTATGGTGAAATCCTGAAGGAGAGCGATCTGCCGTTATACTACACGGCCTACACGCCCTGTTTCAGGCGCGAGGCCGGGTCATACGGCAGGGATATGAGGGGAATACTGCGCCAGCACCAGTTCGACAAGGTCGAACTCGTTAAGCTGTGTACGCCGGAGACGAGCTACGCGGAGCTGGACCTACTGCTCGGCGCCGCCGAAAAGGTGCTGCAGCTTCTCGATCTGCCGTACAGGGTCGTCGTGCTTTCGTCCGGCGACATAGGCAACGCGGCCGCCAAGACCTACGACTTAGAGGTATGGCTCCCTTCGCAGAACTGCTATCGGGAGATCAGCTCATGCAGCAACTGCGAGGATTTTCAGGCGCGCCGCATGGGTACGAGATATAAGACGAAGGACGGAGGAAAGACGCGCTTCGTTCACACGCTGAACGGCTCGGGCATCGCCGCCGGCAGGTGTCTTGTCGCCATCATGGAAAATTATCAGCGCGAGGACGGCTCGATTGTCGTCCCGAAGGCGCTCCGTCCGTACGTGGGCAATTTGGAAATCGTGGCGTTATAGTGCAATGATACCGGAGTTTGACGGCGCCTACCTGAAAATGGCTGTGATTACGGCTTATGTAGTGGTTGCTTGTTCCTTTATTCAGAGAACGTTCAGGAAAGAACTCGAACGGGATCAATACTACTACCTGAGGGATATCAGCCTTATCGCGGCTTGGGCTATATGCGGCATATGGGCCGAGAGCGCGCCGATGAAGCTCACGATAACCGCCGGCGTCATAGCCGGCCTCGTAGGTTTCTGCCAGAAGGTAGTGAAAAATTGGGATCTGCGCTTCTGCTATCTCGCTATCGGTTTAGGCGTCGCGCTCCTTGGGCCGCGCATCACCTTTATCGGCCGGCCGGCCGGTGAATTCCTTTATATTTCGAGCTTCACGGCTATAATTGCGTTAAGCGCGCTGTGGGTGGCCTTTTTCCCGATACTCTTCCAGGAGTTCGACGAGATTCCAGGGATGGGCGGGGGATTGCTTCTCGTGAGCTGGGTTCTTATGACCGTCGTGACCGCCATCTCCTCGAAGGGCCTGTCGGACGCCCTGATGATGTCTATCTGCGGTTTAGCGCTGATACTGGTGTTCTGGAGCAGACACGTCAACGTCTACAGGCGGCTCGGTTCCCCTCTTGCCGCGATGTGGGGAACGCTGATCGCCGGCACGTCCATGCTGGGCGCGAGCAAAGGGGTAGCGTTTGCGACGGTGATGATACTGCCCTTAGGGCTATTTGCCATACCGATTATCGAGACTTCGCTCAGCGTGCTGAGCGCGGCATTCTCACCAAAACCGCTGGGCAACATGATGTTCTATCGCTGGTTGGTGAGAAGGGGATTTGATCATCCCGCGGCGGTCTTTTTCGTGTCCGTGATCTGCGCGGTCTGCGGAGTTTCCGTTGCCGTCCTTCAGATGGGGCTTATGGATCCGCTCCCGCTCTTAGCGGCGCTGCTTCTCATGGGCGCGGGATTCTATATTGTGACGGCGCGAGCCGCGGATGGAGAGAGCGGTTCGGCGGAGCGTCCGTATTTATGGGGCGTTGCTGTGGACAACATCTCACTCGACTACGCTTTGGGAAGGGTCAGAGGGTGGCTCCTGGCGTCGGAATCGCCGCAGATGATCGTAACGGTGGACGCGCTGGCGGCTCTGAGGAGCCGTTCGGACGAGCTTTATTCCAGGATAGTGCGCTCCGCCGCTTTGGTTCTTCCCGACGGCGCGGGGTTGGTGTGGGCCCTGCGTTTTCTGGGTTTTACCGTACAGGAGAAGATATCCGGCGTCGACTTTGCCGATCACCTCTGCCGGTCTGCGGCGGGGCACGGGTGGCCGGTATTCTTCCTGGGCGGCAGACCCGGCGTAGCGGAGGAAGCCGCGAGGCGAATGAAGGAAAAACACGCCGGGCTTGAGATCGCGGGCTGCCGCGACGGATATTTCAAGCGGAACGAAAACAAGAGCGTCTGCGACGCTATAAAAAAATCCGGGGCCCGTATTCTGTTCGTCGCACTGGGAGTGCCGGCGCAGGAGTATTGGTTTTATGAAAACCAGTCTGAACTTGGGAATATTGTTGGAATAGGCGTAGGGGGAACATTCGACGTTTTGTCCGGTAGGCTCAAAAGAGCGCCGGAAGCTTGGCGCAAAATGAAGTTAGAGTGGCTGTACAGAACTATTCAGGAGCCGCGCAGATGGCGCCGTGTGATGAAGCTGCCAATATTCGTGATGCTCGTCTTGATGAAAAAAGTACACTTGGACGACTAGCGGTCTTCATTATAAAAGCGGCATGGGAAAAATTTGGGGTTTTTGAGGGGAAGAATACGTATGAAAATGGATAATAAAATGGGTAAAATGCTAAAACAGGTACAGAAAATGCAAGATCAGATGTCTTTGGTTCAGGAGGAGCTCGGCGGCGAAATTGTGGAGGCGTCAAGCGGCGGCGGAATGGTGGTCGTGAGGGCTAACGGGCAGGGCGAGATTGTTTCTCTTTCGATATCCAAGGACGTTGTCGACCCGGACGATATCGAAATGCTTGAGGATCTTGTCCTCTCCGCCGTCAAGGAATCGCTGCGGCTGAGCCGGGAGCTCGCCGAAAAAAGAATGGGGAGTCTTACGGGAGGACTCAACATCCCCGGGCTCTTTTAGGCGCGAATTTGCGGATCGCATTGTGAGTCTGCCTGTCTCTTTTTCCCGGCTGGTTTCGCTTTTAGGGAAATTCCCCGGCGTTGGCGAAAAGACGGCGCGGCGCATGGTCTTTTATATGCTGGAACAGGATCCCGGGTGGGCGCGTTCGCTCTCCCAGGCGGTGTTTGACTTGAGGGAGGAGGTGCGTACCTGCGCTTTTTGCGGGAATATCACGACGGAGGAAATCTGCGGGATTTGCGCGGATACCATGAGAGACCGCACTAAAATTTGCGTCATAGAGACACAGGAGGACTGCGTGGCTATGGAGCAGTCCGGCGTTTATGGGGGACTGTACCATGTACTGGGCGGGAGGTGTTCGCCTCTGGAGGATCAGGAGGTTCCGGCCGAAAGCCTGGAGCGGCTGAAAAACAGGATAGCGGAACTCGGCGTGAGGGAGGTAATCCTCGCGCTGTCCCCGCGCATCGAGGGGGATATGACGGCTTATATGATCCAGGACGCACTTGGCAGCCAGCTGCCTGCGGTGAAACTTTCGAGGCTTTCCTACGGTTTGCCGGTGGGAGGAAGCATAGGGTATGCCGACAGGGCGACGCTGCACGTCGCGCTCGAGGCCCGCAGGGAGATGGATTCGGGGTTATTCGGCGATAGGCTTTGAGGAAAGGAGATGGTAATATGCCGGAAACCGGAATAACGGGTATTATGAAAATAATGCTGAGAGCGCTTCTGACGCTCATATGCGGCATTGCCGGTTACCAGATCGCGCTTTTACTGATAAAAATGAACATTCCGCTTGTAAGCAGCGTTCATCCTTACATCTGGACGGCTTTATGTATTATCTTATTCGCGCTTTGCGGTTACATCCTGACTCCGTTAATATGGATTTTTCTAAAGAAAATTGGGCAGTTATTCGAAAACATGCTTCAGAACGTGAGTATGCCGGATATCGCGGTGACGCTGATAGGGCTCGTGGTAAGCCTTCTTTTGGCCAATCTCATAGCTATTCCGTTTTATTGGAGCCCAGGCATCGGCTTTTATGTGGCGATAGGAATCAATATACTTTTTGCCTATATTGGAATGAGGGCTTTTCTCAAGCGTAAGGATGACATCTGGCCGTTTGTCGTGAATTTAGCGGGAAGGGGCGGGCGTCTCGTGCGGCGCGATAAGAGATACGCTCAGGCCGATCCCGCGGACGCCGTCTTCGACGAACAGGCCGCCGCGGACACGCTCGCGGCCAGCAGGAAGGTCTTGGATACAAGCGCTCTCATAGACGGGAGAATTTTGGATATAGCCGGCACGGGTTTTCTTGAGGGAACGCTCCTGCTGCCGCGGTTTGTTCTCACGGAGCTGCAGGGCGTGGCTGATTCATCGGATCAGGTTAGGAGGACGAGGGGAAGGAAGGGGCTCTCTGTTGTTTCGGAACTTCAAAAGATAAAGGGGATGAAAGTGCGCATACATGACATTACCATGAAGGAGCTTCGCCGGGACAAAGTGGACGAGGCCCTTGTGGAACTTTGCAAGAAAACGGACGCGAAGATAATGACAACAGATTATAATTTGAATCAGATCGCCCGCATAGAGGGCGTCTCTGTTCTGAACGTAAACGACCTGGCAAACTCGCTGAAACCGCAGTTTCTGCCCGGTGAGCAGGTAAAAATAGACGTAATCCGCCCCGGCAAGGAAGCGGGTCAGGGGATAGGTTACTTGGAGGACGGAACAATGCTTGTCGTTGAAGATGGAGAGACAGCCATAGGTCAGACAGTGGAGGTAGTAATCACATCGATGTTACAGACGTCTGCCGGAAGAATGGTGTTCGGTAAGTTAAAAAGATGAACAGGAGAAAATCGTCGTGGTCGTTTCTCCTGATGGCGGCGGGTTTTGGAAGCCGGATGGGAGGCGCCCCGAAACAGTTCAGGACGCTTGGGGATAAGCCGATGTGGCTTTGGGGCGCCCGCGCCGCGGAAAGGCTTCATTCGCGCGGGCTGATTGATGAATTGGTCGTCGTCTTTCCGGACGGCTATGAGTCGGAAAAAGTGGATAACTTACGATGTCCGGTTACGTTTACGTCTGGCGGTATGGAGAGGACGGATTCCGTTTTGAGGGGCCTGGAGGCGGCTTCGTCTGAATATGTGATGATTCATGACGCCGCCCGCCCGTTTTTGGACATCGGAATCTGCGAGACGCTCATGGAAAAGACATCCTCCGACATTGGGGTAGTGCCGCTCCTTCCATCGATAGACTCGCTCAAGGAGATAAGGGGCGGAGCGATAAAGGCAATTCCAAGAGAGACGGTGTTCCGCACACAGACGCCTCAGGCGTTTGGAAGAGAACCGCTCCTTCGCACACTCAAGGAAGCGTCCGGCGCGGCGACCGACGAGGCGACGATCTGGCTGTCGGCGTCGAGGGAGCTGGCGTGGGTGCCCGGCGACGAGAAAAACTTCAAGATAACGAACGATTTCGACTGGTTCGTGGCGAAATCCCTGGTGAACGACATGCACGAGGTTCGAACCGGTTTCGGATATGACATTCACGAACTCGTCACCGGCCGAAGGCTCGTGCTGGGGGGGCTGGAGATACCGTCGCCACTGGGGCTTCTGGGTCACTCTGACGCGGACGTTCTGTGCCACGCCATATCTGACGCGCTTCTGGGCGCCTCCGGCCTCGGCGACATAGGAGGGCACTTCCCGGCCTCGGACATGCAGTACAAGGACATAGACAGCACCATCATTCTGGAGCAGGTGCTCGAAATGCTCTCCGGCGCCGGGTGGAGCGTGAACTGGATCGATATAGTCCTTATAGCGCAGGTACCTCGGCTCAATTCTATAATGTCAGAAGTCATGAATAATTTTGGGCGTCGTTTTACCGTATATAATCTGATGAATAAGATTAATATCAAGGTAAAATCAGGTGAGTTCGTGGGCAGCACCGGAAGGGCCGAATGTATGGAATGTCACGCGGTAGCCACAATCGAAAGGTTTGTGGAAACACAAACGGGAAAGGGGTATTGATGACAAAACGACATAAGCCGCAATTGGCGTTTTTTGTGATTCTTTTCGTCTTTATTTTGACCGGGACAGCGCTGGCCGCTCCATCCGTGCTGGAATACGAGGGTGCCACTATAATCTGGAAGATCGGAGAGACAAGAGTATGGCGTTTCCCGATGACATACGCCGCTGAAGTCACGATGATGTCCGACAGTTTCAACAGGCTGTACGACGGCGGTTTCAGCCTGATGGATCTGAACGTCGAAAAGGTGGACGGCCTCTGGTCGCTTCGCGTAAAGGACAAGGCGTTCTTCGCCGCGCGCCCTGAACACGCGGTCGGCGTCAAGCTGAACACGCGCGTGATGGCTCTCCAATGGATGTCTAAAATATACGAGGCGGCCGGAGAGATGCACGCCCAGGAGTTGACCCCGGAGTACAAGCTCAGGGGCGGATTTGACGTTGCGTCCTCGGTTTCGTGGTACGGCGGCAAGCTCATAGGCAAGAAGTTCGCTAACGGCGAAAAATTCACCGAAAGCCACCTGACCGCCGCCGCGAAGGATCTGCCGTTCGGTACGCTCGTCAAGATCACCACGCCTGCAACCGGCAGATCCGTGGTCGTCAGGATTACAGACAGATTCAGAGAGCACAAGAACAGAGTGCTGGATATTTCCAACGCCGCGGCGGATTTGCTTGGTATCAAGGGAATCGGAGTAGCCAAGGCGCAGATCAAGGTGATAGGGAGGGTTGGCCTCATAGGTGGAAAGTAAAGAGGAAAATAGAATTGTAAACACGAGGTTTGCCCCGTCACCGACGGGGTTGCTTCATATTGGGGGGGCGCGAACCGCGCTCTTTAACTATTTGTGGGCAAAACATAACGGCGGCCGCTTTCTTTTGCGTTTTGAGGACACCGACCAAGAGCGGACTTCCGCCGAATTTGAGGAATCCATTTTAAACGATCTCAAGTGGCTGGGCATTTTACCTGACGAAGACGCGACCAGGCAGACGGAGCGCACAGAAAGATACAGGGAAGTTCTGGAGGAGCTGCGCCGCCGAAATGCCGCCTACGCCTGTTTTTGCCCGCACGACGAAAGCCCCGGGGCCAAGCGTCCGCGGGCCGATAAGTGCAGGTTTATCAGTCCTCACGAGCGCGAGGCGAGACTCCTGTCCGGTGAGCCGTACTGCGTGCGCTTCGCGTCGCCGCAGAGTGATGACGCCGTAATTTTTCGAGACACCCTCAGGGGGAAAATGCCCGTCAAAGGCTCGTCGGTAGGTGATTTCGTCCTTGCGCGCAGCGATGGTTCCCCGACGTATCTCTTCGCGGTGGTCGCAGACGATCACGATTTCGGCATATCGCATGTGATACGGGGTGAGGAGCACCTTTCGAACACGCCGAAACAGGAATTGATCTATAGGGCTCTAGGCTGGGAAGTGCCGGAATGGATTCACATTCCGATGGTGCTTGACTCCGAACGCCACAAACTGAGCAAACGTTCCGGCGCGATTTCAGTGGCTTCTTATCGTGAGGACGGGTGGTCACCTGAGGCGCTCGTTTCGTACATGGCTACTTTGAGCTGGGCCGGTGCGCCTGTGGACAGGATATCGCGGGCCGCCGCCCTTGCCGAAGGCTTCGATATCCGTGACGTATCCCTGGACTCCCCGATGCACGACCAGGAGAGGATGAATCACTTCGGGAAAATGGCAATGCGTGAGCTGCCGGCCGAATCCCTGCTGCGCGAGTACGACAAGCTCTTTCCGCGTTCGGACACACGGGGCGGGCATATCGATTCCGACAGGGCGGCGCTCATAAACGAGCTGCTGCCGTCATGCTCGTGCAAAAAAGATATGGAGAGATCGATAGGAGAGGTATTCCTGCCAAAGTATCCGCGCGAAACGGCGGACGAAGCGTGGATGCGGGATATCCGGATGGCGCTCTCCCTCGTCACGCCAGAGTTATGGTACTCTGAGAACTTAAAAAATATTTTAAGGGAATTTCAAAGAGAGCGTGGACTCAAGGGGAAAATACTGTATCATTGCCTAAGAATGAGACTTACCGGCGCGGAACATGGCGTTCCGATCGCGCTTCTGATGGGGTGCCTTGGCAGGGAAAATGTCCTGGAACGCTTTGACACAGCTGATTTATGACGTGAACGACAAATAAGGAGGATCTTTAGTGGACGGCGATTATAATATATCACAAGAGGCGTATGGTAAAAAATTTGTGGATTACAGGGGATTTACGTTTGACGATATCTTATTGGTGCCGGGTTTTAGCGAGGTGCATCCGGCCCAGGTTGACATAAGATCGTTTTTGACCCCGGAAATTGAACTCAAGGCGCCGATATGCAGCGCGGCGATGGACACCGTGACGGAAGCGAGGCTTGCCATAGCGCTCGCGAGGGAGGGCGGCATCGGGATACTGCACAGGAATTTGCCGGCGGTCGATCAGGCGCGGGAAGCCGATAAGGTGAAACGGTCGGAGTCCGGGGTAATAGTCGATCCTTTTTACAGGTATCCCGAGGACAGAGTAAGCGAGGCTATGGCGCTGATGGCGCACTACCATATCTCGGGCGTTCCGATTGTGGATCACGAACTTCGTCTTGTCGGCATAATTACGAACAGGGATCTGCGGTTTATATCGGATTACGATCAGCCGATAGACAACGTAATGACGAAGGAAAACATAGTGACGGCGCCGGTTGGCACTGACCTCGAAAGCGCCAAAAAAATTCTGAGCAGCCGAAAGGTCGAAAAACTTCCGATTGTTGACGCGGACGGTAAACTGATGGGACTTATCACCATCAAGGACATCCAGAAAGCTCAGGATTTTCCGAACGCCACAAAGGATTCCAAGGGCAGATTGCGCGTGGGCGCGGCGGTCGGTACGGGCGCCGACACTATGGAGCGCGTTGAGGCTCTCGTGGCCTCCGATGTCGACGTCATTGTCGTAGATACCGCGCACGGACATTCGTCCTCCGTCATCAAGACGATCAAAGCTATCAGAGATAAATATCCCGATCTGCAGTTGGTCGGCGGGAACATCGCGACGCCGGAAGCGGCCCGCGCGCTGATAGACGCGGGAGTGAACTGCGTCAAAGTCGGCATCGGCCCGGGCGCTATATGTACTACGCGCATAATCGCCGGTATCGGCGTTCCGCAGGTAGCCGCCGTAATGAACGTTTCCGAGGTGGCTCACGCTTACGGTTGCACGGTGGTGGCCGACGGCGGCATCCGGTACTCCGGCGACATCGTCAAGGCGCTGGCGGCGGGAGCCGACAGCGTGATGATAGGCTCACTCTTCGCCGGCACCGAGGAGAGCCCCGGAGAGGCTGTCATCTACAAGGGCCGTTCGTTTAAGAGCTTCAGGGGTATGGGTTCGCTTGGCGCTATGAAGGGTGGCAGCAGCAAGGACAGATATTTCCAGGAAGGCGCTGAAGACGACAAGCTAGTCCCGGAGGGGATAGAGGGCCTGGTTCCTCACAAGGGTTCTCTCAGCGGCATTTTCTTTCAGATGGTTGGCGGCATCAGGTCTGGCATGGGATACGTAGGCGCCGCCGATATACGCGAACTTCATGAGAAATCGCGCTTCGTGCAGGTGACGCCGGCGTCTATGAAGGAGAGCCACCCCCATGATGTGGTGATAACGAAGGAAGCGCCAAATTACGCTGTAGAATAAATGGAAAATTAGTAATATAATTCAAATCATGGACAAAGAGGGGGGAGTCCTTGTGGCGAATTTAGGTCTCGCGCATAATGAGCGTATGCTGGAATACGAGTGCATAGACCTCCTGCCAGATCTCGAGGAGGACGTCCTCTTTGCCGATGTTCTGATACCGGACTTGGAGGAGTCGTACGTTTCCGGAATGGAGGAATGGTGGCCCGAGTTCGTCTTCGATATGTTCCCATGATTTCGGTGTAACCTGTCAGTGAAGGAAGAAAAAACGCGGTAACCTGTTGAGCAGTTGACACCATTTAATGGCTAAAGGCTAAGTGCAACCCCCTGGCAGAGCCGGGGGGTTGCCATTTATAGCAATTTCACATAATGTATACTATGCTGTATT
This sequence comes from Synergistaceae bacterium, assembly GCA_031269875.1. Lineage (GTDB taxonomy): Bacteria > Synergistota > Synergistia > Synergistales > Synergistaceae > JAIRNC01. The sequence goes on from JAISYM010000050.1 coordinate 15,604, forward strand.
CTGTGGATAACTAGAAACAGGCTATTTACGGGACGATATATAGTATATGTTGTGCGAAATCGCTATAAATCATAGACCTCAAGTCATTGGTCACAGCGGATCTCGTTTTTAACGACGAGCCCTGTTGCGTGGGAGTCGAGCGCGTCCTGAAACTTTTCTAATGGAAATGTCTTTCCGATGATGATATCTTCAGGAATCAACCCTCTAATGATCATATTGAAAGATTCCTCAACAACCCTTGGGATGGTATGGAACAGCCCCTTCACCGTAATCTGAGCATAGTGCAAACGGCCGCAATCAAAAGTGACCGTGCTGCCTCCCTTGCATCCTCCAAACTCCATAACGGTACCCCCGTTGCGCACCATATTTAGATTCATTTCCCAGATTTCTGGAAGCCCTGTACAATCAAAGGCTATGTCTACGCCTCTCTTATCCGGTGTCAATTCTCTAACGGCAGTGACTTGATCATTCGCCTCCTTGATATTGACGACCTGATCCGCGCCAAGTCTTTTTGCGCATTCAAGGCGGAAAGGAACGCTGTCACAAACAATGACATATGCGCCCCTTAACTTAGCCGTAATTACATGAAACAGACCGAGAGGTCCGGCACCATTGACAACAACGGTATCCATCAGTACCAGACCGCTCTGGTCAACGCTGTAAACGGCACAGGACAGAGGTTCTACGCAGGCTGCCAAACGATAGGATACATGCTCTGGGATAAAAAACGTATTTTTTTCTACGACAGATGCCGGGATCAGACGATATTCTGCCCAAGCTCCTGTAGCAAACACGATTTTCTCACACAGGCTGTACTGCTCACGTCTACACCAATAGCAGCTGCCACAGGGTGCCGAATTGTGGGGGGCTATCCTATCGCCAACATTGAATTTTGTAACTCCTGTACCAACTTCGGCGACCACACCAGCGGACTCATGTCCGAAGATTTTGCTCTCTCCTGGCTTATCTGTCCTGTAGCCCCTGCGATATTGTTTTAAGTCCGTTCCACAAGTAGTGGCACTGACGTTTTTCATCAAAATCTCACCTGGCCCCGGTGTTGGTATTGGGCGTTCCTCAAATTTAGTTTGGCCAGGACCGTAATAAATTGCCGCTTTCATATTAGCCATACGCAAACCACCCCGTAGTGTTTTAGTTATGATTACAATAAGCACAAAAGGCATTACGCAAGTTTTTCCTCTATAGCCATCTGCAATTTATCAAGAGGCAAGAGTTTAAAACTATCTAACAACTCAACATCCTGCACTATGGACATTAACTTCTGAAGAAAAACTATATGTTCATCAGCGTCCTTTAAAGCAAGATTCAATACCAATTCCACTTCCACAGACTCATCCCATGAGTCCATACGGTTGAAAATAACTGGCGAATCCAACCTGAGTAAACAGATACAGTCTTTTTTAATATTTTGCGATTTCGCGTGAGGTATAGCTATCGGAATCTCCGAAGGAATACCTGTAGGGAATTCCTTTTCTCGGAGAATGCACTCCTCAGCGAACGGCAAGTCAACATACCCGCACTCAGACATCTTTTTCCCACACAGCGCAATTGCTTCTTCCCAGTTTTTAGCAAATCCAGAAACTGTAATTATCTGCACGTCATCAACATCCTAAGAAAATTCATCTGTATAAGAGTATTTCACCATCAATAATCTTCATTTAGAGAATTTTGTTGATCAACCCAACCGCTATACAGCCTGGATCCAATCCGAACATTCCATCAGTGACCATGCCAGTTACCTCTACTCCAGTGGCCCGCATCATTGCGGTTGCTTCTGGTGTGAACCAGTTGGCAAGCATCATCGTCATTGCATAAAAAACTACCATACAGACGAAACTCCTGAACAGGTTACCCTTGCTACACATGACCATGAACGGACTTGTGTAGCAAACACCTGTCAGTAGACCAATTGGGAAATAGTTCAAACCAGGCAGGATGAACGCCATTAGGATTACGCAAGGTATTGTAAGCATCGTAACTGTTATGCATCCCGGGTCACCAAGACCGAGAGCTATATCCATACCGATGTGGAGTTCGTTCGATTCATCGTTTAAAAACTTCTTCATATAAGCGTTAGTTGCGGTTCCAATTGCGGAGAGTCCTTCCATCATGAATCCAACCATCCTAGGGATGAGTATCAGCACTGCTGAGACACCGATGGCCATAGTGAAGACTATCTTGTAGTTCTGTTTCGTTATGATGCCTAGAAACGCACCGACAAGCATACCAACAACAGCAGGATCCCCGAACATTCCGAGTTTGTCTCCCAATTTCGTCATGTTGATCTCAATCTTGTTCACTACAGGAATTTTGTCGATAATTTTATTGAACAAAACTGCAATAGGCCACACCCACGCAATAAAAGAAAGAGTAGAACACGTTGTTCCCTCTAGGCCGAAGTAGTCTGCCCAATTACGCGCTGCCTTCTGTCCAAGGAAAAGCACCACCATAGATAAAGCGACAGTCAACGCAAGGCCTATTACGAAACTATCCCAAAGAGCATACGCCATTGCTCCTGGAACCAAGAAGTGAATATAGTTCCATATATCTACATTCATAACCTTTGTAAGCTTTAACTTAAGGAATATTATGTTCGTGAAGATGATCAGAGGCACTGATATAGCCGCGAAAGGAACTGTCCAAGATGCGGCACCTACAGCCGCCCAGCCAAGATCCGCAACCGTAAAACCGGAACCAAACGCCTGATAATATTCTACGACAGGATTTATTGATGTCATGAGCAATCCTATCACGAGACCTAAACCTGAAAAACCGATACCCACCAACAGTCCTGCTTTCAATGCTGCGCCGAACTCCATTCTGAAAAAGAGGCCCAATGCACAAATCATAATAGGAAGTATAACCACAGCGCCGAGTCCGAGAATAGATTGAATGACATTTAACAGGTTTTCCATAACTAACGCTTCCTCCTTTTAGGTGTCTTAGATATCTTGAAAACAAACCATACTAACGTTATCTTATTTCAGAAGTGAGCTACAGAAATGTCTTCATATCAAAAATGAATCATGACTCTAAAACTTTTTTGCACTCTGCAATGATATTTGCTGCAATTGCCTCCTGTTTTATTCCGGAAATTAGACCAAATACGCTTATACATGGTTTGTTCAACAGTTTCTTATAGTTCGTCGTCACTAGCACTATATCAACGTCGTTTTGTTTTCGCTCAAGCTCATTCACGGTGCATTTCAAAATCTTCGCGTTAATGCCAGCCTCAGTCACTATCTTCTTTATTGCTTCCTGGGCAACAGTCGATGTAGCAATTCCACTTCCGCAAGCAACTAATAACTTCACTTCAGATTTCCCCACACTTTCTCCCTCCTCGTATAATAAAATTCGTGGTCGGATCAATATTCCTCCTCAAATCCCTAAGGGAAACACGCTGTATTCGCCAGCGCCGTTTAAACGTTACGAATCCTAACTCCTGTCCCATATTCGATTCTCAAGGTGTCGGTTTCAAATCTTACTAATCCATTTTTTTAGAAGACTTGACTTTTTATAGTTGTTCTTAATTTTCTACGGGATGAGAACTACTTTTATCGCTTCGCCAGTTTGCGTTAATTTTATCGCCTCTTTGATCTGCGAAAGTGGCATGATGTGAGTTATAAACTTTCTCGTAGGAAAAAGAGGAGATATCGCGAGGTCAAAGGCTTTTTTGACTTGATCAAGACTGGCTCCGTACTGTCCGAAAAGCCAGATGTTGTTGTAGTGAATATAATTGGTGTCTATCTCAGCTGTTTTACCTTTTTGAACCCCGCCAAAAAAGACTCCCGTACCACCTTTCTTAAGCATGTATATGCATTGAGCCTGTCCTTCTACGGTTGGGTTGGCTGATATTACTTTATCCGCACCTCTCCCACAGGTCAATTTTTTGACGGCATCGACCGCATCTTCTTTCTTGCTGTTGATAGCATAATCCACACCAAATTGCCGTGCCAAATCAAGCCTAGTGTCATTAATATCTGTCATGATGATCTTAAAAGCCCCGCGCAGTTTCGCCAACTGAGCATGAAAACACCCTATGGGACCAGCACCCAAAATGACTACAGTGTCCCCGATGCTGATATTTACATTCTCCAGGCATGAATATACAGAAGAAAGCGGTTCCGCCAACGTAGCGAGTTCCATGTCCACTCCCTCTGGAATTCTGTGGACGCTACCGCGTAATTGTGTCTTTAGAACACCGATATAATCAGCGAACCCCCCTTGTCTTTCAAGGTAATCACCTGGGTTCATACAATTTTGTGTCTGTCCCTTGAGGCAAAATTCACATTCCATGCAAGGATCACCGGCATAGACATAAACCCTGTCTCCTACTTTGAAGCCTGTTACATTTTTATCGATTTCCTCGATGATGCCTACCTGTTCATGACCATATATGTGAGGATACTTTCCCTTGCGGGAATCCGTTAGGAGATTTCTAATATCAGAACCGCAGAGTCCAACAGCTTTTATCTTAAGAAGAAAACCTCCTTCAGGACATGTTGGTTTTTCGACGTCTTCATATCGTATATTATTTGGACCATACATAACGACTGCTTTCATTTTCATATCCCCTATAGTTCCTCCTCACATAATCATTGAAGTGGGAATATCACTTGATAATTCTTTATCGACTCTTGAGCCACAATTGACATCGCCATACCACTACCACACGCTATCAATAGCTTAACTTCATTTGCCATCCGATCCTCTCCAATCTTTTGGGGATTTAAGGAACTAACACTACTTTTATTGCCTCTCCTTTCTGTGTGAGTTGTATTGCCTCGTTTATCTCAGACAAAGGCATTATGTGGGTCAGAAATTTCCGTGTTGGAAATCGGGACGACATAGCTAGGTCAAAAGCCTTTTTACACTGAGTCACGCTCGCGCCGTAATGGCCATACAGCCATAGATTGTTATAGTGAACGTAATTTGTATCTATCTCAGCTATTTTCCCCTTTGCGACTCCTCCGAAAAAAACACCTATTCCACCTTTCTTTAACATGTATATACATTGATTCTGCGCCTCCGTAGTTGGGTTTGCCGAAATAGCCTTATCCGCACCGAGATTATGAGTGAGCTTACGGACAGTCTCTACCGGATTCTCAGTATTGCTGTTGATAATATGATCTACCCCATATTCTCTTGCTAGTTCGAGTCGTTTGTCATTTATATCCGTCATTATCACTGTAAACGCGCCACGCTGCTTCGCGAGTTGAGCATGAAAGCAGCCAATGGGACCAGCTCCTAGTATCACAACTGTGTCGCCAATCGTAACATCTATATTTTCCTGGCACGCATAGACAGATGACAGCGGTTCTCCAAGTGTTGCAAGCTCAAAGTCGATTCCGTCCGGTATCATGTAAACACTTCTTGCATTGACCTGCGACTTAGGAATGGCTATATAATCCGCAAACCCACCTTGTCGCGCTAAATAATTGCCAGGACTCAAGCAGTTCTCTGTGTGACCACTCAGACAAAATTCACATCTCATGCACGGATCACCAGGGTGTACGTAGACCCTGTCGCCTTTTTTAAACTCAGTAACAGCGCTGTGTATATCCTCAATTACCCCTACCTGTTCATGTCCATAGACATGCGGATAATCCCCTTTACGCGAATCTGTTGTCAGATTTCTTATGTCTGAACCACAGAGTCCAACAGCCTTTATTCGAAGCAGAAAACCACCTTCTGGACAAATAGGTTTTTCAATATCTTCATATCTAATATCGTTTGGAGCATACATTACAGCCGCTTTCATTTTCATGATATGATTTCCTTTCGACCAATTTATGTCTGAAAACCCACAACTAGCCTACATTTTGATATTCATGGATTCGCTTTCGCAAACCTGCCGAACCATAAAACCACGTTCCGCTAGAACTCAAAAATTACTTTTGCGTAACTTGACCGTAATTTTTATTCTTGTTCAAGATAACGTCCACTTCTGAATTATCCAAAACAACTGGTTCTCCGAGTAGTTTCGCATGATAATAAGCTTCAGCCATTCTCTCGACTTCTTCTGCAATCATAAAAGCCGAAGGAAGATCCGCAGCACAGGTCAGTAATCCGTGATTAGCAAGGAAGCACGCATATCTTCCCTCCATGGCCCTAAAAGAGTTCTCGGCAAGAGTCCAAGTGCCGCCAGTTCCGTATTCCGCACATCTGATATCGTATCCACCGGCTATCGCTATATAATTATTTACGGCTGGGAGGTTCATGCGCAGCGAGGCCAGAACCGTGCTGTACATTGAATGGCAGTGAACTACGGCTCTCACATCTTTTCTCATATTGTAATAAATGCGGTGCATATCCACTTCGGTGGACGGTTTGCGGTCGCCTTCAACAACTTTGCCGTCAAGATCCGTCAGCACAATATCTTCCGGTTTTGTCGTGAAATAATCCATTCCACTAGGACTGATCGCCATTAATTGATATTCTGTATTAAATACGCTTATATTGCCGCCTGTACCGACTGTTAATCCATGAGTAATAAGCTTCTTACAATGTTCTATGATCGCTTCACGTTCTTCTTGCATTTGCATGACAACAACTCATCTCCTTATTTTTTAGGGAAAAAATTTCTGCACTACTGTCAATTCTTAACTTTGCTTTATAAAATGCACGAACAAACCAATACTTATTGAAACAAATCACCCCCTCTTTTAAAAACGTACTCGTTCCGTATTTTCAGACAATAATGCGGAAACATGATCAATAAAAAAATTAAAATCTTTAGCGCTTGCAACTTCCTGCACTGCCTTCTTATTGTTCATTAAATTAACTATAAATTCAAAAAAATCTTGTAAAAAATTTTGTTCTTCTGGCTTAATAGCCAAAAGGAAAACTAATTTCGCGTAATAATCCCCCCAAGGTACGCCCTTTTTCATAGTAGCGACCCCTATTCGGGTTGTATTGGCACAAGGTCGAAGCGGGTGAGGAATGGCAATATAATTCTTCATCAAAGTAGGCGTTAACTGCTCACGTTTCAAAGTCAAATTATGAAACTCACTTGGTATTACTTGTTCTTTTTCCATTGCATTACACATATGAGTGATGACTTCTTCCGAAGTATGTAATGCAAGATTAGGAAAGAAGAATTTTTGGTGAAATTTGTCGATAAAATTGACCGGGCGAACAAGGTCTCCCTTAATATATTTTTTCTTTATATTCTGAATAAAAATATTTAACGAATGTTTGTTGGATTTTGAAAAAACATCGATAATATTAAAAAAAGGAATATTAAGTTTCGGCGAAAAATTAGGCGTTACAGACAAAACGGCGTCATGATTTTCCCCTATATATTTTTCATATTGATATGAGGGGTATGGGCCGTAAAAATCAGCCAAAGCGCTGTATTCAGATTGCAACTTAGCCATTATCATGCATGATATACTATTACCTAGGTGACTCACGAAAGCTATGCGTACTTTAGTGTTTTTGTATATAAAACCTCTGCGTTCGACAGCTGCCGCCAGATAAGCAGCCACATAACACAGGTCGTCTTCCGAAAGATTGAGTTGCAGGTGTGTTTGGAAAAGGTCATATAAGTATAGCGATAACTCAAACATAAAAGGATATTCGTTTTTCATGACATCATTTATGGGGTTTTTCTCGACAACGTTATGACGCAACCTGTTTACAAGCGCGTTTATGTGCCATATAAGACTGGTTAGCAAAGCTTCATCGCTCTCTAGGTCTAATCGATAATCTTCTTTTATCTTGCATAATAACTCTTTCGCAATACAGGTAATTTGATCTGATGGTTGACAATTAATTTTGTTTGAAGGAGTGCTCGATGGCTGAAATAAATTAATAAATGAAAGTAAAATAGATAATTGTTTTATTTCAGATTCTTCATTTTGACATTTTCCGACGATACGCTTAATATTCGCATTGTAAAGTTTTTCTGCTAAATCGAGTAGTTCTTGTTCAGTGCCATCACATGAAAGTCCCTGACCTGTAATAACTCCCCCCTTATTCGTTCTATGTTTAAAGATGCAAACTAACACAGCAATTTTCGTAAGACTATCGTCGGACATATATAACCCGCTATTCCCCATTATATCTATGACACTCTCCAATACGTCATGGTACTCTACGTGTGTCCAAAAATGCGAATTACCATAAATAATGTTCTTATACGATCTACAATCTGATAAAATCAAACGGTATAATAGGTATCTGGCTGAAAACTCATCATACAGAAGACTCAGTTTCCCTTTTCGTCGAGAAAGAGAAATATTTGGGTGGAAATTGTCGAGCATAGTTTTAATACTCTTTAAATCCTGCTCCAGAGTGGTCTTGCTTACAAATAATTCTTCCTCTAAATCATCTAAATCAATTGCGGTTTCGCTATCAAGTAAATTTAACAGTATGTATCGAATACGGTCTTCTCTTGTGCCGTCACAATTCTCTTGATCCAATAACAACTGTTCATAAACTTGTTCATAGTTATCCGCAATCATTTTATAACCGAGTCCGGGTTTTGATATGACCGAAGCTCGAAATTGAGGAAGTAGTTCATTCAATATTACAATATCACTACGCAGTGTACGTTCTGTAATGCCCAGTTGTTTGGAGATCACCGTTCCAGCTATCCAATCGTCATTATGCGATAGGAAAAGCTTTATTAATTCGACTTGGCGAACTCGAAATTGACTCCGGTACATACAAAACTCTCCTCGCGGTCTATTTAAAGAAGTTTTAACGTTTTACTTGCATTCTTTACATATCCAACAACGAGTATTGAGACAAAGTAAGACACTTTGAATCAAATCAACAGAAAAAAGACGAAAGTCTTTGAGAACTCACGAATTTTGGTTTATAATCAAATAGAAGCTTGGACTGTATAGTATTTAATTTAAATACTAATTTGAATATTGTCAAACCGTTCTTTTCCGTAATGATGCGGAAAAATCAACGGGGGAAAACTTCTCGCGCAAGCCTGCCAACGCCTCTGCTTTGTAGAGGAGGTTGCGACCGGAACGTAGACTATGGCGGAAAAGGGTATCAATATGGCGAATCAGGTAGATTTCACTCGGTCGTTTTCCTATATATCGGGCTATAATATCCTTGTAATTTTTCCGGGAGGGAGTTTGGTTATTTGACATCAGGTATTCTGGTTTTGCGGGCGGCGCGGACACAATGAACCGCTCGGTATTCTCCCGCGGCGTCAAGGATATGGGCGGGATGCTGGCGTGGTTGGAGTCGCTTCCGGGGGACATCACGGCGCATGAGGTGATGCCGGCGTCGCAAGCGGTGACGGCGGACTGGCCAGATATCGACGCCGGGCTGATAGCCGCGCTCCAAAAGCGGGGAATAAACAGGCTGTATACGCATCAGGCGCGCGCCATAGCGCTTGCGGCGAGTGGGCGTGACTGCGTCGTGGTTACGCCTACGGCGTCCGGCAAGACCATCTGCTACAACGTGCCCGTACTCAATACCATAATTGACTCTCCGTCCGCGAGAGCCATATACCTTTTCCCGACGAAAGCTTTAGCGCAGGATCAGCTCTCTGAGCTGTATGAACTGGTCGACGATATGAAACTCGACGTCCGCACGTACACCTACGACGGCGACACACCGCAGGACGCCCGAACGAAGGTCCGGAGCGCCGGTCATATCGTGATCACAAACCCGGATATGCTCCACACCGGCATACTGCCTCACCATACGAAGTGGAAGAATCTCTTCGAGAACCTGAAGTATGTGGTTATCGACGAACTGCACTCATACCGTGGAATATTCGGCTCGCACTTCGCTCTCATCCTTCAGCGGCTGGCGCGTATCTGCGACTTTTACGGTTCGAAACCGACCTTTATATGCTGTTCGGCCACGATCGCGAACCCAAAGGAGCTGGCTCGGGAACTTATTGGGAGGACGGTGGAGATGGTCGAAGAAAACGGCGCTCCGTCGCCGGAAAGACATATAATTTTTTACAATCCGCCCGTGGTGAACAGCCAGCTCGGCATCAGACGCTCATCTTTGCTCGAAGTCTCCAGAATAGCTATCGAGGCTGTCTGCAACGGGATAAGGACGATCGTCTTCACGCGTTCGCGCATAAACGTCGAACTCCTGCTGACGTATCTCCAGGCCGCCGCGTCGAAACGCGGGATAGACCCGAACCGCATCACCGGATACCGCGCCGGTTACCTGCCGAACGAGCGCAGGGCAATCGAGCGCGGGCTGAGGGATGGCAGCATTCACTGCGTCATAAGCACCAACGCCCTCGAACTGGGCGTAGACATAGGCTCGCTCGAATTTTCCGTCCTGCACGGATATCCCGGCAGCGTTGCCTCCGCCTGGCAGCAGATTGGCAGAAGCGGCAGGAGGGCGTCTGGCGGGGGCGGTAATAAGATATCCGCAGCTGTGATGGTCGCCTCCTCGCTCCAGATCGATCAGTTCCTCTCCGCGAACCCGTCGTACTTCTTCGGGGCGTCGCCGGAACACGCCAGGATAAACCCGACAAACCCTTACATACAGATCGGGCACATAAAGTGTTCCTCGTTCGAACTGCCGTTTTACGCCGGAGAGAGCTTCGGCAAGTGCGACACGGAGGACGCGCTCGATTACCTCGCGCGCCACGGCGTCCTCCACATGGAGGGCGGCAGGTATCACTGGCAGGCGGACTCCTATCCCGCGGCGTCGCTCTCGCTCAGGAGCGCGACGAGCGAGAACGTCGTCATCCACGACGTTACGGACGCGTCGAGCCCGAAGGTTATCGGCCAGATGGACAGGAAGACAGCGCCGACACTTATCTTCCCGCAGGCTATTTATTTTCACCTGGGCGAGCCGTACCAGGTGGAGGAGCTGGACTTCGAGCGGATGCGGTGTTATGTAAAGCGCGTCGATGTCGACTACTACACAGACGGAGACGCGGCGGCGCGAATAGAGGTGCTGGACGAAATGGGGACAAAGGCGCCGTTTGGCTGGGGTGAAGTGTTGCTTGCCACACGGCCCACCATTTATAAGAAGATCAAACTGCTGACACACGAAAATGTCGGATACGGCAACATACATCTTCCTGAGGAGCAGATGCACACGACGGCGTTCTGGATAATAGGGCCGCAGGCCGCGGCTCCGGCCGGCGCGGGTGACGACAGCAAACCGGCGGCGCAGGGCAAGTCAGACAGCCTCTGGGGGCTCGCGAACCTCGTGCGTACGATAGCGCCGCTCTTCCTGATGTGCGACAGGGGAGACATAATAGTAAAGGCGCACGAGAGGGATCCGCACTTTCGCGCCCCGACAATTTTTGTGGCCGACAACGTCCCGGGAGGTATCGGGCTTTCGGAGGCGCTTTTCGATCTCGGCCCTAAGTTGCTGGCGGCATGCCGCGACGCGCTCACGAACTGCAAGTGCAAGTGGGGATGCCCGGCTTGCATCGGAGCGACAGTGGAGGACGGCGGCGAGAAGGCCGCCGTCATGGAGCTGCTGCGAGATATCACCCCTGCGGCGTCCGCATTTCTTTAATCGTCCCCGCGAGGCGCGATACCCCTCTCTTCCGGCGTACCCGGTATGATATTGTCGCAGAGAATGGCGCATATAGCGGCTACTGCCATCTTCGTGTTCAAGATCGCCCATATCGTCTTGCCGGCCACATCGCCCAAATATGACGTAAAGAGGGCCTGGTTGGGCTCGACCCAGCCCGGCAGTCCCTGGGACATCAGGAAGGCAAATCCGACGATGAGTATATTCCTCTGACTGCCGATATCCGCGCGCATCAGGTTTTGTATGCCGAGCGCGCCTATCGTTCCGAAGAGCGTGATATACGCTCCGCCTATGACCGGGTTCGGCATCGTCGCGACGAGCGCTCCGAGCTTTCCGATGAATGACATTATAATGAGTATCACAGCGCCGATCATTACGACGTAACGGCTCGCCACGCCCGTGAGTCCGATAAGGCCGATGTTTTCCGTGTACGACGTCGTCCCCACGGAACCAAGCAATCCTGAGATAGCGCAGTTAATCCCCTCCGCGCCGATGCCCTTGCTCACCTGGCGCTCGCTGGGGTCGTCTATGCCGGCGGCAAACGCGCAGGAGTGGTAATCCCCTATCGACTCGATCATTACGCAGAGGAAGCCGGCCGCAATCGCGCCTATGGCCTCCAGCGAGAAACGCGGAGGGCCCCACGGGATGAATATGTCAACCCGAAACCAATTGGCCGAAGCGACCTGCCGGAGATTCACATACGCGGCGTGCCCTTCGGGGAAGATTCCGGCTAAGGAACCGGCGAGACAGACGGCGTAAGAGATCGCTATGGCGGCCAGTATCGCGAAGATGTTAAAAAACCTGTTCTTGCTGATGAGGCTGAAATAGAATACGAGCACAACGACCAAGAGCGACACGGGCCAGAATGTAGAGGCCGCCCCGATTGCCGTTCCGGCCAGAGAAAACCCTATAGCCATGATGGTTGGCCCAATGACGACCGGCGTTATGGCGCGCTTGATTATGCCGACGAGCCCCGTGTAGCCGATTATGCCAAGCGCTATCCCGCCCGTTATGAGCGCCCCTCCGACGTACTGCATTACGACGTTGGGCCCCTGCGACTGATAGATTCCGACGATGGTAATGATGGGAGGGATGAAGCTGAAGCTGGAGCCTTGCACGATCGGCAGCCCAGAGCCCGATTTCGGCCAAACCTGAATCAGTGTAGCCACGCCCATGCCAAAATATACGCACCCGATAAAAGCCGCTATCTGACTAGGCGACATGTTCATCGCCGGGCCGATGATCAGCGGAACGAGCGTCGTCGCGCCGAATAATGTAAGAACGTGCTGCGCCCCCGCCAGTATCGCGATCGGTAACTTTGGCCGATCCTCGATCCCATAAATGACTTTCTTTTTTCCCATACAGCGCACCTCCAAATTAAAAAATTACCGCGCGGCGTAAGAATACAACCGCGCGGTAATGTGGTCAAGTACGCCAAGTTTTCCTATTTTATGTCGTTGAAATACATGGTGGCGTTCGGGAAAACCTTGACGCCTTCCGCGTTTTTGCCATACACGCAGTAAACGCGCTCAGTGTAAAGCGGCATGCAGTTCAGGTCGTCGTATATGCCCTTCAGTAGATCTGTGACGAGCTGAGTGCGCTTATTGTAGTCGAGGACGCCGGCCAGCGCCTTGACTTTCGCGTCATACTCTTTCTTGTTCGGCACAGCGTTGGGATCCCTGCGGAAGTTGTTGAGGAGCAGTATCGGCTCACCCCAGCCAAGGCTGGCAATGGCCATGTCGTAATCGTCGGCGCGGATTTTCTCGTTGCGGTACTCCCAGTCGAGTGTCTCCAGATTGAGCTTGATCCCGTATTCCTTGAGCTGGATCTGCCAGTCCTGTCCTACGATTACGGACATGCCGGAGGTGCGCACGATGAATGTGAGTTCCAGCGCGGAGCCGTCCTTGTCCAAATAGCCGTCCCCGTTGCTGTCCTTGTACCCGGCTTCCGCCAGGAGCTTCTTGGCTTTTTCGGGATTATACGAGTACTTGGACTTGAAATAATCCTCCGCTTCCTTTGAATAGTTCATCATGGTGTCGGTCACGAGGGTATACTGCGGGGTGAAATCGCTCCCCGCCATGTCGGCGAAGCTGTTCCTGTCGGCTAGTAGGAAAAGAGCCTCGCGCACCTTGGGATTGCGCAGGTGCTTGTTATCGTTGTTCAACGCGATAAATTCGATAGTGGGGAACGTCGCCTCGGCCAATGTTATTCCGGGCGCTCCCCTTATCTCCTTGACCGCCTCGGAGGAAGGGCCGGCGGCAAAGTCGAAGTCGCCCTCCTTGAGAGCGGTCACGACGGAAAAGTCCTCCATCTCGGTGACGTTCACCCTCATGCCGGCAAGGTAGGGCTTACCTTTGTTTTCGACCAGAGGGTTGTTCGTCTTGTAACCAGGATTGGGCTTCAACACGACATGAGAACCTTGGACGTTCTCCTCAACATAGAACGGGCCGTATGGAACGGCGCCCCAAAGCAGTTCGTCCTTGTTCATCTTGTCAAGCTGTTTTTTGCTGATAACCCCCACGAAGGCGTTGGCCAAAAAATAGTCCAGGTCGGAGCGGTACTCGCTGAGATGACA
>JAISYM010000073.1 GCA_031269875.1 Synergistaceae bacterium
CCAAGGTTGATGATTCTTCAAAACCCTTTTCCGTGTAATCATGTATAATTACAATAAGGAGGGGCTGAATATGGACAGTTTAACCTCACAAGTGTTGAAAAAGCTCTTCGCGGTGGCCGCGAGCGGCGGCTCTAAGGGCAAAATGCCGGACGGGAAGCTCGATCTGTTCGGGCTGGATAAGCTCGTATTCTTGGACGTACCCCATGACAAGCTGATGGAGATAGCGCACGAGGTAGGGATACCGCGGCATGAGCTCGCCCTTGACCTGTGGAATGAGGACAGTTACGAGGCGAAGCTGCTCTCCTGCATATTCAGCGAGCCATCTGAAATTACGGAGGAACAGGCTGACGAAATGGCGCGTGGCCTTGACTCGTGGGTCATCTGCAAATTCTGCTGCTCCAAACTCCTCTGGAAACTGCCGTTCGCTCCGCAAAAGGCCGTTCAGTGGGCGAACTCCCCGGACGACAAGATATCCTGCCTGGGATTCACCCTTATCGCGGCACTTGCGGCCAAGATGCCGGGCGGAGAGGGTGAAAATTTCGGTTTTTTTGACAACGCCCTCTTTCAGGCTCGCAAGGGCGCGTCAAGGGACGACTTGGACGTGCGCAGGGCCATAACCTCGGCTCTCAGCATGATTGGCCGCAGGAGCAGGGATTGGCTGGACGCCGCGATTGAAACCGCAGACGAGATAGGCGCGCAGCCCTGCGAAGCCTCTAGGTGGGTTGCCTCGCAGTCGCTGGCTGAGTTGAAAAGCACAAAGATAACAAAAAAAATCAACGGGCTGGCTGATTGACGCCGAAAAACGCTGAGGATTTATCGACTAAATCGTTTTTTACGCTTCACACGTCGGGTCCTTGATTTCAAAATGGTATTTACCGTTTCAAAACACATGCACTGACGAAAAGTCAGCCTTCAAAGGGAGAGAATGACAATTTCTGATCGGAGTATCTCAGTAAAGGACAAAAAACAGGAAAAACAGGCGAAAAAAGTTTTCATCGTCCTCGCGGTCTTTGCGTCTTTATTGATTTGTATTTTGGGGGCCGTCGCGTCCTTCGCGCAGGATACCGCTGCGGAGGATCCATTTTCACGGTTCGTCCGTATCGAGCGGAGGATTTCGCTTGACGCGACTAACGTGACGCCGCACTTTGCGATTGTGAGAGAACACGCCGACGCGTCCATTCCGCCGGACGTATGGGTTCCGGGCGAACTGCTTTCGCAAATGAATGTTCCCGTAAGGCTCGACGCCTCGAAGGATTTTTACGCGGTCCGCGTCGAAAAACCGTCCGCGACACTGGAAATCCCAGCCTTGGCCGAGATGTCGCCGAACGCCCTCGACCTGCGCTTCAGAGCCAAAAGCGACGATGGCAAGCTGTATTTCAACCTGACCGGCATGGAAAAAGTGACCGGCCTCACATACGCTTTCGCGCCAAACGACACACTGACCGTCGGGACTCTCCCCCTTATGTCCGCTTATGCGGGGCCAATTATTAAAAAAACCGCGCCGCCGCGGCCCGAAGGCCGCTTCAACCTCGTATGGGATCACGTCACGGGAGACAATGCCGATCTCTCCGCGGAGGAGATTCTTCCCACCATAAGCGTCATCTCGCCGACGTGGTTTGTCCTCCTCGACGAGACGGGGCGAGTGGGCAGCAGAGGCGGCGTTTCCTATGTCGAATCCGCTCACGCCTCGGGATGCCAGGTATGGGGCCTCGTGTCGAACGGCTTTAACAAGGCGCGGACCACTAAGTTTCTGGCGGACACCAACGCTCAGGACCTCTTTATAGCAAACATGCTGGCCCACGCTGAAATTTACGGGCTGGACGGGATCAACATCGATTTCGAGAGCGTCGACAACAAAGACGCGTCAAAACTGACGGCGTTCGTCAAGCACTTCACCGAGACGGGGAAAACGCTCGGACTTTTGTTCTCGATAGACGTGACAGTCCCTTCGAAGTGGTCGTCCTGTTACGAGCGCCGCAATCTCTCGGACATTGTCGACTACATCGCCCTGATGGCCTACGACGAACACTGGAGATCCTCGCCGCGCGCCGGGTCGACCGCGTCGCTTCCGTGGGTGCGCGCCGGACTCGAAAAGACGCTTGCCGATGTTCCTCCGGGCAAACTTCTCTTGGGCGCGCCGTTCTACACAAGGGAGTGGCAGGAGACCAAGGGGAAAAACGGCAAGGTATCGCTCAAATCCCGGGCGCTCTCTATGGCGTCGGTCGACAGCGTCATAGCCGAAAACGGCGTCAGCAAACAGTGGCTCGAGGCGATCGGGCAGAACTATGTCGAGTATTCAGAAGGGGGCACACGGTTCAGGATATGGGTCGAGGATGAGAGTTCAGTCGCGCTCCGTCTCGATCTCGTGAAAAAACACGCCTTGGCCGGCGCCGCTTTCTGGAGAAAGGGCTTCGAGACGCCCAATATATGGAAAACCATAGAGGATGCCGCCAAATAGGCCGCGAACGTGAAACGCAGGACGATCCTCCTCCCGATCTTTATCATGTTAGCGATAATCGCCGCCGCGCTGTATTACGGCATAGGGCGGGAAACGCCTGCAGGATTGAGGGCGTCCGGCACGGTCGAGGTCACGGAGGTCGCCGCCTCGCCGCTTGTCGGAGGCAGGCTGCTGATCTTAAACTGCGATGAGGGCAGCCGAGTCGCAAACGGAGACTTGCTCGCCAAGCTCTCGCTCGACGGGCTTGACAGCGAGGAGACGGCCCAAGCCGCCGCTCTCGGCCGCGAACGTGAGAAATTGAAGGCGCTCCTTAAGGGCAACAGGGAAGAGGAGATTCGCCAAGGCGCGGCGGAACTGAGAGGAAAGGAAATTCAACTCGAACAGGCGGAGCGGGATGCGAGGCGGTACGCCGAACTCCTGGACCGCGACATCGTATCGAGGAGCGACGCCGAGCGATTCCAAGAGAACGCGAGAGTGCTCCGCGAATCCGCCGAGGCCGCGCGATTGCGTTACGTTCTACTGCAAAAGGGCCCTCGGGATGAGGATATAGAGCAGGCGCGCCTCGCGGTAAAACAGCTCGAAGCGGAGCTCGACGCGCTGCGCCTCAGAATTTCGTACAAGGAGGTACGGTCCCCCGTCTCTGGAATCGTATTGGCTAAAAATTTCGAGCCGGGCGAGGTCGTATCGCCCGGCTCTCCGCTCGTGATAATCGGCGTTACGGACGACCCGTGGGTTAAGGTATACATACCGGCCACGTCTCTCAGCCTCGTTCGCGTCGGGCAGACCGCCCAGGTCTACGCGGACTCCCCTCCGCGCGACGCGCTGCCAGGCATAGTCAGGGCGATCGCAGAGGAGGCTGAGTTCAACCCGAGGCTCTCGCTGACGCAGGAGGAACGCGCGAACCAGGTATTCTGGGTAAAAGTTTCGGTGAGCGATGACTCGGGCAGGGTAAAGCCGGGAATGCCCGCGGACGTACACTTTTCATCCTTTTAGCCGAAAAAATGGCAAGATGAGCGCGGTTCTTGAGTTCAAATCGGTCACAAAAACGTACGGACAAGTAACGGCTCTCTCGCGCGCTGAGATTACGGCGGAGCGCGGCGAGATATTCGGCATAGTCGGGCCGGACGGCGCCGGAAAGAGTACGATGCTTCGCCTCGCAATGGGGCTGATCTCACCGGACAGCGGAGAGATCAGACTGTTCGGCCAAGGCGCTCCCGGCGCGAACCGGACTCGGGTGGGCTACGTGCCTCAGCGTTTCAGCCTTTACCAAAACCTGACGGTCTTGGAGAACATCAGCCTGTACAGCGCGCTCTATGCCGCCCGCACCAAAGCGGAGACGCAGACCCTCGTAAAAAATATTCTCACGAGGATAGGTCTGTGGGAGTTTCGCGAGAGGCTCGCGGGCGTTCTATCCGGCGGGATGAAACAGAAGCTGATGTTGGCGGTATGCCTGGCGCACAGCCCGGAAGCGCTCTTTCTGGACGAACCTTCCACCGGCGTCGATCCGCTCTCGCGCAGGGATTTCTGGGCGGCGCTCTATGAGCTGAAGGCCGGCGGGGTTACCATTGTCGTATCGACGCCGTACATGGACGAGGCCGAACTTTGCACAAACCTCATCCTTCTGAGCCGGGGGGAGATAATCAAAAGAGGCGCCCCCGACAAACTTCTGGAGGGATACGGACAAATACTCGACGTATATTTCGAGGACGCGCCGGACTCGTCTGAAGGATTTAAAAAATACGCCGCGCAAGCCGCGAGACGTATCTTGGATACGCCGGGCGTTCTCGCCGTAAACGCTTTTGGGTCTCACTACCACGTCGAAGCGGAGGATTTGGGCGCGGCGATACCGGCCATAAGGCGCGCTCTGGATTCGGAGCGGTCCATTGACACCCCCGGCGGCTCATCCGCAGCGGTCAGGATCGAGATAATACCGCCGTCGCTGGAGGATCTTTTCATATCGAGCGATACCGGAAACTTCAGAGCGCCGCTATGATAACCGCTGTGGAGACGACCTCGCTCACAAAAAAATTCGGCGGATTCACAGCCGTGGACGGCATCACTCTCACGATTCCCGAGGGCAGCGTGTACGGCTTTCTGGGGCCGAACGGCTCCGGGAAGTCGACCACGATAAAAATGCTCTGCGGGCTTCTGGCCCCAACCTCCGGCAGGGCTCTCGTGCTCGGAATGGATCTGTCTTCCGGGCGCAAACTCCGGGAGGGCGCGGGTTACATGTCGCAAAAGTTCAGCCTCTACCCGGACCTCACAGTGGCGGAGAACTTGGAGCTGTACGCCGGGCTGTACGGTTTGTCCGGCGCGAATAAAAGGACAAGGATAGACGAGATGCTGGAGTTCTCCGGCTTAGCGGATCGAAAACGGAGCCTCACCGCCACGCTGTCCGGCGGGGTGAGACAGAAACTCGCGCTCGGCTGCGCCATACTGCACAGGCCGCGCATACTCTTCCTGGACGAGCCGACAGGCGGCGTGGATCCGAAGTCGCGCCGCGAATTTTGGCGCGTCATTTACTCACTTTCCGGTGACGGGATTACCGTAATAGTCACCACTCATTTTATGGACGAGGCGGAACATTGCGACCGGGTCGCGTTCATCTACGGCGGCAAACTCTTAGCCAACGACTCCCCCTCCAGCTTCAGAAAGCGGATGCCCGGATGCCTTTACGAAATATCCGGGCGTGACACGATGACGCTGCTGGGGAATGTCAAAAGGCGATCCGACCTGCCCCTGATCGACGCCAACTTCTTCGGAGCGAAACTCCGCCTGCTTTTCGTCTCGGAATACGACTTCGCGAAAGACAGGGCCTTCGACGGATACGAGTCGAAGAAGATAACCCCATCCATGGAGGACGTATTCGTAAGGTTCGTAAAATCCGGCGCCGAGGAAGGGAGGGCGTAAAGATTTGCACAGGCTAAAGGCTCTGATCACAAAGGAGTTCATACAGGTTTTCAGGGATAAGGTGACGCTCGCCCTCATCGTGGGGATTCCCATAATGCAGCTTTTGATCTTCGGATTTGCCATAAACACGGACGTAAAGCACCTAAAGACGGCGGTTCTGGATCAATCCCTCTCTCAGGAGAGCCGTGAGCTGCTGGATCATTTCACGTCGAGCATGTACTTCGACGTAGTCAAAACCGCGCGGAATTTCCGCGAGCTGAACGAGGCCGTTGGCCGCGGGGAGGTAAAGGTCGGCATAGCGATACCGCCGGACTTCACGGCTAAGATTTCCTCGGGCCGGAGCTCTGCCGTGCAGGTGATCGTCGACGCCACGGACAACATGTCCGCGTCGTCGGCAATATCGGCCGCGATGATGATCGGTATGCTCGACTCGCAGAGGATAGCGGCGTCGGAACTGCAAAGAAGCGGCGGGGCTTTGCGGGCTCAGGCCGTGGATATCCGTGTCCGCCCGTGGTACAACCCGGATTTCGTCACGTCCTGGTACATGCTCCCCGGAATAATCGGCGCGCTTATGACCATGACGCTCACCTTCATGGTCGGCACGGCGATAGTCCGCGAGAGCGAGCAGGGTACGCTCGAACAGCTGCTGGTAACGCCGATGCGGAGCTGGGAGCTGCTATCGAGCAAGGTGACGCCATACGTCCTCATCGCGTACCTTCAGCTCGCGGTAGCTATCATCGTGGGCGTTTTTATCTTCGACATGCCGTTTCGGGGCAGCCTGATACTCTTCCTCGGGCTGACATTTTTCTTCATCATGGCGTCGCTCTCCGTCGGCGTCATGATTTCGACCGTGGCAAACAACGAACGGCAATCTCTCCAGCTCTCGATCCTGAATATCCTGCCCAGCATACTTTTATCCGGCTTTATGTTCCCCATAGACGCGATGCCCAAGTTCTTTCAGGAACTGAGCCGTTTCGTGCCGATGACCTACTACCTCAAAATCGCCCGCCACATCATACTGAAGGGCAGCCCGCTCTCCTACGTATGGCTCGACGCCCTCATCCTGTGCGCCTTCGTGGCTGTTCTTTTCACCGCCAGCATCCTGATGTTCCGCAGAAGATACTCGGCCTGAGCTTCGTGAGCGGCTCCTGATCCATTGTGTTTACCAAGCAATACCAATTCGCGGTCAATAGGCTGTTTTTGATTTGGCTGAGCGGTTGTCCAAACTGGCTTTAACGCTTCACCCTTCAAACCTTTGATTTCAAATCAGTATAATTGCCTGTCTGGATACGTACACAGCTGTCAGGATACGTATTGACAAGTAAATCAATAGGAATTATTATTAGTAAAATTAATAAGTTTTATTAATCAAACTATTAACATGGAGGATAAAAATGCTTTTGCTGCTGGCAGATGAGGGAAAAGTTTACACGATAAAAAAAATAAGCGGAAAGGGAGACTCGCACAAGTTCATCGAGAGCCTTGGTTTCGTTTGTGACGGCGACGTGACTGTGGTTTCAAAAAGTGAGAGCGGGCTCATAGTGAACGTCAAAGACTCGCGCGTAGCTATCAGCCATGAAATGGCCGGCAAGATAACCGTTGTACCCAAAGACGTCCGACATCTAAATTAGAAGGTGTGCTGATATGGAGACGACAGAGACAACGAAAACGGCGGCAGCGATGGAAACGCTCAAAAACGTCGAGTGCGGCAGAACCGTTCGCGTCGCGAAAATTGGAGGCGGCGGCGCGTTAAAGCGCCGCATCATGGACATGGGGATCACAAAGGGCGTCGATGTATTCGTGCGTAAGGTGGCCCCGCTGGGAGATCCTATGGAGGTTACCGTGCGCGGCTACGAGCTGTCCCTGCGCAAGGAGGACGCCGAATCGATCATTGTGGAGCCCGTTTAAGGAAAACACGGTTATCCCCCAGGTGAGAGATATCGGTGAGGCACGAACCGCCGCTGTGGTAAGCGACCGGCACGAATTGTCATGCTGGCAAGTTGTCCGCTTATGCTGTTTTACGATCAACAGGCTGTTTTAAATGCGGCGTTATTTCCAAAAGCGGTCTTAACGCTTCAGGCCTTTGATTTCAGGAAAGGCTGATTAATGAGCCTAAACAAAATTTTGCCGTTCAGGAAGCCTGACGCCGCAAGGGTTTAAATCCTCACCCTTTAGGCATCTAACAATAAATCAGACTTTTTTTCAAAATGGCATTGAGTGAATTCCGCTCCCTGAGTTTGGCGAAGGAGGATACAGATGACCATAAAAATCGCTTTGGCTGGGAATCCGAATTGCGGCAAGACGACGCTGTTCAACTGTCTGACGGGCATGAACCAGTTCGTGGGGAACTGGCCCGGTGTCACGGTCGAAAAAAAGGAAGGGCATCTCAAGGGGCATAAAAATGTCATAGTCATGGACCTGCCCGGCATCTATTCTCTCTCGCCCTACACACTCGAGGAAGTCGTGGCCAGGGGTTACCTGATCGGCGACCGGCCCGATGTCATTCTCAATATCGTAGACGGCACCAACATCGAGCGCAATCTCTACCTGACGACTCAGCTCCTGGAGCTGGGCATTCCCGTCGTCATGGCCATCAACATGATGGACGTGGTCGAGAGGAACGGCGACAAGATCGATATGGAGAAACTCGGGGAAAAACTCGACTGCGAGGT
>JAISYM010000088.1 GCA_031269875.1 Synergistaceae bacterium
CACAGGCGAGGACGCCTCCGGCGTATGGGCGGTATATGTGAGCGGCGACGGCACAAAGCCTGAGCGCATGGCCGACAGCAAGTACAACGCAACCAGGCAGCTGGTCGTGTTCACGACCGTCCACCTCTCGACCTACGCCGTGATCTACGACGGCGCGAGCGCGAACAACACGGCAGGCAGCGCGGGAAGCGGCGGCGGCTGCGACACGGGCGCGGCGGCGTTGTTGGCGATAGGCGCGGCGGCGGCAGTGGCGAAAAAACGCCGCAAAGGTTAGTTAAGCGCGGCAAGTGAACCAATGAGCCATATCCGGCTTTTTATATTTTTATAAAAGGCCGGATATGGCAATCGTCATCGCGTACAGGCTCCGCGCGGTGTCTGGCGCTGATGAGATCGCGGGAAGGACTCCCGCGGGCTTGAAAAAAATGTAATAAGACCGCGAAAAACAGTTTCCACCGAAAAGGTCTGTATGCGGGCAAAGATAGCTATCGCATACAGACCTTTAACGCGGAGAGGGGCGGGCGTTTTATGGTAAACGGTTTTTTTTAAGAGCGCGTCATCCGCCCAGATACGCCTTTTTCACCTCGTCGTTGTCCAGAAGCTCATTCGCGCCAGCTTCGAGCGCGATTCGGCCCGTTTCCAGCACATAACACCTGTGCGCGACGGAGAGCGCCATTCTGGCGTTCTGTTCCACCAGTAGGATGGTCACTCCGGCGGCGTTGAGTTCCCTTATAATGTCGAATATCTGCTGCACGAGCACCGGAGCCAGTCCCATTGAGGGCTCGTCCATCATTATGAGCTTCGGGAGCGACATCATGGAGCGTCCCAGGGCAAGCATCTGCTGTTCCCCGCCGGACAGGGTACCGGCTATTTGTCTTTTTCTCTCGCCAACTCGCGGAAAGCGTTCGTACACGTCACGCATCGTCCGTTTATTTTCCGCTCCGCTCCGCAGATATCCGCCCATTTCCAGATTTTCCTCCACGGTGAGCTGCTGGAATATCCGGCGGCCCTCCGGCACGTGAGCCAAGCCCCTTCGCGTGAGCTTGCAGGCTTCGGTCGAGCTTATGTCGTCGCCCAGAAAGGTTATCCTGCCGGTCTTTGAGCGCAGCAGCCCCGACACGGTCTTAAGGATCGTACTCTTGCCGGCGCCGTTGGCCCCTATCAGGGTGACTATCTCCCCCTGCGCGACCTCGAAGGATACGTCCTTGACGGCGTGAATAGCGCCGTAGTAGACGTTGATGTTTTCTACCTTCAGCACCGGTCAGTCCCCCTCCCGCTGGGATCCGAGGTAAGCCTCTACGACCATCGGATTGTTCCTGATTTCATCGGGAGCGCCCTGCGCTATTATCAAGCCGTAATTGAGAACCAAAATCCGCTCACAGACGCCCATGACAAGGCTCATGTCGTGTTCAATGAGGATTATGGCCACGTCGAACTTGTCGCGCACGTCGCGTATCGTGCGCATCAGTTCCGCTGTTTCCGACGGATTCATGCCGGCCGCCGGTTCGTCGAGCAGAAGCACTTTCGGGTTCGTGGCGAGAGCGCGTATTATTTCGAGCCTTCGCTGAGCGCCGTATGGAAGGCTGCCGGCGGGATACCCGGCCATGCTTTCCATGTCGAAGACGGAGAGAAGCTCCAGGCTGGTTTCCGAAGCCTCCGCTTCCTGCTTCCAGTAGGAGGGAAGGCGGAGACACGCCGCCAATAGCGAGTAATTCATGCTGTTGTGGAGCGCTATCTTCACGTTGTCCATGACGGA
This sequence comes from Synergistaceae bacterium, assembly GCA_031269875.1. Taxonomy (GTDB): domain Bacteria; phylum Synergistota; class Synergistia; order Synergistales; family Synergistaceae; genus JAIRNC01. The sequence goes on from JAISYM010000088.1 coordinate 1,754, forward strand.
GAGGGACCTGAAAAGCCTTATGTTCTGGAACGTCCGCGCTATGCCATGACGCGTGACCTCGTGCGTAGACTTCCCCAGGGTATTTTTGCCCGTGAGCTTTATGCTCCCCCTGGAAGGGCGATAGACGTTCGTGAGAAGGTTGAACACGGTCGTCTTGCCCGCGCCGTTTGGCCCGATCAGCCCCACGATTTCGCGGTTCCCGACCTGTATGCTGAAGTCGTCCAACGCGTGAAGCCCGCCGAAATTTATGCCAAGGCTGGCTACGTCAAGAACCGGAGGCATCGCCGCCGCCTCCTTTTTTCAGAATCCTGGCGCGTATGGAGGCGCACAGCCCGTCGATGGAGTCGCCGAGCGAAAATTCGTATCTTCCGCACAGGCCGGACGGTTTGAATATCATCACCGTCACCAGCAGCAGCGAATATATGACCATGCGGTATTCCGCGAACCCGCGAAGCAGTTCGGGCAGTATGGTTAATACTGCCGCGGATATTACGGAGCCGAATACGGAGCCCAGCCCCCCGAGAACGACTATGACCAGGATTTCGACGGAGCGCATGAAACCGAAAGTAGACGGATCCAGTATGCTGAGATAATGCGCGTAGAGTCCGCCCGCCACACCTGCAAAGCCGGCTGAAATACTGAAGGCGAGAACTTTGTAATAGGTGGTGGGTATACCGGACGCCTCCGCCGCTATCTCGTCCTCGCGGATCGAGATTATGGCCCTGCCGTGCCGCGATTTTATCAGCGTGTTTATCACGTACAGCGTTATGAGCACGAAAATATAGACCCATGTTACAGTGGTCTGCCTGCCTATGCCCTTGAGCCCGTAAGCTCCTCCGGTAAATTTCAGGTTCAGTATTATGACCCGTATTATCTCACCGAAGCCGAGAGTGATGATCGCCAGGTAATCACCCTTCAGGCGAAGCGCCGGCAGTCCGATCACGACGCCGAACATCGCCGAGACGGTAAAACCTATCAAGAGCGCCGCAGGCAGTTCGAAACTCGGGGGAAGGCTGACCGACATGGAGAACAGCGCCGCCGCGTAACCGCCGACGGACATGAAACCGGCGTGTCCCAGCGGAAGCTGTCCCAGAAAACCGGCTGTGAGGTTGAGGCTCACCGCGAGTATGATGTTGTACCCTATCGGTATCAGCATAAGCGCCTGATAACGGTTCAGAACCTTGCCGCCGATGAGCGACATTATCACGATATAGAGCCCGAGCGCGGCGGCGGCGTTGAGCGCGTATCTGACAGGCGTCCGTTTCAGCAATCCCGGCATATCGCGCTAAACCTTTTCGCCGATATTGCGGCCGAATATCCCGGACGGTCTTATCAGCAGCACCACTATCAATATGCCGAACACGACCGCGTCCGTAAGCTGAGAGCTGATGAAGCCCCTTGTGAAACTTTCCGTGACGCCTATTAAAACCCCGCCGATCATCGCGCCGGGGATCGAGCCGATACCGCCGAGTACGGCGGCCACGAAAGCCTTTAGCCCCAGCATATTGCCCATTGTCGGCTGTATCTGCGAATAGGAGCAGCAGTAAAACACCGCGCCCACGGCGGCCAGCCCGGAACCGAGCGCGAAGGTGAACGAGATGGTGTTGTTCACGTTAATGCCCATGAGCTGAGCCGCCTCGCCGTCCTCCGACACGGTTCTCATGGCCTTGCCTATTTTGGTGCGCTTCACGAGAAGGGTGAGCCCGATCATTATGAGCGTAGACGTCGCTATCGTCACAGCGGTGGCGTTTGAAAACTGCCGGTCGCCTATAGATATGGTGCCTTCGAAAATATTGGAGAACATCCTCGGGTCGGCCGAGAATATCAGCTGCACCGCGTTTTGCAGAAAGAGGCTTATGCCTATGGCCGTCACCAGAAGCGCCAGCCTGTCCGAGTTGCGCAGAGGCTTGTAGGCGATTTTTTCTATCAGCACGCCGAGAACCGAACACAAGGCTATGGCGGCCGGCACGGCAAGCCACGCCGGGACAGCCAAGCGCGACATGAGGTACCAGACACAGTACGCCCCAACCATGATTATATCGCCGTGAGCGAAGTTGACGAGTTTGACTATTCCGTAGACCATACTGTAACCGAGTGCTACGAGCGCGTATATGCTCCCGATCTGAAGGCCGATTATCACTAGATAGACAAAGGTCATCGGTAAACGTCTCCCGGGCAAAAAAAAGCCGTGGGGCGGCGAACATGCCGCCCCGCAGTTTTGCCGCCGTAAATCACAATATATTTACCTGTACTTAGTCTCGAATTTGTAAGCGCCATCCACGATCTTGATGACCGATACGTCCTTCACCGGGTTATTGTTCACGAAAGTGATGCGCCCGGTGACACATTCGAGATCGGTGGCCGTCAAGTTGTCGATTATCGCCTGATACGATTCCGGCGTCGCGCTCACCTTGACTCCGGCGTCCAATGTTTTCCGCACGGCGTTGAAAAGTATCGCCGCGGCGTCATAACCGAGAGCCGCGAACGAGTTCGGCATACTGCCGTAAGCGGCCTCGTAGCTCTTGCGAAGATTCTTTACGAGAGGAGAGGGATCGTCCGGGAAATAGTGGTTCGGGAAATACATGCCGTTGAACACCGAGTAATCCGCGCCCTCTATTTCAAGAACGCCGTCGGTTCCGTCCACGCCCAGGAATACGGACTTGATTCCGGCCTTGCGCGCCTGCGAGCAGATGAGGTACGCCTTGTTGTAATAGTCTGGAATAAAGAGCACGTCCGGCGCGGACTTCGCTATGTTCGTGAGCTGCGCGTTGAAATCGACATCGTCGTTGGCGTAGCTCTCGACTGCCGTGACCTTGAGCCCCGACTTTTCGGCGTTTTCCTTAAAAGCGTTGTAAAGCCCGGTCGAATAAGCGTCAGAGACGTTGTAGATGACGGCCGCGGTCTTCGCCTTCAGCTTTTCAAAGGCGAATCTTGCCATAGCCCCGCCCTGAAACGGATCCTCGAAGCATGTGCGGAAGAAATTCTTGCCGTATTTTGTCACGTCTGGGTGCGTGGCTGTTCCGGTGATGCACGGGACGTTGTCCGCCGCGGAAGCCTCGGCCACTCCGAACGTCGGCGAACTCGTCACGGGGCCGATGATGGCCGCGACCTCGTCGGCCGTGACGAGTTTGTTATAGGCGTTAAGCGACTCTGTAGGGTCTCCCTTATCGTCGTAGATGATCAGTTGGATTTTGTGCCCGTTAATTCCCCCGGCGTCGTTGGTCTGCTTGGCGAAAAGCTCCGAGCCATTCTTGGTGGCTATGCCGTACACCGCCACGTTGCCGGTCAAAGGAGCGATAACGCCTATCTTTATGACGGACGCGTCCCCGGCGAAAGCTGTCCCGCCCAAACAAAGCGCCAATACCAACACCAACGCGAAAATTTTCTTCATTATCATCACGTCTCCCCGTAGAAGTATGTTATGAATAAACCCAGTATCGGGATGACGGAACGAGTCCGTCGCTGTGGACTTTACAAGAAACTGGCGTCATTGTCAATAAAATGGGCGGTTTCCGGACTTTTTCATCAGCGCCGTAAATTTTTTTTAAAGCCGCTCCATTACTGAATTTCCCCCGTTGTTTATGTAAGCGAAAACTTGGTATAATGCCGTTGTAAATCAAAAGAGACGGAGCGGGATATATGAGTGAGAGCTGGATTGACCGGAGCTGGAAGGATGTATTGAAAGAAAATTTGGACGACGCTATATCATTTTTTATGCCAGGCTTGGCGGAATTGAGAGACTACTCAGCAAAACCGAGGGTTGCCGATCCGGAACGTCCGGCCATCGGAGGCAAATCGAACAAAGGAAAGAGGATTTCGGACTTGTGCATATCCATGCCGCTGAAAGACGGAGGAGAGTCGCGGGCGATATTTATGGTTGAGCAACAGCACGAGGACGATGATACGCTGCCGCTCCGCATCTTTCAAAGTTACTACCGTGCGAGTGACGAATACGCGCTCCCTGTCACGTCGCTTGCCATCTATACGGGAAAAACGGAGCCTATAGACGCTTACGTCAGGGAGTGGCAAGGGACATCGGTTTATTTCAAGTATAACGTCTACAGCGTGAACAAAGCCGATGGGTACGAGTTGAAACGGGATGCCCGTGACTTCGCTTTGCCGGTTCTCGCGGCAAAAAGGATGCTGGAGGCCGGAGGGAAAGCAGCGAAGCGCGGGGAATACTCTCTTGAGCTTCTCGAACGCATAGGGGAGAGAAACTTTGACGGCGAAAAAGCGTGGTCATTTCAGAAATTTGCGTACCGTTTGTTTCAAATTGACAAGGACGACATTGACCCGAAGGTCAAGGGGGTGTGGAAAATGCAGTTCAGGCCGATAGACGAAGTGGTTAAGGATATTCATATTCGAGATGCAAAGGAAGAAAAGGCTCTTGAGGTAGCCCGGAATTTCTTGAACATGGGATTGCCGCTTGACCAGATAGCGCAAGGGACTGGCCTTTCGGTTGAAGAGATCAGCGCCCTTCGTTAATATCATAAATTTAATTGTGCCGATTCCAAGAAAAATATCTGTATAATATGTTATGTCGCTTCCGTCATTGGGCGGGCGGCCATTTTCGGCGGAGAGGATCCCGCGCCGCGGGAAACGCAGGGTGAGCGACACGACTAACGGAAAATATGACCTCACGCAAGGCGGGATATTCGGCAGGCTGATGATGGTCGCGCTCCCGATAATTGGCGTACAGCTTATGATGATGAGCTATAACCTGGTGGATATGTTCCTGCTGGGCAAGGTAGGAAGTCAGGCAGTCGCGGCCTCCGGCATGGCTGGTATGTATATGTGGCTCTCATCGGGGGTCATGCTCATCGGCAGAATGGGCGCGGAGATCGGTGTCGCCCAGAATTTTGGCAGACGGGACGAGGAATCCGCCCGAAAATTCGCGCTCTGTTCGATATATTTGGGCCTTGGATGCGGTTTGGCGTTCGCCGCGATCTGCATCGTCTTCAGCGGGCCTCTGATCGGTTTTTTCCGTATGCGCGACGCCCTCGTCACGAAAAGCGCCGAGAACTATCTTTCGATAGTGGCGGTCGGAATGCCCGCAGTTTTTACAGGAGCGGCTGTCGCGGGAATATTCAACGGCTCCGGCAATTCGCGGGCGCCGTTTTGGATAAACGCGGCCGGGCTTGCCGGAAACGTCATCCTCGACCCCATCTTCATCTTCACGCTCGGGATGGGTGTCGAAGGCGCGGCTGTCGCTACCGTTGCCGCGCAGGTTCTGTGCGTGGGGCTGTCGCTCTTTGCGCTTGTCATAAAAAAAGACCGCCCATTCGAGCGCTTTGTCTTTATTATGAAGCCGGAAATCCGTTACTGCGCCGATATCTTGCGCTGGAGTTTTCCGATAGCTCTGGAGAGTATGCTATTCACATTTTTCACCCTGATCGTCTCACGGCTGGTTGCCGGCTTCGGCGCGGGGGCGATGGCGGTCTACCGGGTCGGTACGCAGATAGAGTCGATGAACTGGCTTGTCAGCGTTGGTATGTCGACCGCCGTCACGGCGTTTATCGGACAGAACTACGGCGCCGAAGCCTGGGACAGGATAAGGGGTTGCTGCCGTGTGTCGATCCTCTCGGCGTGCGTTTGGGGTACGGCGGTGACCGTATTGATGGCTGCGGCTGGAGGTCCGCTATTCTGGTTTTTTCTTCCGGATCCCGCCCTTCTGGATATGGGCAGGTCATTTTTGAAAATCATGGCGATATGTCAGGTGTTTGGCTGTTTGGAAGCCGTCTCAGCCGGTGTTTTCAGAGGTTTCGGCAGAACGCTTCCGCCGTCTGTCGTAAGTATCCTCTGCAACGCGCTGCGCATACCGATCGCGTACGTTCTCTCTCAAGGGGATCTGGGGCAAAACGGCGTCTGGCTCGGTATAACGATAAGCGCCACACTGCGCGGCCTGTTTATCTTTCTGTGGTTTCTCGCCGACAGGAGGTCGCGGCGCCTTGGATTATCGCGGTTGCGGGGAACGTGACGGTTATGTCTGATAAGGACGATTTTGTTTGATCATGTCCTTGACATTTCCCTACTAAACATGTATGATAAGGTAGAAATAGGACTTGGGGGTAGCGTTATGAAGATATCCACAAAAGGAAGGTACGCGCTGCGGATAATGATAGACCTGGCCGTGAACGACACGGGGGAGTTCATCTCTCTGCGCTGCGTTTCTACCAGGCAGGAGATAACGATAAAATATCTGGAGCAAATAATACCGCTCCTGAACAGGGCCGGTTTCCTGAGAAGCACCAGGGGCAAAGACGGCGGTTACCGTCTCGCCATGCCGGCAAAGGATTACACAGTCGGAAGCATCTTGAGGGCCGTCGAGGGGAACTTGGCTCCGGTCGCGTGCGTCGAGGACGAGCCGAACCGATGTCCTAAACGCGCGGATTGTTCCACGCTGCCGGTATGGGCCGGCCTTGACAGGGTCATAAACGAGTATCTCGACGGAATAACATTGGCGGAACTCGCCGAACGAGACAGAAGCATCGAAGGATTCGATTATTCTATCTAGGGGGGAGGAACGGGCTCGCGCTGGCGGGTGAATTTACCTCGGTATCTGAAAAAATCATTGAGGGGGGCAAAAACAGTGGCAATATACTCGAAATTAACTGACCTGATTGGCGGAACGCCGCTTCTCGAACTGACTAACTACGCGGCGCAAAATGGACTCAAGGCAAGAATACTGGCAAAGCTGGAATATTACAATCCGGCGGGGAGCGTCAAGGATCGCATCGCAAAGTCGATGATAGAGGACGCGGAGGAGAAAGGGCTGCTAAAGGCCGGCTCCGTCATAATAGAGCCGACGAGCGGCAACACCGGCATCGGGCTTGCTGCCGTAGCCGCCTCGCGCGGATACCGGATCATCCTGACAATGCCGGAGACGATGAGCGTTGAGCGCCGCAACCTGCTCAAGGCTTACGGCGCTGAACTGGTGCTCACAGAGGGCGCGAAGGGCATGAAGGGCGCAATTGCCAAGGCCGACGAAATCGCGCAGGAAACGCCTAACAGCTTCATACCCGGCCAGTTCGTGAACCCCGCAAACCCCGCCGTTCACCGCGCTACCACCGGCCCAGAGATTTGGGATGACGCGGATGGCAAAGTGGATATATTCGTGTCCGGCGTCGGAACCGGCGGGACGCTGACAGGGGCTGGCGGCTTTCTGAAGTCGAAAAATCCCGCTTTGAAAATAATAGCCGTCGAACCCGCAAACTCGCCTGTGCTGTCCGAGGGCAGAAGCGGCCCCCACAAGATACAGGGAATAGGCGCGGGATTCGTCCCTGACGTACTCGATACCTCTCTATACGATGAGATCATCACGGTTCAGGACACGGACGCCTTTGCGGTCGGGCGCGCCATCGCCAAGGCCGAAGGCGTGCTGGTGGGCATCTCCTCCGGAGCCGCGGCGTGGGCGGCGACTCAGCTGGCGAAGCGCCCCGAAAACGAGGGAAAGATCATCGTGGCAATCCTGCCGGATACGGGCGAGCGTTATCTGTCAACGCCGCTCTTCTCCGCCGACTGAGGCTTGGTTCCGCTATGGCAATCGTAAAGAACACAGATTCCTGGGCATTCGAGACAAAGCAGCTGCATATCGGGCAGGAGTTGCCGGATCCGGCCTCTGACGCTCGCGCCGTCCCCATTTATCAGACGACGTCGTATGTCTTTCACGATACAGCTCACGCGGCGGCTCGATTTAACCTCTCAGACGCCGGCAATATTTATGCCAGGCTGACAAATTCTACGCAGGATGTACTGGAAAAGCGACTGGCCGCCCTGGAGGGCGGTGTGGCCGCACTGGCGCTCGCGTCCGGCGCGGCGGCGGTGACCTACTCGTTGCTGAACCTCGCGCAGGCCGGGGATCATATCGTTTCGGAAAAGACCATATACGGCGGCACCTTCAACCTGTTGGAACATACGCTCCCACTCTACGGCGTCACCACCACGTTCGTGGATCCCGACGAGGAGGGTTCTTTTGAAAGGGCCATCAGGCCGAACACGAAGGCGATTTTCATCGAGACACTCGGCAACCCGCACTCGAACATAGTCGATATTGAGAAACTCGCCGAGCTTGCCCACAGGAACAAGATTCCGCTTGTAGTGGACAGCACATTTACGCCGCCGTCCATCCTGCGTCCCATCGAATACGGCGCCGATATAATAGTTCACTCCGCCACGAAATTTATCGGCGGACACGGCACAACGCTTGGCGGGGTGATTATCGACAGCGGAAAGTTCGACTGGGAGGCGTCCGGAAAGTTCCCGTCCATAACGGAACCCAACCCCAGCTATCATGGGCTTTCATTCACGAAGGCGGCGGGACCCGCGGCGTTCGTGGTGAAAATACGAGCCATCCTGCTGCGCGATACCGGCGCGGCTATATCTCCGTTCAACGCCTTTCTCTTGCTGCAAGGGGTGGAGACCCTTTCTCTGCGGGTGGAGCGCCATATCGAAAACACCCTCAAGGTTTTAGACTACCTGAAGGGCCATCCAAAAGTGGAGAAACTTCACCACCCCTCGCTTCCTGACGATCCCAGTCACGGGCTGTACAAGAAATATTTCCCGAATGGGGCCGGCTCTATCTTTACCTTTGAGATCAAGGGGGGAGAGCAGGAGGCGCGTGAGTTCATCGACCGCCTTGAGATATTCTCGCTCTTGGCGAACGTCGCCGATTTGAAATCGCTCGTCATTCACCCGGCGACGACGACACACTCGCAGCTCAGCCCTGAGGAACTGCTGGATCAGGGTATCAAGCCCAATACGATAAGGCTCTCCATCGGCACGGAAAACATAAAAGATATTATCGCGGATCTGGCACAGGCGTTTGCGTGAAAACGCGATGTTGTACAAGGTTAAAAAAAGAACTGGCGAATGACAAAAAGAAATGTTATGATTGCAATGAGCGGAGGCGTGGATAGTTCCGTCGCCGCTCATTTTCTTTGCGAGGACGGTTATGCCTGTATCGGCGTGACAATGAAGCTCTTCGATAACGAGGACATCGGGGCGGAAAGCGACGACGTCTGCTGTTCGCTCGCCGGCGCGTCTGACGCGCGAAGCGTGGCGGCAAGGATCGGCTTTCCGCACTACGTATTCAACTTTTCACGCGATTTCGATGAGCGCGTGATAGATAAGTTTGTACGCGAGTACGAAAACGGACGCACGCCGAACCCTTGCATCGACTGCAACCGCTTTTTAAAGTTCGATAAGCTGTTTCAAATTGCGAGACAGGCCGGTTGCGACTGTATAGCCACGGGGCATTACGCCTTGATCGAGAGGGATGAGGACAGCGGCAGATATTTGCTGAAAAAGGCTCTGGACAGAACGAAGGATCAGAGCTATGTTTTGTACATGCTTACTCAGGAACAGCTCGCGCATACGTTTTTCCCCCTAGGGGGCCTGAGAAAGAGCGAAGTCAGGCGGGTTGCGGAGTCACGCGGGTTCGTAAACGCTCAAAAACAGGAGAGCCAGGACATCTGCTTTGTTCCAGAGGGGCGGTACGCCGATTTCATCGAGAGGAGAACGGGGCGAAAAAGTGAACCGGGGTATTTCCTCGACATATTCGGCAGAGTGATTGGCCGGCATAAAGGTCTTATACGTTACACGATCGGCCAGCGCAGGGGATTGGGAATTTCCCGCCAGGAGAAGCTGTTCGTGAGGAGCAAGGACCCTTTGGATAATACCGTCACCCTATGTGAACAGGAGTCGCTTTACTCGAAGGTGCTTTTCGCGGAGGACTTCAACACGATATCGCGCGAGACGCCGGGAGAACCGGTCAGAGTGAGGGCTATGACGAGGTATCGACAGAAAGAACATCTCGCGACCGCCGTTTGGACGACGCCGGACTGTGTCACGGTGACTTTTGACGAACCGCAGCTGTCGGCCGCGCCCGGACAGGCGATCGTCCTGTATGAACTGGAGAGAGAGGATGTCGTCCTTGGCGGCGGGACGATAGTGAGGGCTGAATGGTTGTGAAAGTGGAATTACAAGCGCCGATAGAGAAAAAAACAGTGATCGATAAATTGACCCGGACGAGGAATTTGAGCGACGGCGAACTATTGCTCCTTCTCGCGACGGACGAGTACGACTCGGAGCTCGCGCAAAGCGCCGACGCCGTCAGGCGGAGCGTCTACGGGAAGGATGTCTATATACGCGGCCTTATCGAATTTTCCAATTACTGTAAAAACAACTGCTTCTACTGCGGCATCAGGCAGGGCAATGAGGCGGTCAAACGCTACAGGCTGAGCCGCGAGCAGATACTCTCATGCTGCAAAGAGGGATACGGGCTGGGTTTCAGGACATTTGTCCTGCAGGGCGGCGAGGACCCTTACTACACCGACGGGATGATGTGCGAAATAGTGTCGTCAATCAAGTCCATGTTCGGCGACTGCGCGGTCACCCTGTCGCTCGGCGAGAGATCGCGCGGCAGTTACCAAGCGCTTTACGACGCCGGCGCCGATCGTTATCTGCTCCGCCACGAGACCGCGGATGACGAGCATTACAGCCGTCTGCACCCGGAGTCGATGAGCCTTAAAGCCCGCAAGGAGTGCTTGTGGAATTTAAAGGAAATCGGTTACCAGGTCGGCGCGGGATTTATGGTCGGCTCGCCCTATCAGACCATCGCCAACATCATTTCTGATATACGCTTCCTTCAAGAGCTGCGCCCCGCCATGATAGGGATAGGGCCATATATTACGCACCGCGAGACGCCGTTCTGGAATTTCTCGAACGGAAGCCTCGAACTCTCGCTCAGGCTCTTGAGCATAATAAGGCTGATGTTCCCCTATGCTTTGATTCCGGCCACAACCGCGCTGGGCACGATAGCGCCGAACGGCAGGGAGCTGGGCTTGGCTCACGGGGCGAACGTCGTCATGCCGAACCTTTCCCCGGTCGGCGTCAGAAAGCTATATGAGCTTTACGAGGATAAAATATGCACGGGCGAAGAGGCCGCGGAATGCAGGTTCTGTCTGGATCGCCGCGTAACGGGCGCGGGATATGAGATAGCTGTCCACAGGGGTGACGTAAAGGATGAAGCGATGTATGGACAAGTATGAGGATCTCAAACGGTATCTTGCCGAGATGGGGAGCGTGGCTGTCGCGTTTTCTGGCGGCGTCGATTCCACGTTTCTCCTTAAAACGGCTCACGACGCGCTAGGGGAGCGCGCGATAGCCGTTACCGCGCGCTCATGCTCGTTCCCCGAGAGAGAATTGAACGAAGCCAGGGCTTTTTGCGAGATCGAGGGCATAACGCACTTCATCTGCGACTCCGAGGAGCTCGAAATAGACGGTTTTTCGCAGAACCCGACGAATCGATGTTACCTTTGCAAGAACGAACTCTTTCTAAAAATCTGGGCCGTTGCCAGAGAGAACGGCATAGAATACGTGGCGGAAGGTTCCAATATGGATGACAACGGAGATTACCGGCCGGGACTCATAGCGGTTCGCGAACAGGGAGTCAAGAGCCCTCTCCGTCACGTTGGACTTTACAAAGATGAGATACGCGAACTGTCAAAAGAGCTTGGCCTTCCTACATGGGACAAACAACCCTTTGCCTGTCTTTCCTCACGCTTCCCCTACGGCGAGAGCATAACGCCGGAGCGCCTGGGCATGGTAGACCGGGCGGAGCAAATCCTGCTCGATATGGGTTTTCGCCGGATCAGGGTGCGCCATCACGGTACAATCGCCCGCATAGAAACGGACGAGGACGGTTTCGGGAGGTTTTTCGACGGCGGCGTCCGGGAGAGGATTTATCGTGAATTTCGCGAGATAGGTTTTACATACGCCGCGCTTGACCTTCTTGGATATCGAACCGGCAGCATGAACGAAACGTTGGAAAAGAGCGAAACAGAGCGATGAGCCGCCTGAAAGTCGCGGTAGTAGGCGCCGGAATTTACGGTATAAATCATATACGGGCATATAAACACAACGAAAGAGCCGAACTCACGTCCGTGTGTGAGCTCGATCCGAAGATCAGGGAGCGGATCGGCGCGGAGTATGGCGTCAGGACATACGCGCTTGTGGAGGATATGCTGAAAAACGAGGAGCTCGACGCCGTATCGATCGCCACACCGGACGGCTTTCACGCCGCGCCGGCGATTTTGGCCATTATGAGCGGGAAGAACGTCCTCATAGAAAAACCCCTCGCAACGACTCTGGCTGACGCCCGCTCCATAATCAGCGCCGCTGTAAAGTACGGCGTTCGCGTCGCGGTCGACTATCACAAACGCTGGGATCCGGCGGCTATTCAGATAAGAAACGCGCTCCGCGAACCGGCGTCGGGCAGGCCGGTCAGGGGATACATGAACATGGACGACATCATAGACGTGCCGTCAAAATGGTTCACCTGGTCAGGGAACTCATCGCCCGTTCACTTCTTGGGCACGCACTGCTACGACCAAATTCGCTGGTTTATGGGATGCGAGGTCACCGAGGTTTTCGCCGTGGGAACTAAACAGCTCCTCAAGTCTATGGGCATCGACACATACGACACCGTACAGGCGTTTCTCCTGATGGAGAACGGATGCTGGTGGACAGTCGAGACCGGGTGGATATACCCGTCCGGATTCTCCAAAAATAATGACGGGCGCACCCAGATACTTTGCGAGAACGCCCTCTTTCGATCTGACAGCCAAAACAGGGGAGTCGAGATTTACGACGGAGTGAAATGCCATACGCCAAACTCGTATTTCATGCAGGAGTCCAAAGCCGGGCCCTTTGGCTTCGGCATAGAACCGATCAACGATTTCGTTCGCTGCCTCTTGAGCGGAGAACCCTTTATCGCGGACGCGTCCGACGGGTTGGAGGCTGAAAAGATAGCGGAGGCGGTACACAAGAGCCTCGAAACAGGCGCTAAAGTCAAGATCGAAAGGGAGTCCTGACGTGAAGCCACTGCGATATGGAATTATCAGCACCGCGTCGATCGTACCGCGTTTCATAGCCGCGCTCCGGGAGAGCGGCGGCGGAGAGGCCGTCGCAATCGCGTCGCGCAGCGCCGATAAGGCCGCGCTGAAAGCGGCGGAGTGGAACATCGAAAGGAGCTTCGGCAGTTACGAGGATATGGTGCGCGACAGCGACGTGGACGTCGTGTACGTCGCGACGATCAACAGCGATCATTACAGATGCGCGAAGATGGCCCTCGAACGCGGCCGCCATGTCGTCTGTGAAAAGCCCTTCACCCTGCGTTCTTCCGAGGCAAGGGAGCTTTTCGCCATCGCGAAAGAACGCGGCCTCTTTATCGCCGAAGGGCAAAAAGCCGTATTTCTGCCGGTAATGAGCGATATAAAGCGCCTTCTCGCGTCAAAGGAACTTGGGCGCGTTCACTTTATGGACCTTACGAGCTCATGCAGCCCAACCTACAACGAATGGCTCCGCTCGCCGGAAGCCGGAGGCGGCGCCCTTTACGGCAACGCCGGCTACACGATACACCTCGCGAAATTCCTCTTTGACGCCGATATTACGGCATATTCGGGACTCTGCACGTGCGCCGGCGGCGTCGACGAGCAGTGCGCGGTGAATCTGCGCGTCGGAGACGGCATCTTGGTCACGAGCAGAATATCGGCGAACGTCCTGGCGGTAAATAATAAAGCGCTCATCCAGTGCGACGGCGGCTATATCGAGATGGCCGACTACTGGAAGGCGCGAGAGGCCACGGTCTATTTCAACTCCGGTAAAAAGGAGACGTTCAGCCATCCATGCCGGCACGAACTCATCTACGAGATCGAGCACTTCAACGGCTGCATCGCTCTCGGTCTGCCGCAAAGCCCCGTAATGAGCGAAGCCGTTACCGTGAACGCGATCGAGATAATGGAGGGCATACGGGCAAGCTGGGCGTCCCCGTTAAAATCGTAGGGGAGCGCGCTGTGCTTTCGTTGGCTCCTTGCAGGGGGAGAGGAACGTGATATTTTTCCTACGACGCGCTTTCGCGTTTTTGGAGCAGCACCGCGCCTATCACGATGACGCCCTTGAACGCCTCCCGCAGGAAAGGCGGCACTCCCAGCAGATTGAGCAGATTATTCATCACGGCGATTATGAGCGTTCCGAAGACCGTTCCCAGGATGAACCCCCTGCCGCCCATCATGCTCGTGCCGCCGACTATGACGGCGGAGATCGCGTCCATCTCGTTGCCGCTTCCGGCGTTGGCGTAGTCCATGGAACCGATGCGCGATACCTGCAATATCGCGGAAAATGAGACCATAACCCCTATCAGCGTGTAAACCATGCGCTTTACCCTCTGCACGTTTACACCGGACAGGCGCGCGGCGCGCTCGTTCGAGCCGACCGCTGTCACCTGCCGCCCGAACGCCGTGCGCTTTGAGATGATGTAAAAAATCACCGCAAAGAAGAACCAGTATAGGATCGGCATGACCAGCTGCCCCGCTATGGGAAAGCTCGCTATCTGCAGGAAACCCTTCGGCACCTGCGGGGTGTAACCTTGCATGAAGTGCTGCGTGACGCTGCGGCATATCTTCATCGTGCCGAGTGTGGCGATAAAGGGCGGCAGTTTGCCCTTCGTGACCAGCAGGCCTGTTATCTCGCCTAAGATCGCTCCAAAGGCGACACCCGCGGCAATCGCGATAATATACGCGGGGACACCCGTTATACCCATTTTTAGCAGGACTCCGTTCGGCCCCGCGTCTATCAGAACCATGACGACGGCCCCGATCGCAACGAGCGTGGAGCCGACCGCGAGGTCAATGCCGCCCGATATTATGACGAACGTCATGCCAAGAGATATGATGCCGATCCCGGCGTTGTTTCGCAGGATGTTGTTCCAGTTCATCAGCCACCTGACGAGCCAGTCGCCGAAGGACGGGAAATCAAATCCTAACGCTAAGGTCTGAAGGATCACCATTACCGCGAGAACGACCCCAGTGCTGAAGAGGGGGCGGGTTCTCCAGCTCTTTACAAACCATGAGGCGAAATTACGTTTTCCCGAATCCTCGCTGAATTCCATAAAAACCCTCCCGTCCGGTAATTCTAGCAAACAGCGGCGCCCGTCGCCAGACGCATAATATCGTGTTCGTTCATCTCCGCGCCCCGAACCTCTCCCATCACCGCGCCGTGGTACATGACGATCGCGCGGTCGCAGACCCGGATGACCTCCTGAGCTTCACTGGACAGCACTATAATCGCGACTCCCTGATCCGCCAGACCCATAATGATATCGTATATTTCTTCCTTGGCGCCCACGTCGACGCCCTGAGTCGGATTGTCCAGAATCAGCGCCTTAGGGCTTCGGGAAAGCCACTTCGCCAGCACGACCTTCTGCTGATTGCCACCCGACAGGCTCGTGATGATATCCGTTTTACGGCCCATCTTTATGCGAAGCCTCTTTACCTGATCTTCGAACAAGCTGTCCCGGCGCGCCATATCGATAAAGCCCAGTTTCGATATTATCGGCCATACAGTGATGGAACCGTTCTCTATTACGTCCATGTCCTTTAAGACGCCGTTTTCCTTGCGGTCTCGCGGGAGGTAAGCTATGCCGTGTCTTAGCGCCTGAGTTGTGCTGCCGAGTTTTATCGGCCTGTCCTCCAAGTATACCTGCCCGGTGTAGTCGCTCCCCGCTCCGAAGATGGAGAGAAAGAGTTCGCTGCGCCCGTCGCCCAGAAGACCGGTGACCCCGAGGACCTCACCGGCGCGGACGCTGAAGCTGACGCCCTTGAAATGGGCCGAGTCGGAGAGGTTCTCCGCCCGCAGGACGCTCGCCCCGAGCAGGCGATCGCGCTGGAGCGCCTCCGTTCTAACCTCGTGTCCAACCATATAGCGGGCGAGGTCGTCCGTCGTGACCGCGCGGACATCTCCCTCCGCGACCATCGCGCCGTCCCGCAGAACGGCGAAGCGCGTGCATAGCCGCGTCACCTCGCGAAGTTTGTGCGAGATGAAGACTATGCCGACACCCTGCTCCCGAAGTGTGCTCATCATCGAGAATACCCGTTCTATCTCGGGGTCGGTGAGCGACGTAGTCGGCTCGTCCATAATTATTAACGACGCGTTCATCATAACCGAGCGGGTTATCTCTACAATCTGCTTATACGAGGCGTCGAGATTCCGCACCATCGCGGTTGGGTCGAGATCCATGCCCATCCGGGCGAACATCTCCTCGGTCTCGCGCCTCTCGCGCTCCAGATCGAGCATTCCATGCTTTTTGCCGCCCACGCGCAGTTCTCGCCCTACATACATATTTTCGTAAACGGTGAGATCGTTGATCAGGTTCAGCTCTTGGTGAATGAAAGCGATGCCGGCGCCGAGAGAGTCCGCTGGTTTTGTAAATTCCCTCTTCTGTCCGTCGATATATATTTCCCCTGAATCGGCGGGAAAGACGCCGCCCAAGATGTTCATCAGGGTGGATTTGCCCGCTCCGTTCTCTCCCAAAAGAGCACATATCTCGCCGCCGTCTACGGCAAAATCGACGCCCTTCAAGACCGCGTTTGAGCCAAAGGCCTTGTTGATGCCCCTCATCTCGACTTTCGTCCCGGCTCACTCTCCTCGTTCGTCAAAATTGAGAACGACCGGCCTCACGTTCCAACCGGTCGGTCGTTCTCGAGCGATTCCGCGGCAGATATATTCCGTCCGCTAGTAGGGCGAAGTGGGGTCTATAAACTTCTCATAGTTCGTGCGGTCGACTATCGTGGTGGGGATGATTTTTACAGGATCGACCTTTTTGCCGTCGAGCACGTCTACCGCCATGTTGACCGCGTCCATTACCATCATCGGGCTGTACAGCGCGCTCTGTATCCAGACGCTCTTGTCCTCCGGCATCATCTTGAAGTACTCCTGACAGCCGCCTCCGCCTGTCACGACCTTTATATCAGTACGCTTGGCCTCTTTAATGGCCTGGAGCACGCCGATCGAAGTCTCGTCATCCATCGAGTAAACCGCGTCGATTTTCTTGTTCGCGGTAAGGATGTCCGCAAAGTCGCGCAGACCGTCCTCGCGGGTGAACTTTGTGGCGTAGGTGGAGATTTTGAGGTTTGGAGCTATCTTCTTGACCGTGTCGAGGAAACCCTTCTTGCGCAGTTCGGAAACCGAGCCCGACGTAGGCACTTCGAGTATCACGACCGCCGCGTCCTTGCCGACTTTGTCGACTATGTAATTGGCGCCCTGCACGCCCATGTCCTCGTTATTGCCTGAGACGCGGTAGACGCCCTTCGCGTTGATCTCGATGTCGAAGTTGACGACCTTAATACCCTTGTCGATTGCCGCCTGAATCGGAACCTCCATACCCTCCCACTGAGGGAAAGCGATTATCGCCTGCGCGCCCCAGCTCACGAGGTCATCGAGCTGGCTGGTCATTTGCTCCGCGTTCTCGCTCGTGTACATTGTGTAAGCAGCTTTGTTCTCTCCAACCAGCTCCTTGCACCTCTGTTCGGCGTAATAAGCGACACCCGCCACCCAACCGTGAGTAACGGCAGGTGCCAAGATGCCGATCTTATAGGGCGCGGCGGCCGCAACACCGGCGCCTCCGCAAATAACAAACGCGAAAACAGCAACTACCGCCATAAAAACGCCAATAACCCTTTTCATGGACACTACCCCCTGATTTTTATGTATTTTAAGGTGATTTAGATAATAAAAACAGGTTATCATGAGAGAATTATTTTGTCAACGAAGAGTGTCGTTAATGTTATTCGTCTGTGGTAATGCCCTTGTAACTCGGGTCGTCAACACTTTTTCCTCGCGTATTTTGCTTAATCTGTTACAAGAATCACGCTCAAGAACATGTTGTGTATCCAAAAAACGCAGACGCTCACCTGCAGGGTGAGTACAAGCAAACCTTTGGAGGGAATCCCCATGTAGATTTAACTAATTCATAGCCATTTTGCGTGAAAAAAACATATAAATCTTTATAATCATTTGGATGATGATAAGCACATACTAACACATGCGGACGCAGTTTTTGCAGCGTTACACAGGCACCGCGCAACGCTGACATTTCGGATCCCTCGATATCCATCTTAATAAGATTCAGTTTTTTTATGTTATGTTGTTCCACAAATTTATCAATGGTGGTCATCGATACTTTTTCCCCCTCCGCCGACTGACGGAGAATATGTGAAGCTTCGATGTGATGCGGGTCATAAGAGAAAATGGTTTCACCCTCTACATCTGCGATCGCAGTAGCATGAACTTCAGCGCGCCCGCCAATATATTTTTTCAGCGTCAAACGCAAGGCGGAAATAGTTAGTGAAATCGGTTCGAAAAAATATACTTTTTTCACATTATATTTTTGGAGGCAGCGCAATCCAAAAGATCCTTCGCAAGCCCCGATATCGAAGATAATATCTTCTTTGTTGGGTGTATATAAATCAAAGTAATTGTGAGAACTGTAAGGGAGAATTTCTCCCAAAATAAAGAGAGGAACTTGTAGTGAATAGGCGATGGGCCAATATATTACTTCTTCTTTATTTTGATAAATAGCATATTCACCCTCAAAGGAAATTTTAACGCTGAATTTCAGGTATATTAACCCTAATTGTTGCAAAAATTTACCTAGTGGATACAGGAAAAGATTTTGCTTTATCAGAGAAAGCATTGATATTTCCGAATAAACTTCGTCGTTTTTAAGTTTTCTTATAACTGATCCGATCGTCTTTTCATATAAAGCCTTAAATCCCTGCGTAATATAACCCATATCATATCATCCCTAATCAGCTAAATACTCGTTATCTCTTTCTCTATATTTTACCGCAACTTGACCAATGTCGCCAATGTTACCTGTTAATGTGGCGACGCGTCCGCCGTTTCTTTCGGGTCCTGCACTGTGGATCTCGCGAAGAAGCGCGGCAGGTGGAAATTCGGCGTCTCCGTCGTGATAGGAGCGAACGCCAGATAATGTTCGATCTCTGGATTTTCTGAAATTTTATAGAAGTTGCAGAAGAAAACGTCGCCCGGCTCATAATCTTCCACGCGTACAAGCCGTCTCAAAAGCGAAAGAGGGACAAGAAATTCCGCTTCCCATCCGCCGGTGAAGAGACGCGCCGTAACGCCGGTTGCCTCCATCTCATCCGGAAGCAGGGGAGAGCGGCCCTTTCGTCCGCGCCCGGTCTTCGCGTACATCGCGCCGTTCGCGTTTATCTCGAAGTTAAAATAAAGACCGTTATCGTCGGGTCTGAAGTCATCGTTAAAATAAGGATCGTTATCGCCTGGAAAGGCGAAAAACGCCTCCACAGCGCTGTCGCGGCAGACCATATCCATGTGTTCGGTCATGGTGCGGAGAGGGTTGGGTTCGTTCACCGTCATTCTGACGAAAAGGCCCAGGCCTCTTATGTAACCCATCCGACCCGTCGTCGCCGGCGCTGTCTTGCTGCCCCACAGCACATTGTCTACATGGAAGATCGGGCATTTGTCCAGAGTCTCCTTCGACTCGATGACGAACGTGTCATAGGTTTTCATAATGCCGCCGCCTCTCGCGCGCCATGCTTTATTTTCACGATAGTATAGAGGGACCTCCCCGATGGAGAGGAGGCCCCCGCCGCGTTTTTAAAGTTTTTTCTTGATCTCGTCGGCAACGTGCTGAACCTGAGTGCCGACTACGACCTGTACGCTCGTTTTGCTGGGGCGCATTACGGCGGTAACTCCGGAGGATTTGATCTTCTTTTCGTTGACCGCCACGTAGTCGACAACCTCCACGCGAAGCCTCGTTATGCAGTTGTCGAATGATTTTATGTTGTCCGGGCCGCCGAGTCCCTCCAGTATGATATCGGCCGCCGCGGCGTAGTCACCGGTGATAAAGCTGGCCGCGCGCTCGCTGGCGTCCGGCGTGTCTTCCGAACGGCCCGGCGTTTTGAGGTCTAACTTGATTATTATCGTTCGGAACAAAACGTAGTAGATCGCAAAAAACGCCATGCCGACCGGGATCACTATCCACGGATTCAGGGCCAGAGGTGTCTTCCAGCTAAGGACGAGGTCGATCAGACCAGCGCTGAAATTAAAGCCGGCGCGGCAGGGCAGCATAGCGATCAGGGCGCAGGAAACACCTGTCAGCACCGCATGGAGTAAATACAGGAACGGGGCTAAGAACATAAACGCAAACTCCAGGGGCTCTGTGACGCCGGTGAAGAACGACGCGAAAGCGGCGGACAAAAGCAGCCCAGCGGCCAGCTTTTTCTGCGTCGTCTTTGCCGTGTGGTACATCGCGAGTGCCGCGCCAGGCAGACCAAACATCATTATCGGGAAGAACCCCGTCATGTACATGCCGGTGACGCCCTTGACGCCTGTGCCGGCCCAGAAATTGCCGAGGTCGTTGATGCCGGCCACGTCAAACCAGAAGACCGAATTAAGCGCGTGGTGCAGTCCGAAGGGAATCAAAAGGCGGTTCAGGAAGCCGTAAATCCCGGCGCCTATCGCGCCCAAGCTGGAGACCAGCTTGCCGAAGGAGACGAGCCATGTGTATATGATTGGCCATGCGAAGAACATTATCGCGGCCGCAATGATCGTGACGCCGCCGGTCACGATCGCGACGCTGCGCTTGCCGCTGAAGAACGCGAGAGCGTCGTGCAGCTTCGTGTTCTTGAAATGGTTGTAACACGTCATTCCTATGAGGCCGCAGAGAATGCCGACGAACTGGTTGTTGACCTTGCTGAAGGCGGCGTTGACCTCCCCTACGGGAATGCCCTTGAACATGCTCACGGCGCCGGGAGAGAGGAGTGTCTGCATCATCAGCCACGACACCAGCCCGGCCAAAGCGGCCGTTCCGTCGTTGTCGTCCGACATTCCGATAGCGACGCCGATAGCGAACAGAATAGGCATGCTGTCTATAATAGCCGCGCCGGCTTTAATTAGAAAAGCGGCAATAACACTGTTGCTGCCCCATCCGACGGGGTCAATCCAATAGCCTATGCCCATAAAAATAGCGGCTATCGGAAGGCACGCGACCGGCAGCATTAGAGATTTTCCCAGTCTTTGCAATGTTTTCATCATAATGTCATCGTTACCTCCTTAGGGGATAAAAATTCTGACGCGATCGACGCCTTGTGATTCGTTACGTCACAATAATCAGTCCCCCCTTCAGTTCCGAATTTGTATTATTTTAAAAGCAAAAGCATGAATGAGATCGAGTATTTATGATAGTTTATCGCAATAAAGCGCGGGTGTCTCGGCTTATTTACGGAAATTCAGTTAATTATCCGCCGGCGTGTCAGCGGCTCAGGCAATGCATTGATCAGGAAAGGAAAAAACCTCCGGCCGCGACGCCTATCAGCGCGCCGATTAAGACGTCGCTTGGGTAATGGACATAAAGATACATTCTGGAAAACGAGATGAGCGACGCGAAAAAGAAAGACGCCGCGCCTAAAAAGCCGCCTGTCTGACAGACCGTCACGGCGGCCGCAAAGGACGTAAGGGTGTGGCACGACGGGAAAGAGGAGTCCTCCGGGCGCTTTAGGAGGAGCGGACGCGAAAAGTTGAGATTGCAGGGCCGTGTTCTCCTGAAAATCGGCTTTATGGCGAGGTTGCCTATCGCGGCGCAGACCGTCACGCAGAGCAGCAGCGCGAAACCGGCGTGCCTGGTCTTCTCCCGGCACACAAGAAGAACGGAGAGCAGAAGCCACACGGCACCGCCATCCCCCATGCGCGTCGCCCAGAGCATCAGCTTGTCCATGCGCCTCGTCTTCAAATGCCTCTGTATCCACTCCATGATAGACCTGTCGAATTTCACTACCGTGAACAACGCACACTCTCCCCGCATTTCATCGATAACGAGCAATATTATAGCAGGATATATCAAAAAGCACACGCATATTTGCGCGGCACTCGGCAGGTCGCCCGAGTGGAATTGACCCTGGCTGAGATATGAATTAATATGTATTGGAACTTTAATTTGCGGAGGTGTTTTAGTATGAAGATCAAAAAAAGCTTAAAAAATTTATTTTTGCTATGTTTCGCTATCGCGTTCGCCTTGCCGGCAGTGGCTTTCGCGGCGGTACACGATCTGGTGATCTATCACACGAACGACGTTCACGGTTACACGTTCGAGGAGCGCGATCATGACGGACAGCTCACGCGCATCGGTTACGACAGGCTCAAGGCTATTGTCGACTCTGACCCGTCTTCGCGCAAACTGCTTCTCGACGCCGGCGACGTTCTGCACGGACAGGCCTTCGCCACGTCGAAGAGAGGGGAGCTGTCCGCTATTGTCCTGAGCCTCATGGGTTACGACGCAATCGCCGCCGGAAACCACGATTTCGACTACGGCAGCGCGCGTCTGCTGGAACTCGCGGACAAATACCGCCTGAATTTCCTAGCCGCCAATATCACCGCCGATAAGCCGGATTCGCGTGGCGGTTACATCCTGCCGCCATACACGGTCAGATCGTGGGGCGATCTCAAGGTGGGGATATTTGGCCTGACAACGCCGGAGACAAAAACTGCCACGGATCCTCGCAACGTCGAAGGGCTCTCGATAAGTGATCCGATAAAGTCCGCACGCGAAATGGTTAAGAAACTCGAACGGGAAGGCGCCGACCTGATAATCGCGCTGACGCACGTAGGCAGTGAGCCCTATTGCGTACCGATGTCTCAGACCATAGCCGAAAAAGTTGCGGGCATAGATATCATCATCGACGGCCATAGCCATAGCGTGCTGACCACGCGCGTGCGCCGCGCGGACGACTCTTCGGCCCTGGTGGCGAGCACCGGCGCGTTCTTCCAAAACATCGGGCGCATTACCGTCGACCGAAAACCCGGAGGCGGTTTCACTATTTCCGGCAAAACCCTCCCCGCTTCTTCGCTCGAATTTGAGAACATGAGCCCCGACCCGGCGATGAGCATGGCAATGGGTGTCCTGAAAGCTGAATACGACAAAGAGATGGGCCAGATCGTGCTGAAAGTGCCGTTCGATCTCGACGGAGCGCGTGAGCGCGTAAGGAGTACGAGTACGAATATGGGCCGTATTATCTGCGCGTCCCTCACTGACGCGACCGGAGCGGACGCCGCGCTCCTGAACGGTGGCTCGATTCGCGACTCCATTCAAGCGGGCAGCGTGACAAAGGGGCAATTGCTCTCGGTTTTGCCCTTCGGCAACTACATATACACAATCGAGATAACGGGGAAAGATATCCTGGCCGCGTTGAACCACGGTCTAAGCCAGCCTGGCGCTGGAGCGTTCCCGCAGTTCTGGGGAATGGAGGTCACGACTCGCCCAGGTGAAGCGGCGGGCAGCGACGGAACCAAGGCGAGCCCCTTTTCCGTCGATTCCGTGATGATCGGAGGCAAACCGCTGAATCCGGACGGGACTTACACGCTCGCGATCAACGATTTCATGCACGCAGGCGGGGACGGTTACGATATGTTCACTAAATACCCATATCACGAATTCGCCACACTGGAGGAAGTGTTTCGTAATTTCGTGGAGAAAAAAGACGAGAGCGCTCTCAGGGAAATCTCCGACGCTGTCGTGATGAAGTGATCAAACAGATTTGACATCAAAAGCCTGAAGGGTGAATCGTTGGAGCCGGTTTGGACAACCGCTCAGCCACATCAAAAATAGCCTGTTGATCGCGATTTGATTTCAATCGAACGCTCTTGGCGCGCCATCAGTCCACGTCGTTCATCGGATTATACGTATCCATGATGAGCGCGTCCACAGCGTCCGTTGCCGGTCCCCACTCGCCGTACTCGCCCTGGTCGAGGTTTTCGTACCCGCCATAGGCCGGGGCGTTTCTGGGGATCATGAGAGTTCCTTTAGGCATCATAAGAAGCGCGTAAGGAAGCGGGCGTTCTTTGCCGTCAGAGGGCCAGTTCATCATTACGCCGCGCCAGATGAGCTGAGACGAACCGCCGCCATCCAGGTTTATGGCGTTGATAAGGCCGAGGGATTTGGCGATCCAGCGCGTTTCCTCTATTGTGGCGCCCCTGCTGTGTATGGAGTTGCGGCCGTCGACGACCACCCAAAACGTCCTGCTCCCGTCGCTGCCCATTATCGTCCTGGGATGGCGTTTGTCCAGGATATCGGGCTTGAAAGTCTCGGGGTTATTGATGAACAGGCCGTTTTGGATCAGCATCGGACCCGCCTGTATCAGGTTCGTGCAATCTGAAAAAGCCGGAGTCTCCCAATCCGTCGTAATATTCACGGGCGCTCCCGGTTCCAGCCCATCGAGAAGAGCGCGCGACGCTCCTCGGGCCAGTATGAGGAAACCGTCTTTCGGAATCATGTGGTTACCTTCCCGCGCCTCCCTGCGAACGGTCACTATGCCGCTTTGCACGACGATCTCCAGAGCGTCTAAAGGCGCGCCCGCGGCGGATATCATCACGCCGGGCGAATACAGCGCCGCTTCGCCCGGCGGCGGCGGCACGTTGAATTTCGAGAACTCCATGAAACCTCGCGGCGTCATTACGCCGATGCGGGCGCTTCCCCTGCCGAAAACGAGCAGATTGCCGGCGTTGTCCCACCCGACCGCTGAGCGGCCGGACAGAGGTTTACCGGCGTGCAGGCCGTCCAGCAGCATCGTCCCCAGCGGACGGCCTTCCGCGAAGAATCCCCCGTTCACCGCCGCGATGGCGTCATAGGTGTTCGATATCTCCGTAATTAGCGCTCTTCCAGCTCCGATCCCCAGAGGGCCAGCGAACGCTATCCTCGCGTCGACAACGCTCGGGTTCGCCGCTATCGCGACGACAAAGAGCGGCTCGCAAAGCGGCGAAGCGATGGGGTTGCCCCCTTTGGGGCTATTGTTGGGAACGCCGGGCATGGCGACTCCCTGCCGGTAGATGACGAGATCGACCCCGCCGTAGCTCAGAACCCTGTTCCACCGAACCATCTTCACGCAATTGCGAACCCAAGACAGAAGCGAATCCCTCCCTGAATCGGAAAGGATCATGTCGCCGTCTACCAGCAGAGCCTTCGGCGCCGCCGGATTCATCTCCGACGCGAGGAAAAACAGGGGATCACCGGAACCGCCAAGGTCCGGCAATCTTTCGAACGACTCGTAAAGTGAGGCTTCGAAGCCCCACCCCATCATCATAATGGCCAGCTTTACCGCTCCGTGCCTGTCAATCTGCGTATCCGGCGAAAATGGCGCTTTTGGAATCAGTCCGTATTTCACCGAGGCCCCTATAATCTTGGCGAACTTATGTGAGGGTGGCACGTCCGCAGGAAGCGGAGAGCCGTCGATCATCGGATATCTGAGTTCTGAAAAGAGAGCGCCCAAAAATTCCGCCCTGGTCGCGGCGCACGTTGAGTTTTGAAAAATAATCAGAATAAACAGCGCAGCAGCTATCCTCGCAAAAATTGCCGAAAAAGTGAAAAGTTTCGTATATCTCTTACCCGTTTCCATGACAACCCCTTTTTACCTCGGGAACCACATACGCACTCGTCAGCCCCGAATTTCCCATAGGCAGTATCATAGCACAAATATTAGGCTATTTGCCTTCTACCATAGTGAGCCCTATCTTGCCGCGCTCTTTGTCGATACTCCCGACCCATACTTTCACCGTATCGCCGACCGCGACGACCTCGCCCGGGTGCTTGATAAAACGGTCTGCCATCTTGGAGACGTGAACGAGCCCGTCCTGCTTCACGCCGATATCGACGAACGCGCCGAAGTCAACGACGTTGCGGACTGTTCCCGACAGTTCCATTCCAACAGTCAAATCGTCGAACGACTTCACGGCGCGGCTGAATATGACCTGCGGCGCGTCGTCGCGAATATCGCGCCCCGGTTTTTGAAGTTCGGCGATAATGTCGCGGACTGTCGGCAAGCCCGCGCCAAGTTCGTCCGCAAGCGCGGGCAGGTCGCCGGCGCGCTCTGAAATATCGGAGACGCCGCCGTTTGTTATGGCTTCGGGCTTCACATCGGCGCGTTTCAGGATTTCCGTCGCTATGGCGTAGCTTTCGGGGTGGACGGCGGTGCTGTCGAGCGGATTCCGGCCTCCCGTAATTCGCAGAAAACCCGCGCATTGCCCGAACGCTTTGTCTCCGAGTTTTGGCACTTTTTTGAGCTGCCTGCGGTCAGTGTACGCCCCGTTAGCTTCACGATAGGCGACAACATTCTTCGCAACCGCCGCGCCGATTCCCGCTACATAGCTCAAGAGAGACGCGCTCGCCGTGTTAAGGTCAACGCCGACGCGGTTGACGGCGTTCTCCACGACGCCCGCAAGCGCCGTGTCGAGCGCGGTCTGATTCAAATCGTGCTGATACTGCCCGACTCCGATTGACCTGGGCGGGATTTTCACAAGCTCAGCAAGGGGGTCTTGCAGGCGGCGGCCGAGGCTCATTGCGCCGCGCGTCGTCACGTCGAGGTCGGGGTATTCCTCGCTTGCGAGCTTGGACGCGCTGTAAACCGACGCGCCCGCCTCGTTCACGATCGTGTATTTTATGTCCCTCCCGGACTTCTCGATAAAATCCGCGACGACTTCCTCCGTTTCACGGCTGCCCGTGCCGTTGCCGATGACTATTACGTTGACGTTGTGTTTGCCGGCGTATTGCGCTAGGACGCGCACAGTTCCATCGATGTCCGATTTGGGCGGCGTGGGGTAGATTGTCGTATAGTCGAGCAGTTTGCCGCGTTCGTCGAGAACGGCTACCTTGCAGCCCGTGCGGTAGCCTGGGTCGATCGCGATTACGCGGGCGTCGCGCACAGGCGGCGTCAAGAGCAAGTTTTCCGTGTTCTTGGCAAACACCTTTATCTATCGCGTCCGTTTCCGCGCGTTCCGTAAGCTCGTTTCGCATCTCACGCTCCAAAGACGGCGCTATCAGCCGTTTATAGCTGTCTGCGAGCGTGGTTTTCAGCAGTTCCGTGAAAATATTCGGACGCTTGATGACGCGCTCCTCGAGCATACCCACCGCGGCGTCGTCGTCTACCTGCACCTTGACGCGCAGTTTTTCTTCCTTCTCGCCGCGATTGATCGCCAAAACGCGGTGATCCGGGATTTTCAAAATCGGCTCACTGAAATCATAGTACGTCTCGTAAACGGTCTTTTCGTCGGCATCGGCGGCGGCGCTTACGATACTGCCGCGTTTGCGCGTAAAGCCGCGCAGGAGCGCGGTATATTCCGCGTCGTCGGCGATCTGCTCGGCGATAATGTCGAGCGCGCCCTGCAGCGCAAGTTCCGGTGTGTCGTAACCCGCCTCTATGTTGAGATAGCCGGCGGCCGTATCGAGCGGTTCGCCTCGCGTCAGGGACTGTCCCAAAATAAGCGCGGCAAGCGGTTCGAGCCCAGCGTCACGTGCTTTTGACGCCCGTGTCGCGCGTTTTTTCCTGTATGGCTTGTACAAATCCTCCACGCGCCGCATTAACGCCGCGGACGCGATTTCCGCCCGCAGTTCCGGCGTGAGTTTGCCCTGTTCGTCGATGAGCCGCAGCACCTCGGCTTTGCGGGCTTCGAGGTTTCTCAGATATGTCAGCCGCTCGCAAAGCTCGCGGAGCGTCGCGTCGTCGATGCCCCCCGTGGCCTCCTTACGGTAGCGGGCGATAAACGGAATAGTGTTGCCGTCGTCAATCAGCGCGATTGTCGCCTCGACCTGGGTTTCTGTTAATTTGAACCCCTCTGCGAGCGCGTGGGATATATTCAGCATTTGGTAATTCTCCTTTATTCAACTGTAAGAGTCTGGTCATAGCACACATTCCGGCGGCTTCCGCTTGCGTGAGCCCGTCAGGTTTAGAATAGAGGCCGTTTAAAACTGTTCTCCCATAATCTTCGGGAGCGCCAGCTTCAACACATCCACTCCGCGAAGAAACTCCGAGACAGGAATCTGTTCGTCTGGTGTGTGATCATACCGCGAATCCCCCGGGCCATACGCCCCCATAGGGCATCCCCATGGCGACAGCACGTTGAAATCGCAGGTACCTTGTTTTGCCAACACACGCGGTTTCTGCCCGACTTCGCGTATAGCGGTTCTGAAAGAGCGTATCACCCTGTCGGTCTTGGGGACGGCGTAAGGAGGTACGTGCTCTATGACGTTGAGCGTCACTCCGAACGCGGCGGCTGTTTCTTGCAGCATGGTCTCCACCTCGTCACGCGCGGCTCCTATCGGCAGACGAAGGTCCACGGCGATCCTGCCGTAACGGGTCCCCGCCTCGCGCCCCTCCATTTCCACCACGGACGCCGTGTAACCTGTCATGTTCTTCGATATATCCACCAGCGAAGCGGTGGCGAGTACAGCGTCGGTCATGGGCCCCGGACTCCCCGAACGATGAGCGCCCTCGTCCTCCGACTCGAATGTAAAAAACACCCTGCCCCTATAAGAGAGCGCCACACCGTCGCTGCCGGTTGGTTCCCCTATGACGCACGCGGCGGGAGAGTGCAGAGGCATCCGGAAGCGCGAGCCCCGGGAATCGATCTCCTCTCCGACCGCGCCGACAAACGTGATTCTCCAGCCCGGCGGAATCGGGACGGTTCCGCCGGCGACCGCCATAGCGCAGCAGGGGCCCTTTGCGTCGACGCTTCCCCTCCCCTGTATCCTGTCCTCCCGGATCATGATCTTTGGGCCGCCCATGACGGTATCTATGTGTCCCATCAAGATCAGTTCGCTGCCGCCAGAGCCACGCGACGCCACTACGTTGCCGGCGCCGTCGAGATGAGAGGCGTCCCAGCCGAAGCGGGGAAGACTGTCAGCCAACATTCTGGCGGCTGCTTCCTCATGTCCGGTGGGGCTGGGTATCGCCACGAGGTCGGCCAGAAGCCGCGCCGATTCGGGAAGGCTCATCGCGCGCCGCTTTCTCGTGTTAATACGTCGCCTATAATCTGAACCGCCAGGGAAATATCCTCTGGGGAGGCGGCGAATGACGGCAAAAAGCGAACCACTCTGGGGCCGGCCGCCAAGGAAAGTAACCCCTTGCGCTGAAGGGCTTTGACCGCATCGACTGAGGGTGAAGTGATCTCTATTCCGTTAAGCATTCCCATGCCCCTGATCTCTTTTATCGCCCGAGCGCCGAGACCCTCGATCCCGGAACGGAGTTCCTCTCCAATCTCACCCGCGCGGCGGGACAGATCCCCTTCGAGTATCAGTTTAAGCGCCGCTGCGGCAACCCGCGCTATGAACTCGCCGCCGCCGTAAGTCGAGCCGTGCCCGTGACTTGGAAAATCCCCCAGCGTCGATTTCCAGACAGCGGCGCCTATGGGCAGGCCCCCGGCCAGTCCCTTCGCAAGACAAATTATATCGGGATCGAGACCCGCTGAGGGGCTGGCGAGTACGGCGCCGCACCGGCCAAGCCCCGTCTGAATCTCGTCAGATATGAGCAGCGCTCCGCTCTCGCGGCAAGATTCGCTGATCGCGGCACCCGTCTTTGGAGAGAGCGGATACACGCCCCCTTCCCCCTGCACCGGCTCCACGAATACGGCTATGGTGTCCTCGTCTATACTCTGTGCGAGCGCGTCCGGCTCAAAGTGTTCCACCTCCGGGATCAAGCGTTTGAACGGGTTCCTGTACTTCGGGTTGAACGTAAGTGCCAGTGCTCCGCACGTGCGTCCGTGAAACCCCCTCCGGCACGCCAGTATTCTATGCCTGCCGGGTCTCAGGCTCACAGACAGCTTCAGCGCCGCCTCTATCGCCTCGGCGCCGCTGTTGCAGATAAACGCCATGCCGCCGCCGATCAGGCTTCCCAAAAGCCGGGCCAGTTCTTCCCTGACCGGTGACTCAAAACCGGCTCCGCTGCTCCAAACCCCGTCCGCCGCCTCATAAACGGCCCTTCGCAGTACTTGATTACCGTGTCCGAAGAGGGACGCGCCATGCCCATTGAAAAAATCCACGTACTCTCGTCCCTCACTGTCCCAGATCCTGCCCCCCCGTCCAGAGGCTATGGATATTCCGCGTCCGCCGTAAAGCGAACTCAACGAATCAGACATGTTCCATTCCCCTCCAGCGCGGACCTTATCGGATCGCTGACGCGTCCGTCCGCCAGATGCACGCGGCGCGTCCCGTTTTCGAGAGCTTCCCGGGCCGCTGTGAGTTTCCGTTTCATATTGCCCTCGGCGTAGTGTTCCAACACACCCCAGTCGCCGAGCGCGCCTTCAGGAATCGTGGTCGCGGGATCGCCGGCATCCTTCATGAGCCCCGGAACATTAGATAATATCACGAGTATGGCGCCGAGAGAAGAGGCCACGGCGGCCGCGAGCCGATCTCCGTCTATGTTTATTGCAAGAGACGACGCCCTGTCCAGGCCGAGAGGGGGAAGGACCGGGGTGATTCCGGCATCCATGATGCTCGCTATGTAAGAAGTGTCGACCCTGCCCACCGTGCCGCTGTAATTTCCCCGCACTATCCTGATTCTGCCGCCGGCGCTCTCCCGCAGCACGTCCTTCCTGGCGGCGTATACTCCGGATACCTCGGGCCGCAGCTGTACGGAGGGCATGCCGAGATTCGAAAGCTTCTCCTGTATCAGTGCTCCGTAAGCCATAGCCGCTTCCTCGAATACGGCCCGCTCCGTCTCGCCGACAAACCTGCTCCTGTATCCAGAGGGACTGGTAATCATCCTTACCCTGATTCCCCGTTCGACGCAGAATCTGTCCATTATCCCGCTGGCGCCGTGTACGATGGCCCATCGTTCTCCGGTGGACGCCCGCGCCGCAAGTTCTTCCATGAGGGGACGCAGCTTGTTGCCCTCCGCCCCTCCTATCTTTACCACTCCCGTTATTCCTCTCACAGGCGATTCCTCCTCACGCCGGATACACCGGCATCATGCCGAGTCCGGCGCTCTCGTCTAAGCCCATTATGATGTTGGCCGATTGCACCGCTGAACCCGCCGCGCCCTTCATAAGGTTGTCAAGAGCGCTTGCCGCCGACATACGCCTGCAGTCGCCGGCAAGCGCGAAACCCGTCATCACTCTGTTGCTGCCAAGTACGAACCTGGGATCCGGGATGCGGTAGTGAGCCGGTTTGGCTGGAGTGACGGAGACGAAACGCTCGCCTCCCCACGAGGCTCTGTACAATTTCCAGAGATCTGCCTCGCGGAGTGTTTCGTTCAGCCTTACATGCGCCACGCACTGAATACCGCGGACGAGCTCCACAGCGGTCACTCCCATAGTCATCACGCTCTCCGGAATTCCTAACTCTTGCGTCAACTCAGCCATGTGCCTATGAACGAAGGGAGTCACCACACGAAGCGCTCTGCTGCGCAGCGGGTGCCCGCTTCCCTCGCCTCCGTGAGCGCCGCTCTCCGACGAGCCGACGCGGCACTCTATTCGAACGTCCTCCACAAGCCCCGCCCGCGCGACGGGCAGCAGGGCGAATACGGCGGAGGCCGCGTTGCACCCGACGCCGGAGATGAGCCGCGCGCCCCGCATCTCCTCCCTGTGAAGTTCCGGCAGTCCATATACCGCCTCGTCCAACAGTTCAGGGCACGGGTGTTCTGTCTCGTACCACCTGAGATAATCCGAGGCGCTTTTCAGTCGGAAGTCGGCGGACAGGTCGACCACCTTGACGCCCCGTTCCAGAAGTTTTTTCGCGACCGCGGCCGATGAGCGGTGGGGGAGTGCCAGGAATGCGAGATCCGCTTCTGTCTTGAAGCCTTGCTCGGCGGATATGAAAGCTGTTTCCGGAAAAACGTGCCTCAGATGCGGATGAGCCGCGCCGATGGGACTGCCCGCGCTGCTTCTGGATACTGCCCCCCGCAGTTCCATGTTAGGGTGTCCAGCCAGTACGCGGAGCAGTTCGCCGCCTGTGAAACCGGTCGCGCCCCACACAGTTACTGAAATCCTAGAGTCCATGAAATACTTCATCTCCCTGCCAAATAATCTTTTATGACTATCAAATTGTCTCATAATGATGAACCCGAGATGACGGACCGGCGACTCACTCCGCGAATCGGATCGCTCATACACCTCTGTCCTGAGCTGATTCGCTCGCCCGACATCCATGTCGGTCGCCGGTTCGCTGCGTTCGTTCGCCAGCCCGTCATCTCTTTACCTGAGACAATTGGACAGTCATAATTGGTAAAGGCGCATAGCTCCACAACTGTTGGACTCTGGAAGCCGAAATGAAATATCCCGGCCTCCGTTCTTGACGCGGACTATCTTCAAAAAACAACCGGTTTTCGAAATCTGATTTATTTCGAGTTCGCCCCTTCGGGCGGCTTTGGATAATAGGGCTCTCTTTTCTGCTTCTGGTACGGCGGAGTATCGGGATCAGTGAGCGTGATGACCTCCTTTGCGTTATTTCTTTGGATGAGGAGCATTACGCGGTTCCCCTGCACCAACCTCGAATCGATAAACTCCACGATGTCACCAGCGACCTGAACGCCGTTCATCTCCAGGACTATATCTCCGGCCCTGACGCCCACCCTGCCCGCAAGTCCGTCCGGGAGAACGGCGATAATTCGATTGCCCTCCATCAGCATGTCCGCTTTTGGAAAATCAGGCTTGAGCTCTGGGAACAACCCGGAAACCCTCATCAGGAAATATCTGTCAAGCCCCTCCGCGGCCGCCTTCAGGTCGTAAAGATCATACAGCTTCTCCTTTTCCAATTGCAGGGAATCGCCCCGTGAAAGCGCCTTGTCCGTATCGTAGGCTTTTTCCCACTCCGTCCCGGGGCTCGAAACGAAGAACGTATCAACGACAGCCTCGAGCCCGTCCTGGGATGGAAGCACGCTCCATGTTTTGCGGAACACCGGGTTTTTAAAAACCCACGGTTCCCGATATAACGTGTTCTCTAAAAGGGAATGTGATTTCTTTTCGAACACCATGCGATACGGCTCCGAGACCGTCATTTTATATCCCTGCACGATCATGGATTGGGCGATATAACCAAGGACCCCGCCGCGATCGGGCGTCCGCAGGACGATGGACTTCGGGACGGCTTCGGAAAGGCCCGTATTGAATAATATGAAAATGGTGATTATAAGCGCGGCTGATCCTCTTTTTCTCACTGCTTTCGCCTCCAAGTGACATCACGTGCGGGCTGAGCCCGTGGGTATAAGCTCACTCCTGCGCCATCTCTATCGCTAGTACGTGCGCAATTCCGTCCGGGGTTATCTCCACATCCTCCCCGGTCACTTCAAGGGCGTCGCGCTCCGTCATCTTGATCCCGCCGATATCGGCCGTTCCCTCTATCAATACGACGTATGCCTGCCGGTTTTGGGCGACATTGAAGGCCGCGTGTTCCCCATCGCGGAGGTATATGGCGGACATATTTATATCCGCGTGAACGCGTATCGGCGCGGACGATTTTTCGTCGCCATACTGAGCCGCTATGGGAAGCCATTTATTCTCCCTCTCCGAGAATTCGAACCGCACACTGCCGTAGTTCGGCTTGTATCCGTTTGCGTCGGGCAGTATCCATATCTGCAAAAACCTCAGTATACCGCTGCCCCTGTTGAACTCACTGTGGTGTACGCCCGTTCCCGCGCTCATATACTGCGACATGCCGCGCGTCAGCGTTTCCTCGTTGCGCATACTGTCGGCGTGGGTAAGTTCTCCATTGACTACGTATGAAATTATCTCCATATTCTTGTGCGGGTGGGTGTCAAACCCCTCGTCCGGCTGAACCGTGTCGTCGTTCAATACCCGCAGCACACCGTAATGAATGTTTTGCGGATTGTAGTACTGGTCGAACGAAAAATGGAAGTGACTGTCGAGCCAGCCATGATTCGCTCGTCCCATTTTCTTGCTGTCGATGTAACGCAACACATCAATCGCCTCGTTTTCATATTTTTTGCATCTCAATATCAACCTGAACAGGATTATACACTAGCCTTTAAAAACCCGCACTAAAAAATCTACAAAATCTGTCGCGTTTGGGACTGTTCTATTGCCCGCGTTAGTAGTAGTATCAATACAAGCTGCTATTATCGAAATGGAAGTGGTTCAGTGGGTTCATTAGAAGTTAAGAACGATACTGTTTTAGCTGTCATCAATCGCCTTTCGCCATTTCTGCACGGGAAAAACGAGGCTCTCATACGGATTCTGGTCTGTGCCTTCTCAGGGGGGCATATGTTGCTAGAGGACCTTCCCGGCCTGGGAAAGACCACTATGGCTATCGCGGCCTCCCGCGTGCTGGGGCTCAGATTCGGCCGAGTGCAATGCACCAACGACCTCTTGCCGACGGATGTGACCGGGCTCAATATCTTCAAGGCGGACAAGGGCGCGTTCGAGTTTCACCCCGGCCCGATATTCAACAATCTCGTCTTGGTCGACGAGATAAACAGGGCGACCGCTAAGACGCAGAGCGCGCTCCTTGAAGCTATGGGAGAGGAACAGGTCACTATAGACGGCGTCACGTACCGCCTCGCGCGCCCCTTCATGGTGATCGCCACTCAGAATCCGATCGAGCACTCCGGCACAACCCCACTGCCGGAGTCGCAAATGGACAGATTTATGATGAGGGTCTCCATCGGATACCCTGACAGAGAATCGGAACTGGGCATCTTGAGGAAGGGAAGCCAGAAAAACGCCATTGACGGCGTATCGCCCGTCTTATCCGCTGAATCAGTCGTCTCCGTACAACAGGCGATAGAGCGCGATATCGTCGTGTCGGACAGAATCCTCGAATATATATTGACCATCGCCGAGATGACGCGAAACCACCCGCAGATAGCGTCGGGCATCTCTACGCGGGGGGCGATGGTGCTTCTTGCCTGCGCCAGGTGCGCCGCGTGGATGCAGGGCAGGGGATTTGTCATTCCGGAGGACGTGAAGATTTTCGCGCCCGAAGTGCTCGCTCACAGGATACAGCTGAGAGGTACGGCAAGATCCGGCTCGTCGGATGCCGAAGGTGTCTTGCAATCCATTCTTAACGAGGTTCCGCCGCTCACATGAAACCGGGCCGCATCCGAATGACCGTACACCGATCCGGCAAAATATACATCGTGATCGCGATTGCGCTGGGCGTCCTCGCGTTGAATGGCAGGAATAACTTTTACTATCTCGCCGCCGCATCCCTGCTGGGCTACATGACCGCCTCCGGCTGGGCAGGGAAACGCAATATAAAGGGCGCGTCAGTCTCGCTCTCATTTCCCGACGAAATTTACGCGGACACGCCGTTTTTCGCTACTGTGGAGGTTAAAAACATCAAGAGATATCAAGCCATGTCACTGATCGACTTGAACGTCCTCGGCGCGTCCGCGTTCTTCCCGATGATTCGCCCCGGAGAGAGAAAAACCGCTTCCGTCGAGATATCGGTCCCGCTGCGCGGCGCAAAGGACGTTGAAGGTGTCGCTCTCTCCTCCGTGTATCCCTTCAACCTCTTTACGTGCAATCTTTTTGCCCCCCTCGCCCCTTGCCCCGCCGCGATTATCGTATTCCCGAAACCGGTCATCGCAAGCGAAAGCGTCAGGATGTCGTGCATGATGAGTGAAGATGAGACGGAAGCCATCTCCCGGCCCAGGCTGCAAAAGCCGCTGTCCGATTTGGACATAGCCGGAGTCAGGCCCTATGTGGAGGGCGACCCCATGAAGCTGATACACTGGAAATCCAGCGCAAAGACAGGAACGCTCAAATCGCGGCTGTACGAGGCTCAGTGCGGCGGAAAG
The DNA here is from genome assembly GCA_031269875.1 of Synergistaceae bacterium. Classification (GTDB taxonomy): domain Bacteria; phylum Synergistota; class Synergistia; order Synergistales; family Synergistaceae; genus JAIRNC01. Next base: position 37,147 of record JAISYM010000088.1, read on the forward strand.
ATAATAGATTTGGACAGATTGTCCTCGTTAGGAATGGAGAAGGGGCTTTCCTGCGCCAGCGGAGAGATAAGGGAGTCCATCAGAACGGGCGAGGCGATAGGGCTGCTCGATCGCGGAAAGCTGTTTGCAGCCTCCGACGCGAGACCGGACAAATTATCCATGCTCGAGGTACTCGCCCTGCATGAATGACGCGCTTTGCGCAGGAGATCCGTCATGGTGCGCCTGAATACCCTCCTATTCTCGAATACGGCGGCTTGTATTTCTGTCGCCTTGCTCGCATGCGCGGGCGCGGTGGCTCTGCCTCATATTGCGCTGTTCATGGTTCTGTGCCTTATCGCTTTCGCGATAGAGACCTTCGGCCTGAAGCGGCCATCGAGGATCGCCGTCAACATCTTGTCCGTGTGCGCCCTTCTCGCGATCGTAAGGACCTTGAGGTACAATAACGTGATAGAGACATTCACCGGCGCCGTACTGGTGCTGATTGCCGTAAAGATGATGGAGGAAAAAAGAGGAAAAGATTACGCGCAAATTCTGGGACTTGTCGTCTTGGCCGTCTTAAGCGCGGCTATCGTCTCGTATGTTGAGAGCGTCGTCTATTACTCCTTGCTTATCAGCATCCTGGCCGGGGTGGAGTTCGTCCTGATATCGTGGTTCGTCAAGCAGCCCGGAGCGCTCCTCACGGCGCGCCAAGCGCTCCGGATAGTAGGGGGCGCCGTACTGATCTGGGTCTCCATGCTTCCTATATGCCTCATTCTCTTTTTCATCGCGCCGCGCACAAATGCGGTAATGACGCAATTTCAACAGCCAGCCCGCGCGCCGGTGTCCTCCGGGTTCAGCGATCAGGTCACCCTCGGTTCCGTAAGGGAGATACAGTTGAGCGAGGAGATCGCCTTTCGGGCAGAAGCGCCGCTGCTCCCGCCGGGCTCTCTTTATTGGCGGGGTATGACGCTCGAAGCGTTCAACGGTTTCGCGTGGCTGCCCGCGCGCAGGAGTTACTCGAGGGGCCCCTTTACCGCCGAAGGACAGACCGTCGTTCAGAAGATACTCATGGAACCGGGATATCACAGGGTTTTCTTCGCGCTCGACAAGCCCGTTCAGATTGAGGGCAGAAACGCTGTCTCCCTGGGCGACGGTAATTTCGTAAACACAGACGCGAGAACGTCCGGGCGGCTGGAGTATACGGCGCACTCGAGGATATCATCGTCTATGAAGACCTTCAATCTCGACAGGAGCAGGAATATTTACCTGAGCCTGCCGGAGAACTATATGCCCGAGCTACGCGCCGTCACGGATGGAATAACGTATGGAAGAAGCGACAGGGAAAAAGCGGAGGCTGTAATGGCGTATCTTAGGCCGCCCGATTTTGAATACACCTTGAACGAACTGCCTACGTCATCCAATCCCCTCGGGGAATTCATCTTCTCATCACGCAAGGGCAACTGCGAGTATTTCGCATCCGCGATGGCGGTCATGCTCCGGCAAGCGGGCGTTCCCAGCCGGCTTGTAGCCGGGTATCAGGGGGGAGAGTACAACAGTGCCAGCGGTTATTACATCGTCAGTCAGTCGGACGCGCACGTCTGGGTGGAGGCGTGGAACAGCGAGACAGAGGCCTGGGAACGGCACGACCCCACGCCGTCGGCGGTTGCGGGCAGCGATCAGGCGGAGGCGAAGTATAATTTCCTGTCCTTCTACATCGACGCCCTGAACTACCGCGTATCGAAAATATTCCTCGAATACGACAGCGAATCCCAATGGGAGATGTTGGGCAGCCTTCGCCGGGTGCTTAGAAATTCCGGCAGTCTCGCTAATGTGAACGGCGGAAAGCTTTTCGCGTTTTTGGGAAAACTTGCCGCACTCCCGGCCGCCGCGATTGCGATGTTCTTTATTTTCACCGCGGCCAAGAAGATCATTAAACGCCGCAAAAACAGAGAAATCGCCCTGCTGCATGATTTTCTCCGGGTGATGAAGCGCAAGGGGTATGAGAAAAACCCCTGCGCCGGACTCGAGGAGTTCGTCGACTTCATCCAAAACGACCGCGGGAACATGCCGGAATCCGCGGAAACAGCCGCCCTTGCCCGCTCCTTTGTCCTGCGTTTTGAGGAGTTTTATTTTCGCGATATCTCCATCGACCCGGACTCCGAAACCGAACTGCGCTCAATTCTGAAAAGGATACGCGCGGTTTAGAAAACGGTCGATTATGTTTGTCGAATTTATATAGTGTCCACTGCACAACTCGCAAACGCAGTATTAATCAACATTAACGGTGCTTTTATTCTGACTTTGGCAGTTGGTTGGAGAAAAAAGCCGTGCAATGCGTTGCGGTGCAACGATTTACATGACTCTAAATTTGATTGTAAGTTGTAGTGAAATCAGTCTTTTTTAGTATCTCCTAATATTTTCCTTATCTCGCCAAGACGTAAGTATTTCCGGTTCAACTCTATGCCCATCTTTTTCTGGATCGCCTCAGTTACCTCGTCGGCATAATCAAAGACATATCAGTTCTCCTCGAGGCGCGAACACGACACTGAACACAAGCTCTCGCCTATCCTTGAAAAACTGTATGCGCCCTCAAACCGCCTCTCGAGAATCCCCGCAAACGTGAGACCGGCAAAGCAAATAAGAAAATGAGCCTGTATCCGCTCCTCACGGGAGAGGTACACCGGACGGGTCTCCAGGTCGCTCTTGGTGACCTTGAACGATTCCTCTATCTTCCAAAGACCGCGGTATATTTCGATTATCTCGTCATCTGCCTTTTCCTGCTCGCTCGTCAAACTGAGGAACGACTGACCCCATGCGCCTCCGGCTGCTGCAGCCGCAAAAACATACTGCGGCTGCTCAAAATTCAGTTTTTCCACGAACTTGCTGATTGCGGGCGGCGCGCTTACATAGTACGACGGATACGCGAAACCGACACGCTCGTAGGGCAGGTCAATGAGTTCCTCATTCAGAACAGAGGCGATATTGACAAGTTCCGTGTCGCCCTAGGTGTTTCGCAATGTCCCTCGCAGCGGTCAAGCAGTTACCCGCCGCGGAGAAGTAAAATATAATGTTTTTCAAGCTCATTTCTCCTGCTGCCATTGCTCCAGCGCTTCGCTCATACGGTCAATGGTTGAAATCAAGTGAATCGCATCATCTTCGCCGATGCAGGCGATTATTCTTTCAATTTTGCAAGCGAAGTCGTCATATACCGCTTCTAAAGCTTCCCGCCCCTTTTCGGTCAAAGAGACAATCAAGTTTCGTCGATTGCTCTTGTCCACGTCTCGATTGATGTAGCCCTTCTTTTCCAATGCGCCGAGCATTTGCGATACGGCTGCTTTTGAAATGGCAAGAAACGGCCTGACTTCTGACAGAGAAACATTGGAATCCGATTCAAGCGAGTTTCCTTCAAAGGCTTTAAGTAGAACGAGTTCAGACATATTGATATCATTTATATTGCCTGGCGAGTTTACAACGAAACCCGCTCCGGTGAGCCGTTTAAATTGAAATATCGATCGCATGAGTTTGCGAGCCAATGACTTATCCAATTATTCGTCCTCTCATCCGCGGTTAAAATGATGAACTGTAAATATATTGAAAGTTAATACATTAACACTTTAATACTGAACAATGCTTTTGTCAATAGGGAAACGATGTGCAGAGCAAATGTTTTTGTTAAATTTCCGTGAATTCATAAGCCCCACCAGAGCAACCGCTCCGATGGGGCTTCCATATTTGCTGTTAAGCCTTTATGTGAGTGCCGTCCTTGAAAGTGAACCGAACGTCGTTATCGCTGTAAACCGTAATTTGGTCCGATCACAATCAGCTGTCTTGAAATCCGGCAGCTTGACGCCCGTCCCGCAAACGGCCCGGGACGTTTGTTTTTCCATCCCATTTATCCGAGGCTGGGAGGAGGGGTGAAATCCTCCAATGACAATTGCTCAAGACGCCACAGCGACAAAATATAAATCTTTAGGGCTTCTTTCAGGGAAGAAACTGACACGGACTCGTTGGGAGAGTGATCCCCGCGCAGGTGCGGAGGGCGGGGCTTGTTGTCGCCGGGGCCGAAACCCACGGCATTTCTGAAACGTCTCGCGTAAGTGCCCCCTCCCATAGTGTAGGTCTTTGCCTCAAGGCCCGATATTTCGTTATAAGAGGAAAGCAGAACCTGAATAGGGGGTGAATCCGCGGGTATGTAAAAGGGTTTCATGGACTCTCCTTCTTCGAACCGCGAATTACAGGAAAACGCGATTTCGGAGAGGGACCGTGTGAGTTCTTCGCCCGTCACGCACCCCGGATAACGAATATTTATGTCCTGGCGGACGACGCCGTCTTCCTGCGAAATCATCCCGCCGATGCAGGTCAGCCGCCCGAGTATTTCGTCGGAACACGCAATTCCCAGGTCTGTCCCATACACGTCGGAGTGCAGCTTCCGAAGCAGCTCGAGAAAAACCCTCTCGTCACTGCTGCCGATCCCGTTGTCAAGCAGGAAATTAGTCAGAATCCCGATCCCGTTTACGCATCCCTCGGGAATCGAGGCGTGTCCCCCGATGCCATGAGCCTCGATGAGATACGAACCGTCGTCCCGCGGAGTGACGCGGATACCTTCTGTTTCCTTGAACTCTTTGGCTCCGCCGCGGATTACGCAGGACGCGTCGGCGGGAATCACGTTAGTCGCAAGACCGCCCGTGAAAGATGAAATATTCGAAAAAACCGGGGCCGATACAAAAACGCCGCTCGCGTAAACGCCCTTTTCACCGTTGCACACCGGAAAATCGGCATCGGGCGTAAAACAGAAAAGCGGTTCGGGGTTGCGCGAAAGATAGTGCGGCACGTCGCGCATACAGCTCTCCTCGTCGCAGCCGAGCAGGACGCGTATGCCGTAATTCAGGGGTTCCCCGGCGCGGGCGAAAAAAGACGCCGCGTAAAGAGAAATTACGACCGCGCCTTTGTTGTCGCTCACTCCGCGCCCGATGAGCCAGCCGTCTTTCTCCGCCATAATGTATGGGTCGGTGTCCCATCCTTCACCCTCCGGAACGACGTCGAGATGGGCTATGAGGGCGATATGCCCTTCGCCGGCGGCGAGTTCTCCCCAGCCTACGTGGCCGTCCCCGTCGGAGGTCGAGAGGCCAAGGCGTTCCGCCACGGAAAGCGCGGCGTCGAGAGCGTTCCGCGGGCCTCTGCCAAACGGAGCCCCTTCCTCGGCCGGCCCGTTTACACTCCGTTTCGATATCAGCTCCGCGATATCGTTTATGATATTTTTTTCGTTTTCCTGGATGAAAGCGTCAATTTTTTGGAGCAGCTGTTCTTTATTCACATCGATCTCCCCTTTTTTCATTGTTTTTTACGACCGGCATCCTATGCGTCCGCCTGACTTACGGGACTGGGCTTTATGCCTTGTCTTCCCCGAGACCCACACCGTTCAGCTTTTCGTAATACAAACCCAGCGCCGCGTGGTCGAGTCCTTCATGGCCCTCGTTCGCGAGAGCGATCATCATTTCGATTACCTGAGCTGAGAGCGGAACTGAGCCTTTTATCGCGCGGCTGGTTTCGAGAACGTTCCACAGATCCTTTATATGCAGGGCGACGCGGAAACCGGGAGCATATCGGCCTTCGAACATGCGCGGAGCTTTGTCCTCGAGACACTGGCTCCCCGCCAGGCCTTTCCGGATGGCCTCAAAAACCCTGCGCGGGTCGGCGCCGGCTTTCCGGGCGAACGCCATGCCCTCGGCGACGGCCGAGATGTTCACGCCGACGATTATCTGATTGACCAGTTTCGTTATCTGCCCCGCGCCGATTTCTCCGACCAAAGTCACTGTCGCCCCCATACACGCGAGAATGTCTTTGACGCCCTCAAAGACGATGTCCCTGCCGCCTGCCATTATCGCGAGCGTGCCCTGCTCCGCTTTCTCCTGGCCTCCGCTGACGGGCGCGTCGATCATTTCCGCGCCGCGCCCCGCGAGCTCTTTCTCAAGTTCCCTGCTCACGATAGGGGAAATGGAGCTCATATCGATCACCGTCTGCCCCGCTCTGCAGCCTTCCAGGATGCCTTTCGGCCCGGAGACCGCGTCCCGGACGTCCTTCGAGTCGGGCAGCATGGTGATGATCACTTTGCCTGCCTTCGAGGCGACGTCGGCGGCGCTAGCTCCCCGTTCGGCGCCGAAACTGACGAGTTCTTCCGCCGGCGCCTCGGCTGTGTCGAACACCACTAGTTCATGTCCGGCCTTTATGAGATTTTTCGCCATCGGTTTCCCCATAATTCCCAGACCTATGAAACCTATTTTTTCCATCTCCCACATCTCCTATGTAAATTATCTCACCCGGCGTACCGCGCCTGGCTCCGCCCGCGGACAAAAACGGCCGGGCCAGCGGTTTTAAAAGCCGCGGACCGGATCGACGAGATTTTCCAGCCGCTCCCCGTTCAGCAGGCGTCTGATGTTGCCGAATACGATATCAGACG
>JAISYM010000121.1 GCA_031269875.1 Synergistaceae bacterium
TTCATTAGGATACTTTCGCGCCAGACGTCGAGCGCCCCCTGTTCCAGCATCAGATCCGCCGCCCGCGCGAAATCCTGCGGGTTCATGTCGTCGATATTGGCCTCCACGAGAGACGGTTCATCGCGGAGGAAGCGCCCTGTTTGCGCGTCTTCCGGCTCGATCAGCATGACACGGAGGGCGTTCGGGATGTCCGGCGTGTCCTTCGAGCCGAGTCCTGTCCCCACGCACAGCACTCGTCCCGCCGGAAGATCCCGGAAACCGTCCGGGCCGGAAAGCGCGCGCAGGAGGAGCGCCCCTGTGGGCGTCGTCCTCTCGATCGGAATGCCTGACGAAAATATCTTCATGTCCTTTAAAAGTAGGCTCGTCGCCGGAGCGGGAACCGGAAGAACGCCGTGAGCGCACTTTACCGTGCCGGAACCGACGTTTATGGGCGATGATATGACTTCCGGCCAGCCGAAATGATCCATCAGGAGCATGGCGCCGACGATATCGGCAATGGAGTCCGCCGCGCCGGCCTCGTGAAAGTGAATCTCCTCCGGCGTTACGCCGTGTACCTCCGCCTCCGCTTCGGCAAGGAGCGTGAAGGCGAGAGACGACATATCTCTTACGGCAGACGGGAGATCGCTGTGAGCCAGCGTCTCCAGTATGCCGGACAGGTTCCTGGCGCTGTTTTCGTGATGATCGTGATGACCGTGATGACCGTGAGAGTCATGCTCACGCTCATCCGGCGTAATTACGCCGACTTTGACCCCCGTTATCCCGCCGCGCGTCTCTTTGCTTACGGATAGTTCGACCTCTCCCGGCTCGAAAAGTTTTATTTTGGCAAACCGCTCCGCCAGGGAAAAGTTACGGTCCAAAGAGACGGCGGCGTCCGTTAACGCCCCCAGGAACATGTCGCCTGAGATGCCGGCGGCCCCGTTCAGGTAAAGGATTTTTCGCGCGCCGGATAATTCATTCATTCGCAGCATTAGAGTTCTCCCGTCTTGGTTTTTTTAGGAAGCGCGCCGGAAGGCTGATTTATCGGCAGGTGTTTTCCGGTATCTGTCATCTTCGCGGACGCTCTTGCGGCATTATACATCGACGCGGCGAAAAAATTAGGTATATAATCGTAACGATTAAACGAGGCCTATATTAAAAATAGGGGGGCGTTTTGCCGTGCTTGAAAAAATAGACCTTTCCAGGAAACTGGACAAAGATGAATACAAGCGGATAGTACCGCCGCTCCGAGATAAGCTTGGCGAACTACAGCGGAGCGCCAGGGCCGCCGGTATGCCGGTGATTATAATTTTCGAGGGCTGGGAGGCTTCCGGCAAGGGGACGCTTATGAACGAGCTTATCCTCCCTCTCGATCCGAGGGGCTTCAGGGTACACTACGTTCACGCCGGCGCGGATGACAATCAGAACACGTACTGGCCGCCGATGCGAAGGTTCTGGCAGATGACTCCTCCCAGAGGCCGGATAGGTATTTTCAACAGGAGCTGGTACCGGCTGGTGATGGACGACCCGGAGTCCATGGACGCCTGTGCGGATATCTCGTCATTCGAGAGGCAGCTCTCGCAGGACGGCTACATAATAATAAAGTTCTTCCTCCACATCGGAAAGAAGGAGCAGAAAAAACGCCTCCGAAAGCTGGATCACAACGCGTCGTCAGCGTGGCGTGTGAGCGAGCGGGAGTGGAAGGACAACGAAAAGTATGACAGCACCGTGAAGCTGATCGACGAGATAATTCAGTACACCGATAAGTCATACGCTCCTTGGACGCTTGTGGAGTCTCACGATAAACGCTACGCGACGGTCAAGATACTCAGCACGGTAGCGAAGGCCATTGAAAAGGGACTGGAGGCGCGCTCCGTAAAAAAACAGAGCGCCCTCCCGGGGCAGCCGGAGATCGAGGAAAACGTGGGAGAGGCGAAAGACGCGGTCGATGAAGCATCTTCGTTCACTAGCGAGCCGTCCGTTCTCAAGAACGTCGACCTCAGCAGGAAAATTGAGAGGGAGGAGTACGACGAGCGCATACCGAAGCTTCAAGAACGCTTTCGCGCGCTTCAGTACGAACTCTACAAGGCGCGGCGCCCGATGGTGATCGCCTTCGAGGGAAAGGACGCCGCCGGCAAGGGCGGCTGTATAAAACGCCTCACGCAGCGGCTGGATCCGCGCGGATACCAGGTCTCTCCGACCGCCGCGCCCAACGACTGGGAACGCGCGCATCACTACCTGTGGCGCTTCTGGGATGCTTTCCCTAAAGCGGGACACATTGGAATTTACGACAGGAGCTGGTACGGACGGGTTCTGGTGGAGAGGATCGAAGGTTTTTCGACGGAGGAGGAGTGGAGCAGGGCCTACGGCGAGATAAATGAAATGGAAGACCAGTGGTTCCGCTATGGGGCTATCATCGTGAAATTCTGGCTGCATATAGACGACACCGAGCAACTCGCGCGATTTGACGAGAGGATGGAAAATCCAGAGAAAAACTGGAAAATAACGGACGAGGACTGGCGAAACAGGGAGAAGTGGCCTAAATATGAGGAAGCTGCGGAGGAGATGATGCTGCGTACAAGTACAACCTTCGCGCCCTGGATTATCATAGAGGCAAACGACAAACTGTACGCCCGTTTCAAGGTGTTGAAGAAGGCTATCGAGGCAGCGGAGGCCGGCCTTGGTAAAAAATAATGCGAATCGCGCGGCGAACTGCCGGAGCAAGTTCGGCGGATGAGAAGACAGCCGGTTATATGGGCGTTAATTTCGGTATTCAGGCTGCTATGCCGCGCTCTGCCTCACCGCGCCGCGTTGTCCTTGGGGGCGTCTTTGGGCGCTGTGGCCGGGCGGTTGTCCGGCAAGCGCTTCACGAAGGCCAGGGCAAGGTGCGCAAAGGCGCTCGGCGTGAACGCCGCGGACGCCGAGAGGGTGATATCGGGCGCGTATGAACACTTCGGCAGGTGCCTTGCGGAATTTCTGCGGCTTCCGCTGATGTCGGGTCGCCTCGAAGATATGATCGACCTCGAAGGCGAGGAGTTTCTGCGGGACGCGTTGGCTATGGGCAGGGGGGTGATATTCCTCTCCGCTCACATAGGAAACTGGGAGTACGGCGCAGCCCTTCTCGCGCGCAGGGGTTTTCCCGTGAGCGCAATCGGCGCGGAACAGAGAGACCGGAGGATAACGGACGCCATCGCGGACACGCGGAGGAGCGTTGGGGTAAACCACGTGAGCAAGGGAGTTGAGCTCAAGGCCGCGTTGTCGTGCCTCAAGCGGGGCGAGATTCTCTGCGTTCTGCTGGATCAGGACGCCAAGGCCTCCGGCGTGGTATCTCCGTTCTTGGGCTTCCCGGCAAGCACACCGATAGGCCCTATAAAACTCGCCCAGAAATTCGGTTCCCCGGTGGTGCCGGCTCACATTGTCCGCCGGCCCGATGGAGAGCGCTTTCTGATGACGGTAGAGCCTCCGCTCGAAGGCCCGAACGGAGAGCCGTTCGGCGAAGACGTTCGGTACGCGGCCGACAAGTGCAACGAAGTGATATCGGCGTGGATTCGTGAAACGCCCGAGCAGTGGATGTGGATGTACCCAAGATGGGATAGCACCGTTGGCATATAGAGGGGACGCCGTCCCGTGACCGCTTGCGGGATAGATCCGGGAAGCGAAAAGTTCGGTCTGGCGTTGGCGAACGGCCCGGCGGGCGATAGGCTGGTTCTTTCGGCGATAATTCCCGCCGATAAATTTGAAGTCGTCATCGGCTGCTTGACAGCCGGTGATTTCAAGCCGATCGAGGGATGGGTTACTGAAAAAAACGGCGAAGGTTATGGCTTTCGCGCCGATTGTTTGTTTATTGGAGATGGGACTGGTTCGCTATTTTTTAGTAGAAAACTCGAAGCTAAAAATATAATTTATAATATAATAGATGAGCGACATACAACCTCGGAGGGGAGATTGCTCTATTGGAGGCTCAATCCTCCGCGCGGGTTATGGAAGATAGTGCCGCTCTCTTTGAGGGTACCGCCGCGTCCTGTTGATGATCTCGCGGCTTGGGCTATTCTGAAACGAGGAATCGGCGTTTCTTAAAGGGCGATACGGTTCGTTATCCGAGGCAGATTGCGAAATAGGTTTTCCACAACCGGAGAACGATGGTAAAATACCCTCGCATATGCTTATATCTTAGTAGTATGCGTCAAGATTCGAAGGAGGGAGGATAACCAAATGTCCTCAGGCGGAGGTTCATTGTTATCAACGCTCGTGAACGCGTATACTGGCGCCTTGATAAGCGTAAGCCAGACGGTAGGATTACAGGTGGAATTTCTTAAAGGAGAGGTGGCTCCTGGTGTGAACGCGCCGGGCAGCAGGGTGGCCGCGCTTATCGGTATAATCGGTTCCGGCGTCCACAGCACCGCGTCTGTGATGGCTGACTTGAGCGCGTTTGAAGCGTATGTTTCGGCTTTCACCGGAGGGATGGTGAAGGCCGACGCGGAAGACCCGATGTCCATGAGTGTTCTTGGGGAGCTGACAAACATGATAAGCGGTCAGGCACTTATAAAGGCAAACGTGCCAGGACTGGACATCACTCCTCCTCAGCTCCTCTCAGGGGAAAATATAAGGGCGATTCCACCGAAGAAACAGGACATAAAGAACTTCACCCTGCCCTTTAAGGTTGGGACGGGCAAGCTCTATCTGATACTGTCCGTCCACGGTTGAATCGCCAGAAAAGCGGGAAAAAGCCGTGGTCGTATTCGGAGGAGGCCGCAAGGCCTCTTTTTTTATACCAAATTCGAAGTCAAAGGCCTGAAGGTTGAAGCGCTGGAGCCTGTTTTTATACCAATTCAAAATTAAATCGGTATTATTCCGTTTCTAAAGCGCATCGAGGTTCATCTGATTTAGAAACGAAATAATACGGATTCGGGCGGCAGATTGCCGCCCCTACTTTTGATCGGCTCTGACCTCGAGATTCTTTATCACGCCGCGCCCCCGCAGAATCCGAACGTCCGCCAGCACACGCTTGTCGCCTATGGCCTCCTCCAGCTCGCGCCCCGTCCCCTCCGGGATGTAGTAGACGCCCAGCCCGTAGTCACAGATGAAACTATCGCTCCAGCGTTCCTTGACGCGCCCCTTGATGTAAAGCCCTGACGGCCGCTCATCGGACACGGCCGTGACGGAGGCTACGCCGCCGGCGTCCAGGGCGAGGCTCACGTAGGATTCGCGCCCCTGCCTGTCATAATCCGCGTCCCACTCGTCCTGATTGACGAAATCGTCCACGTCTTCGATCTTGTAGTCGAGAAGTACGTAGTCGCCGCGCAGGAAGTCGGTCGGGTCCACTGGGAGGGTCTCCAGCAGCACTCTCTGCCCGAAGAACAAAATCGAGTAGTTTGCGATCGGGGTGTAAAGCAGCGCCAGCAATGGCAGGAGCGCCACCGCCGCGTATTTCGCCCGCGTATTTCGGAGAAAGGTTAGCGCGAGGAGGTTAAATTGGGGGGTCATTGCCGTCACCGCCTGTTTTTTGGGCCGCGAGCCTACTCCACTTCCTCGACGCGAATGTTATCAAGAGCAGGATTACGCCGCCGGAGATGAAGAACATCGAACGCGACATGAACGTGAAGAACATGCCGAAGTACCACCGCGCCAGGAGGGCGCAGAATAAAAACGTGGTGAAGCCGCTGCCCCTGTACCTGCGGATTATGCGGTAGACGAGGTAACTGCCCAGCGCTATGCTCGACATGAGGGTAGCGGCCAGAAATTCTTTATCCGAGCCTGAACGATACCAGCGCTCGCTGCTCCACGCAAAGGGGAAGGAGAGCGTGATGCCCGCGGCGGCCAGGAGCAGCAGCCCCTGCCAGTCGAGGTCGAAGGCGTCGAGGAATTTGCCGGCCGTGATGGTGAGGATGCCGATTACCAGCACGCCCAGGACGAACGGCAAAATGCTGTCGTGTCTGCTGTTTATTACGCACATCCAGGTAAACCAGTTCAAGATCATAAAATTGCTCAAGAAAATCCTTCTGGCCGGACCGCCGATGAAAAAACTTTTCAGCTTCGACTCCCCGCCGGCACTTCCCATCCCCCGCTCGTCCAGGCAAATCCACCACCCGGTACCCACTAGGACTATGAGCAGGACGACGGGCGCGGCCGGGCCTAAGAGCAGGTATACATCTTCCCGCCCCAAGAACGGGAAAACGTCACGCTCCATATAGCGCATATTCATGTAAACGATTGAGACTACCTCGTATAAGATATAAATTGATATGTTCCGCACGATCAGAAAAGTGGGCGCGAACACCAAAAGCCATGTCCCTAAAAGGCCGCTTGGGCTCCCCTCGATGTGGAACGCCTGAGAGATCAGGGCAAGTCCTCCCAGGAGCAAAAAACCGGAGAGAAAGAGCAGCATGTCCGCCGCGCCTCGCCGCCCTCTCCTCTCCAAAAAATACGCCCCCGTAACGCACCCGAGATAGGAGCAGACAATGAGCGTTACCTTGAGCAGCGCCGGAATATAACGCCAGTTCGCCGCTATAAAGCTCAAGACGCCCAAGCCTATCATCGACAGGCCCAAGAGCGGCACTATCTCAGGAAGCCGCCTTGCCTGTACGTATCGCGCCAATATGCCCGTCCGCGCGTCCTCTGAGATCAAGCCTTCCTCCACCCACATACGCGATTCTTCCGACAGGAATTTTCGGTGCGACTCGGATACCCTGCGTTCCAAACGGACACCTTCTTTCATAAAGGCCGTGGGCAGTGCCCACGGCCCCTCTTTATTTCAGCAGGCCGATTGCCGCGTGCGCCGCCGAGAGGCGCGCTACCGGCACGCGGAACGGCGAGCAGCTCACGTAGTTCAGGCCAAGCGAGTGGCAGAAGGCCACGGACGACGGGTCTCCGCCGTGCTCGCCGCAGATGCCCAGCTTTATGCCATTTCGCGCAGCCCTGCCGCGCTCGACAGCGATCCTCATCAGCCCGCCCACGCCGTCCCTGTCGAGTACGTGGAACGGGTTATGCTCAAGGACGTTTTCGTCCACGTACACGCCGAGGAATTTGTTCTCCGCGTCGTCCCGCGAGTAGCCGAACGTCGTCTGCGTCAGGTCGTTCGTGCCGAAGCTGAAGAACTCCGCGAACTCCGCTATATCGTCCGCCACCATTGCCGCGCGCGGCACCTCTATCATCGTGCCCACCTCGTAACTCAGCTTCACGTTTTCCTTCTTTATAATTTCATCCGCTATGGTGACGGCCATCTCCTTGAGCCGTTTGATCTCCTCGCGGACGCCGATTAGGGGCATCATTATCTCCGGGATGACGCGTACACCCTTCGACGCGACCTCGCATGCGGCGGTGACTATCGCCCTTATCTGCATCTCATAAATTTCAGGATACACGATACCGAGGCGGCACCCACGGAAACCGAGCATCGGATTCGCCTCGTGCAGCTCATACGCCCTCGCCATCTCTGCCTTGATGATCTGGGCCCGGGGGCTGTCGGGGTCGATCGACGCCAGCTCCTTTTCGAATTCCGGTATCTTGGGGAGGAACTCGTGAAGCGGCGGGTCGAGCAGACGGATTGTCACAGGATAGCCGTCCATAGCCTCGAATATGCCGATGAAGTCGTCACGCTGCATTGATTCGAGCTGGGACAGCGCCGCGATTCGCTCATCTTTTGTGGAGGCGATGACCATCTTCTGCATCGAGGGCAGGCGGTCGGCCGCCATGAACATGTGTTCCGTGCGGCAGAGGCCAATGCCCACAGCGCCAAACTCGCGCGCGCGTCTCGCGTCCTCCGGTGTGTCCGCGTTGGCCCAGACCTGAAGTTTCGCCTCTTTGTCGGCCATTTCGAGCAGGGCGCTGAAATCCTCCGAAAATTCAGGCTCCACCAGCGCCATTTTGCCGAGGATCACAGCGCCGCGCGAACCGTCCAGCGAGATGAAGTCGCCCTTGCGCACGGTCACGTCGCCTACGGTGAACTTCTGCGCGTCGAGATTGATCTTGACGCTCTCAGCGCCGGATACGCACGGCTTGCCCATTCCGCGCGCGACCACGGCCGCGTGGCTCGTCATGCCGCCGTGGCTCGTAAGGACGCCCCTTGCCGCGAAGAGCCCGTGAATGTCGTCCGGCGTGGTCTCCGGGCGCACGAGGATAACTGGGCTGTCCTTGTCTGCCGCCGCCGCTTCGTCCGCGTCGAACACAACGCGCCCGACCGCGGCGCCCGGGGAGGCGGGGAGGCCCTTTGCGAGTATTTCGTACTTCGCGGACGGGTCGATCTGCGGGTGCAGGAGCTGTTCGACTTGATCGGGGGCGACGCGCCCCACCGCCGTGCGGGAATCTATCAGGCCATCCCTGTACATATCCATCGCTATCTTGACGGCCGCCGCCGCCGTGCGTTTGCCGCTGCGGGTCTGAAGGATATGGAGTTTGCCGCGCTCGACTGTAAATTCTATGTCCTGCATATCCTTATAGTGAGTCTCCAGGAGGTTCGCTATCCGGGCGAATTCCCTGTAGACCTCTGGCATGACCTTTTCCAATTCGGCTATCGGGCTTGGGGTTCTTATGCCCGCTACCACGTCTTCGCCCTGCGCGTTCATCAGGTACTCGCCGTAAAGTTTATTTTCGCCGGTGGATGGATTACGCGTGAAGCAGACGCCAGTGCCGCAGTCGTCCCCAAGATTGCCGAAGACCATCGACAGGATGTTGACCGCGGGGCCCAGGTCGCCGGAGATGCCGTGTATTTTGCGGTAAGTGTTGGCGCGCGGCGTGTTCCAGCTGCGGAAAACCGCGTCGATCGCCAAGCGGAGCTGTTTTTCGGGATCCTGGGGAAATTCGGCGCCAGCGCTTTTTACTATTGCTTTATAATCCACTATGAGCTTTTTAAGGGAGTCCGCCGGTATCTGATAATCGAACTCGACGCCAAGCGTCCCGCGAAGCGCCCGCAGTTTTTCCTCGAAGAGGTCGACGCTCACGCCCAGCACGACGTCGGAGAACATCTGAATGAAGCGCCTGTAACTGTCGAAGGCGAAACGCGCGTCGCCCGACACATGCGCCAGCACCTCGACCGTTTCGTCGTTCAAGCCAAGATTCAGGATGGTATCCATCATGCCCGGCATGGACACCGGCGCGCCGGAGCGCACGGAGACTAAGAGCGGGTTTTCGAGGCTGCCTAACTTCTTGCCCGCGGCCGACTCGACGCGGGCGACGGCAGCTTTCACGTCCGGCCATATCTCGTCCAAAAGGTTTTCGCCCTGTGTCCAGTATGCTTTGCAGGCGTCGGTGGTGATTATAAAGCCTGGCGGCACCGGAAGTCCGATCCTGTCCATCTGAGCAAGGTTCGCGCCCTTACCGCCGAGCAGCGCTTTCATACTGGCGTCGCCTTCGTTAAAATCGTAGATATACTTTTTTTGCGCCATTTACCCTGTTGCCTCCTTATTATTTTGTGTCGATTATGGAGGGAGCAGTGAAATATAATAATTTTGACGAAAAATTGTAGATACGACTTGCCACAGACAAAATTATTCATTCAATGATCCCGAACGGACACCGATGCCTAAATAATTTTGAGCGGGAGTAAGCGTGGGTGACCGCAGCAAACTATTCAACCAGCGGTTCCAGTAACAAACGGAAAGATTATAGCGCAAAACGCGCGTTTTTAATCCCAGAACTTTTCCTTTATGACCGAGGACGTGTCAAATTCCCCCGCCTCGTATGTTCCCGTATATCCCTCGAACCTTTCCGTCCATGTCTGTATCGCAGCTTTTGTGATATACACGCCCCTTTATGTTTCTGCTTTGTTAAAACATTATATACCTTGTTTTCCGTCTCACAAGCCATTTTTCGGAGCAATTTTTCCCGTCCGGTGGTAGAATGAAATCGAAGATTTTAGGGAGTGGGAGGTGCGACGTAATGACGACGACCGCGCAAACGCGCGAACCAGAAATGGGCTTGACGTTTGAGAAGGTATGGGCAATGTTCCAGGAATCGGAAAAGCGTATGCAAAAAATGAGCGAAGAGACAGACCGGAAGCTGCGGGAGACGGACGAGCTAATAAAGGATAATGCCCGGAGAATCAAGGAGACAGACTTATTACTCAAGGAGACTGACTTATTAATCAAAGAGACTGGCCGGCAGATGAAAGAGACTGACCGGCAGATCGGAAAGCTGGGCAATCGTTTTGGAGAGTTGGCCGAACATTTGGTCGCGCCCAACATCGTACAGAAGTTCAATGCCCAGGGCTTTCACTTTGATGATATTTCCGGGCTGCGCCGGGTCATTCACGACGAGGAGAGCGGGCAGCAAATCGCGGAGTTCGATATCCTCCTGGAAAATGGGGATTCTATCGTCGGTGTTGAAGTGAAGTCGAAGCCGTCCCAAAGCGACGTGAAAGACCACGCGCGGCGATTGCGGATACTTCGCCTCAACAAAGACAAGAAAAACGACAAACGGAAGATTTACGGCGCTCTCGCGGGAGCCATCATGCCGGACGCCGTTAAAACCGCCGCGCTCAAAATGGGCATGTTCGTCATCACGCAGACCGGCGACACTGTGAAGATCGACGTTCCTGAGGGATTTATTCCCAAAACGTGGTAGCGGCGGTTTCGGCGCATATTGCGCGCGGGCGTACTTGAGATCAAGCCGCTGTGCGGTGTTTGACGCGCGCATTGGATACGCCTGATTTTCGGGTATAATATAGTTACAAAAATTCGGGCGTGTGTGGACGCCGCGACAAGGGAGGTTGTTTGATGAGCAGGGTGGCGGAGTTGCTCGGTGAGGCTAAGGTGTTTCATATCGCTACGATCGATGGGGACCAGGCCAGGGTTCGCCCTTTTGGGTTCGTGATGGACTTCGAGGGCAAGGTTTATTTTACTACCGGGAACGCGAAGGATTTTTACAAACAGGTACAAAAGAATCCGAAGGTGGAGATGTCCGCCATGCTTCCGGACGGCAGATGGATAAGGGTAAACGGAAAGGCTGTCTTTGACGGGAACGCGCTGGCAAAAAAGAAGGCCTTCGATCTGTTCGATGGCTTTAAAGAGATATATCAGTCCCCGGACAATCCGACATTTGAGGTCTTTTACCTGGAGGACTCGTCCGCCGTAGTCTATTCTTTTACGGAAGCGCCGGGAAAAATAATTTGAAAGTCTTGGTCGATTGAAAAACTAACTGCAATTTTCAGGAGGTAAATGCAACCGGAAAGAATAGGGCTGCATTTAATAGTGCAAATCGAGATAAAGCGAATACAGAAAAACGATTTGAAAAAGAAAAGGCAACTTTTGATGGATAAATGCAACCTCTAAAAATAGTATCGTATAAACGGAAGCAATTTCTGTTTTTTACTGTTTTCCTTTGCCAGCACTTGTTTCTTGAGTAATTTAGACCGTCGCGCTTA
>JAISYM010000039.1 GCA_031269875.1 Synergistaceae bacterium
CAGTAAAAATAATGCATATAGGGATAAATTAAGGAATTTACGGAAGTAGGGTGATGGCTCTGTAAATAAAAATGTACTTTTGCCATATTTCATTTCAAGTGAGCTTTGACATGTTCCAGAGAAAACATAGACAAGTGGAGTTGGAATTAGGAATACTCCACGCATCTTTGAATATGCCGTTACGGTTTCTGCGGCGGGCGAACTGGCCAGCTAAACGCGCTCTGCCAGACGGTTCACAGATTTTGCGCATAATTCTTGACAGTACCATCTTTTAAAATCTCCAGGTATGCTTCATACACGAATATTCTGTTTCTCTTTGTACCCGCCGCTTGTGACAATATGCCGGTCTCGCGCAGCCGCTTTACAGCGTCCGATATAGTCTTGAATGTCGTTCCGAGCGTAAGGGCTGTTTTTTGGATGTCAATGATGGGGTTTTCTTCCAGGTAACTCAACAACCGCAAAGCCATTTTTGCGCCCTTCCCAAAAGCGGTGATAACGGCTGTGTTTTTTTCGCGCAGCGCGATCAGTTTGTCTGTGGTCTCGGTCGCGTCTCTCGCCGACTCGTAAACAGCCCGTAAAAAGAACTTTACCCACTGCTCATAATTGCCCTTGTTTCTAACCTCACTCAAGCGATCATAGTATTCACCATGTCACTGTCCATTTCAAGCGCTGGGGCAGGCGGCAGGGGGGACGGAAAAAAAGATTTATACGCGGCTTCTCCCGTCAAATTTATTCTCCATTTTCCGGCTCTTGCTGCCATAGTCATAATTTTCGGCTCCTTTGGGTGAAACTAACATAACGGGCGCTATTATATCACCCTTATTTTACTTTAGATGGTTAAAATATAATAACGGGGTTGTGAGAGGACAACAACGATTGCGCCGTGATTAGGATACCGCACGCTAAACTTTTTTAATATACGTTTTTTTCTGTTTAGTAACACTTATATTAATTGTTAGATGCGATAATAGTGTCTATCAGTTAAAAATAGCGCTATTGACAGCCATAAAGCTGCTGGCATAATATCTTTAAAAATTATTCTTTTTCAAGAGTTCATAATTTATAGAAAACATATTCGATACTCCAAAAGTGTGAGCTGGGAGGGAATGTTATGAAAATCCGCACAAAATTGTTTTTGCTCGCGTCCGTAATCGTAGTGGTGCTGTTCGCCCTGGTCTCGACGATGTATGTGAGGTCGTCGGGCGTGCTGGTCGACATATCGAATGTAGAAGGCGCTTCGAAGGTGGAGGACGCGGCTTACGCGATAAACCTCTACTTTAACGGGCTGAAAAATATCTGCGAGAACGCCGCTCCCGGGGTGTTGGGGCTCTTCAACGAGGATGGGAGCATTCAGATCGAATCGATGAAGGAGTTGATGGCGGACATCTTCGAAAAGAACTCCGCAAACAACGCGACGGATATTTACGTTGGCGTGGATTTGTCCGGCGAATTTATCTCCGGCAACGGCTGGATACCTGACGAAGGCTATGACCCCAGGGCCCGCCCCTGGTACATTGACGCGAAGGCCGCGAGGAGTACGATAATCACAGACCCTTATATAGACGCCCAAACCAAAACCCTTATCGTCACGATAGCGACTCCGCTTTATAGTGACAAATCCGGCAGACTTCTCGGGGTGGTCGCGTCGGACCTCTCCATCTCGACTTTATCCCAAAAAATCGCCGAAGCTCACGTAATAGGAGCTGGGTTCGGCATCCTTGTCGCAAAAGACGGAACCATACTCGAACATCCGAACAAAGAATATATAACGACGGAAAACATCGCCAGATCGAGCCCTAACATTACCCCTGAACTCGCGGAAGTAGGGAAAAAGATGATATCCGCTGCGGGCGGCGGCATGGGCGATTATGTGATGCGCGGCGACAGACAGCGCATGTTCTTCTACCCCAGCGGCAACGGTTACATCCCGGGGATCGTGATATCGTACAAGCAGATCTCGGACATAGTAGGCAGGATAACATTTCTCCTGACGATAGCTGGCGGCGGCGCGCTTGTCCTGATCGTCTCTGTAATGCTGTTATTGATACCGACGATAGTCAAATCGATCCGTATGATGGAGAACTCCCTTGGCCGGATCGCCGGACTCGACCTCACCGTAGACGAAGAGACCGAGAGGCTCGAGGCGCACATCAACTCGAATACGGAAATAGGCTCGATGGTGGCGTCTTTAAAAAACTTGCGTGACTCCTTTAACAATGTAATTATCAACATGCGGCGGGAAGTCGAGAGGATGACCGTATCGTCCGGCGACCTGGACGACCTCGTAGGCAGGGCGACTTCGGCGGTAATGAACGCGAAGGCGGCTCTCCATAACGTCGAGAAGCTCTCGGGCAGCGCGCTGGGGGCCGCGGACGCCGCCGCGAAATCGATAGAGGAAGTGACTCACGCGGCAGCGATGACAGCGGCCTCGGCTACAAGCGGCGCGGAGGCGTCGTTCAACACCTCCAAACTGAGCCGGAATGTCTCAGTCATGGTAAACGAGTTCGTGAGGGAACTCGACGAAATCGGCGGCGAAATAGTCAAAAACAGCGAGGGGATAGCCTCGGTCGGCACGTCGGTGGATTCTATTTCCTCGTTCGTAACTACAATCGCGAACATAGCGAGCCAGACTAACCTCCTGGCGCTTAACGCCGCCATAGAAGCGGCGAGGGCCGGAGACGCGGGGCGCGGCTTCGCGGTCGTGGCCGAGGAGGTGCGGAAGCTCGCGGAGGAATCCAACGTCGCCTCTGGACAGGTCAAGGATCTGATCGAAAAATTGCAGTCCGGTACGGCGGAAGCCATCCGATCGACGCACGATTCCGCGGCTGAGATCTCAAAAATAGTTGTAAAGGCTGAGGAATCTCGCAAGCATCTGGAGGATACTCTTATTGAGATCGGACGCGTGAACGATTCCGTGCAGGCGATTGCAGCCGCCGCCGAACAGCAGTCCGCGTCGAGCAATGAAATTTCGGAATCGGCCAATCTCATACATGGCAGCGTCAGCAACTTGACAAACGAGATATCCGCGGTGGGCAAGGCCGCAGCCGAGACATTGGAAGTAGTCGAGAGCGTCGCCGCGGAGTCCAGGAACCTCTCTGACATAGCGACGGACACCGAAACATTGATCAATAACTTCAAGGTTGACAGAGCGTTCGAGCAAAACTCGCCCAAACGTCTTCCGGCACATTGAGAAGGCGATTTATCGTTGCGCCGTGCAGCGCTTCGTACCACCAGACAGCACCAATCGGCGTTTTTAAAATGATTTTTTAAGGCAGTATTTTCTGTGGTTTTTATGCTTGACAAAATTTAATTTTTCCACTTGACAAACATAGCCCGGGGTGATAATAATTACCCAGCTCCTCAGGAGCGAGAAAGTATCTTAAGGCCGGGTGGTGTGCTCACACGTCATCCGGCAATTTTTTTGAGGAACTCGTCAGAAATTATTTTGATTGACTTCCGGTAAGGGTGGAATGCACTATGGATAAAGTCGCCATTTTCGTAGACTGGCAAAATCTGTACGGGTGCCTTTCGGTCACCTTGCGAAAGGACAGATCACTGGCCTTTGACTGCAATAACATGCAACATCTCACTTATTTGTTTCACTCCTTTCTTCTGCCTCGCGAGCGGCTGTTCAGGATTTTTTTGTACACGGCTCTTCCAATGACGTCCGAGGAAGTTGAATCCTTTTGCACCAACTCCAGGAGATACTCCGGAACCGCCGAGCTCGGGCTGTTCCAGAAATACTGGTTCACTCCGGAGACGCCGGGCAACATAAACAGCTCCCCGAAAGCAAAGCACGAGTACACCTACGAGATGGCAAGGGAGTTTCAGGATAACCTGATGAAGAGCGATTTTTTTTCGCTCCGGCTGGGACAGCAGCGCTGCCAGAATATCGAGGTCAACGGACGGCCTAATCTTGTGCAAAAGCAGGTTGACATGCTTATCGGTCTCGACATCTCGCACGTATCCTTTCATAGACAGGTGGATACCATTCTGGTTTTCTCGAAGGATACCGATATGGTGCCGGTCTTGAACGTCGCTCGAACTTCCGGGCTTCACACGATAGTGGCTACGGTCAGGGAGTCCGGTTTCCCGGATATCAAGCTTCAGCAGTATTCGGATTTCAGGAGAATAATTCCCCTGAAGATTATCGACGCGGAGGGCCAGCGGGATGCTTGGGATCACGAGAAGATAAAGCGCTTCACGGCCGACTTCCGGTAACCCGGCGTGATTTTACACCAATTTGAAATCAAAGGTCTGAAGGGTGAAGCGTTACGGCCTGCTGCACGTGAATTGGTATTAGAAAAAAATGGAGGAATCTTGTGTGTCGATGAGATATTTGCCCTACGGGCATCAAAGCATAAACGAGGATGATATTAAGGCTGTCGTGGAGGTGCTGAAGGGCGAATGGCTCACCACCGGCCCCGCTGTCGAACGTTTTGAGTCCGCGGCCGCCGAGTATACGGGGGCGTCTTACGCCGTCTCCTTCTCCAGCGGCACCGCCGCGCTGCATGGGGCCATGTACGCCGCCGGCGTCTCGGAGGGAGATTTCGTCCTTGTTCCTCCGCTGACGTTTGCCGCCACGTCAAATTCCGCGATCTACTGCGGCGCACGCCCGCTTTTTGCCGATATATCAGAAGAGTCTCTCTGTCTCGATCCCACACTATCCGAGGAGGTCTGCGCGAACGCGGGCGCTCCTGTCAAGGTTTTAGCGCCCGTAAGCTTCGCGGGTTACCCGGTGGATTTGAAACCGTTCAAGGAGCTTGCGCAGCGGGTAGGCGCCGTCCTGATAGAGGACGCTGCTCACGCCTTTGGAGGCAGGAGAGGGGAGATGCGGGTCGGGAGGGAGGCCGATATGACCGTCCTGAGCTTTCACCCGGTAAAACACATAACAACCGCGGAGGGAGGGATGGTCGTAACTGATTCGGAGCGTTTCGCGGAGCGCATGAGACGTTTCCGCAGCCACGGAATAGTAAAATCGCCCCGGCAATTCGTAAGGCCTTACGACGGGCCGTGGGACAACGATATGATAGATATCGGCTACAACTACAGGCTTTCCGACGTTGCGTCGGCGCTTGGCGCGAGCCAGATCGAGAGAATAGAGCGCTTCATATCCAGGCGAAAGGAGATAGCGGCGCTCTACCGCAAGGCTCTTTCACATGCCGCGAAGGACGTCAAGCTGCCGCCGGATCACCCCGGCCACGCGTACCACCTCTTTCCGATATGGGTCAGCCCCCAAATACGGCGTCCCGTATTCGAAGCGCTCCGCAGCGACGGCATCGGGGTGCAGGTACATTATGTCCCCGTACACCTGCACACGTACTACAGGGAAAGATTCGGGTTTGCCCCAGGTGATTTTCCAAAGGCGGAGGAATACTCCGCGGGAGAAATATCACTCCCCATTTACACGGACATGGAGGATGAGGACGTGCTGTTTGTAGCGGATAAGTTATCGAACGCGGTAGAAAAGCATGCGAAAGCCTAAAAATTTTGAACCTTTTGCCTTGACATTTTAAGTTGTAATTTTAATAAGCAATTATACTTGGACACGCGAAAAGAAGGCTAGTAAAATGCGTTTTGTATGGTGTGCAATAAGTTAAGGGAGGCTTTTATAATGCGAATTTCAAGGGGACTTTTGCGGGCCGTCACGCTGACGCTGTTCTTGGGGGTCTTTGCGGCCGGAACCGCGATGGCGGCTGAGGAGAAGGTTGGCGGCATAGACCCGCAGAGGGTCCTTTTTCAGCACCCGAAGTACGAGCAGACTCTGAAACAAATTAAGGAAATAGCGGACAGGAAGCAGGACGAGGCAAAGACCGCTATCGACAAAGAGACGGATAACAACAAAAAAGCAGAGATCTTTCAGGCGATGCGCAAGGAGATCGCGGAAGAGGAACAGAAGCTGATGCAGCCGCTGTTTAAGGATATCGATCTCGCGGTTCGGACAGTGGCGACGGCAAAACAGGTAACGGTGGTTGTGGACAAGACCGCGCTCTTTTACGGCGGCGTGGACATTACGGACGACGTGGTTCAGGAACTCAAAAGAACACAGACTGGTAACTAGCGTAAGGTTACACCCGATTTATGACCATTTTACCCCGACTAAGGAGCCGGGGTTTTTTTTTGGAGGTGTATGTGATGTCAGAACTGAAGCTTGTGCTTGAAACAGTCGAAATTCCTGAGGACTGCAACGTGATCGTGGGACAGAGCCACTTTATCAAGACAGTGGAGGATATCTTCGAGGCGCTCGTTACCTCCTCTCCGTCCCTTCTGTTCGGCGTTGCCTTTTGCGAGGCGTCGATCGAGAAGCTCGTGAGGCGGGACGGCAACGATCCCGAACTCGTCGAATGCGCCGTGCGAAACGCGCTCCGAATCGGCGCGGGACATTCGTTTGTCGTCGTTTTGAGGAACGGTTATCCCATTAACGTGCTCTCGCGCATAAAGGCCGTCCAGGAGGTCTGCGGCGTCTTTGCGGCGACGGCTAACCCCTTGCAGGTCATCGTGGCCGAGAGCGCTCAGGGCAGGGGGATAATCGGCGTGATAGACGGCGGCTCGCCGATAGGCGTAGAGGACGCTTCCGGCGAGGAGTGGAGGAAAAATCTTCTCCGCAATGTGATAGGATATAAACGGTAAGGGCAAAACATTATCCGTCACGCCGGCGTTCGTAAGAGAGGATGTTTTGTGATACTATGGATTTAGAAGTTTTGCAGATATGAATAATGAGGAGTTGGTCAACTGAATGACAGTAACGAAAAGAAGGCGAGCCGGAAAGCCCGCTTCGGGCGCGCACGGTAAAAAAAACACCGGCTTGAAAATAATCCCGTTGGGTGGTCTCGGCGAGATAGGTAAGAATATTACCGCCATCGAATATGGCGATGAAATTGTCATCATAGATTGCGGTATGAAGTTTCCGGAGGAGGAGATGCTTGGCATAGACTTCGTGGTTCCGGACGTCCAGTATTTAGTGGAAAACCGCGAGAAGATAAAGGGTATTTTTTTAACGCACGGCCACGAGGATCATATTGGGGCGGTGCCGCTCGTGCTCCCGCGCTTGGACGTTCCACTGTACGGCGCGCCGCTCACGCTCGGGCTGGTGGAGAACAAGCTCCTGGACGCGCGTTTGCCCTACAAGCCGGAGTATCATCAGGTGCAGGCGGGAATGATCGTGAAAGCCGGAAGTTTCGAGGTCGGCTTTATACGCGTCTCTCACTCAATACCGGACGCGCTTGCCGTCTTTGTTCGCACTCCGCTCGGCACTATCCTCCACAGCGGCGACTTTAAACTGGACGCGACGACCATTGGCGGGCATGGGACGGATCTGGCCGCGCTTGCGGAACTGGGGAAGGAAGGGGTTCTACTTCTTTTAGCGGACTCCACGAACAGCGAACGGCCTGGTTTTACGCCTTCCGAATCCGTCGTGACAAAGGCGTTCGAGGAGATATTCAGGTCGCACAAGGATAAACGGATCATCATATCAGCCTTCGCGAGCAACCTGTACAGGGCGCGGCAGGTATTCGCGACCGCGGCGCGCTTCAATCGCAAGGTCGTTTTGGTCGGGCGCAGTATGCTCTCATACATCGATCTCGCCCGCCGTCTCGGCTATATGGATGTGCCTGACGACCTTTTGATAACCTCGGCCGAAGCAGAGAAGCTGTCTGTAAATAGGACTGTGGTGCTGACGACCGGGAGCCAGGGCGAACCGTTCTCAGGCCTTGTCCTAATGAGCAAGGGGGAACACAGGCAGGTGCGCCTCGGCACAAAGGATCTCGTGGTGATCTCAGCCACGCCGATACCGGGGAACGAGAAACTCGTGAGCAACACGGTAAACCGGCTTTTCGCCTGCGGGTGCGACGTAATATACGAGAAGTCAGAGGCGATTCACGTCTCTGGACACGCCTCGCGCGAGGAACAGAAGATATTGCTGAGTCTCGTAAAGCCGAAGTATTTCATGCCGGTTCACGGAGAATACAGACATCTCGTCCGTCACGGTCAGCTTGCTAGGGATATGGGCATACCGATGAAGAACGTCTTTATTCTGCAAAACGGGGACACGCTTTTATTCGAAAACGACGGACGCGTCAGGACAGGAGACAGGGTTCAGTCGGGGGCCATTCTGGTTGACGGTATGATGCTGGGCGAGTTCGAGGGCAGCCTCCTTCGCGATCGCAAGGAGCTCTCGGAGAGCGGGGTTTTAACCATCTCCATCGTCACTGACGGCGAGTTGAAACTCGCGGCTCCAATATATATAGAGAGCAAGGGCAGCGTATTCTCGATGGACAGAGAAAATATGACGCCCGATATGGAACAGGCCGTCATGAAGGCGCTCGACGCGGCGCGGTCGGGAGCGGTGGAACGGCATCTGCTTGCGGGCGAGATTCGAAAGAGGGTACGAGAGGTGTTGTCTCGGAACTTCAGAGCGTATCCGACGATCATACCGATGATTACCTCCATCGGAGCGGAGAAACCGCCGGAGATATCGGCGCCCAAAACCAGGAGCAGACACAGGACAAAGAATTTCAGGAAAAAATCTCAGCCGCAGGCGTAATGTGAGGGAGATGTTGAATTGTCCATTCAAGACGTCTTGAATCTTTTGGGCGGTGTGGCGCTTCTGATATACGGGATAAAGATCATGGGTGACGCCCTTCAGGATCTCGCCGGCGACAACCTCAGGAAACTGATCTCATCCCTTACAGGAACGCCCGTCAGGGGCGTGGCGGTCGGCGCGCTGGTTACCGTAATCATCCAGAGCAGCAGCGCTACCACCGTGATGGTCGTGAGCTTCGTCCACGTCGGCCTCATGACACTGTCCCAAGCATTTGGCGTTATAATGGGCGCAAACATCGGCACAACGATCACCGCCCAGTTTATGGCATTCAGCATCCAGCAGTACGCGATAGTCGCGGCCGTAATCGGCGCTTTCCTGACAGTAGCTGGCAAGGACAGGCGGCAGAGGCAATTTGGTTCAGGGTTGGTGGGCTTTTCGCTCCTCTTTGTGGGCATGGACATGATGCAGAACGCCATGAGTTTTCTGCGAGGCCGCCAGGATTTTTTCAACCTCGTAAACGACAACCCAGTAGTAGGCCTCCTCGTAGGCGCGGGCGTTACGATGCTGGTGCAGGCCAGCTCCGCTACGGTCGGGCTGACGATGGTGATGACGACTAACGGCTTATTGAGCCTCCCCGCGGCGATTGCGATCATCCTTGGGGACAACATTGGAACGACGATCACCGCTGTTCTGGCGTCGCTGGGCGGGAACCGCTCCGCGAAACAGGCCGCCGCCGCTCACGTCATGTTCAACGTAATCGGCGCCTGCATTATGATGATCTTTCTCACCCCCTTTTCGGCGATGGTCTCGCGAACCTCGGATGAAGTCGCGCGGCAGGTGGCAAACTCACACAGCATGTTCAACATCATGAACACGTTGCTGTTCCTGCCCTTTGTAAACCAATACACCGCCTTTATCAGGAGGATTATCCCAGACGACAGAAAAGAAGCCGACGCGGCGCGAAACACGAGCTATCTCAACCCGAAACTCATCTCAGTCGCGCCCGCGGCCGGCGTCGACGCGGTGCGCAAGGAAATGGTCCGCCTGGGCTGGATAGCCTACGGCATGTTGAAGGATTGCTATAGAATCATTATAGAGAAGGAAAATAAGATCATCCCGGAAGTCCTGATGGTCGAGAAGACGATCGACGAACTCACGCACAGCATTATCAGCTATTCGACCGAGGTTGGGCAGACGGAGCTCTCCAGCGATCTTTCGCTCATACTGAACTCCTGCGCGAGCGGAGCCGGCGACATCGAACGCATCGGGGATCACTCCGAAAATCTTGTGGAAGCGGCGCAGTACATGCAGGAGAAAAAACTGAAGTTCTCAGGCAAGGCGCTCGCCGAACTCAGCGGGATGTTCAACCTAGCGCTTCAGGCGGTCGAAAAGGCGTTTAAAGCTTTGGAGTCCGAGGACAGCAATCTCTCGGACGAGGTCCTGGAGATAGAGCCTAAAATAGATCAGATGGAGCGCGTCCTGCGCGCCCGTCACATAGA
This sequence comes from Synergistaceae bacterium, assembly GCA_031269875.1. Lineage (GTDB taxonomy): Bacteria > Synergistota > Synergistia > Synergistales > Synergistaceae > JAIRNC01. The sequence continues at coordinate 10,042 of JAISYM010000039.1, forward strand.
ACGCCTGAACAGCGGGAAGTGCGAACCGGCTACCGGAGTCGTCTTTATCGACGTGCTGAGCAACCTCGAGCGCATCGGCGATCACGCCAGGAACCTGGCATTTATCGTGAAGGACGTCGAGCGCGTTCACACGAAACAGAGCGCAAAGCAGTAGTCGCCTGGGTGATTTTATAAAATTTATATCGTTAATTATGATGCTGGGAGTGTTGTGACGAGATGAGTGGGGAAACTATGTTCCTTGGCCTGTTGCAGGGCTTGACGGAATTTTTGCCGGTGAGCAGCTCGGGCCATCTTGGAATAGCCAAGGCAGCTCTCGGGATCGACGACCCTTCGTTTGCGTTAGACCTCGTCCTTCATCTGGCTACCCTTCTGGCCGTCCTCATTTACTTCGCGGGGGACATTATATCCCTTCTGGCGGAGTGGCTGTGCGGCTTCTTTAACAGGCATGCCCGCGCCTGGGCCGGATGGCGTTTCGGCTGGGCGGTCATTTTAGGGGTCTTCGTGACAGCGCCTATAGGAATACTGATAGAGCCTCTCGCCGCCTATGCCGCGTCAAACCTGCTCTGGCTGGGCGGAAACCTGTGGATAACAGCGCTTCTGCTCCTTTCGTCGAAGTTCTTTGCCGGTGGAAACCGCGCGGTACGCACGAAAGACGGTTTGTTCGTGGGTTTCTTCCAGGGCATTGCCGTAATTCCGGGCATCTCACGCTCCGGTGCGACGATGTGGGCCGGACTGCTCTCAGGCCTCTCGCGTGACGAGGCGTTCAGATTTTCGTTTTTGCTGTCCGTGCCGACCATAATAGGGGCCGCGCTGTACGAGGCCGTTAAATTGGGAGGCGGCGGAAACTTCGCTCAGGCGCTGCCCGAAGGCTGGTTACCGGCCGCTGCGGCCGCTTTCGCAACAGGGCTCGTCTCGCTCTCGCTTCTCAGAAGAATCGTGACCGGCGACGCGTGGTGGTCGTTCTCCATATACAACATGATCGCCGGCGGGACAGCTTGTATTCTGTATTTTATGGGGGTGTGACGCATGCCTGCGATAATCAGAGGCTATTCGACTCGTTGGTTGATATTTTTGGCCTGTGTCATCCTGGGGACGTTCATCGGAATATTTTTTCAGCATTTTTCGACAACGGCGCCTCTCTTCAGGGACATAGTCAACTTTAACCTAGGCGTGAACGAGGTGGATCTGTTGGCGGTCAATTTCGGATTCCACTTTGGGCTCAGGATGAACCTGGGGACATTTTTAGGCGGCATCATAGGGCTTCTGGTTACGAGATGACGATACGGATTCCGAACTTGGTGCTCGCTTCGGGAAGCCCTCGCAGGAGGGAGATTCTCTCTTCGCTTGGTCTTCCCTTCAGTGTTTTTACGAGTGAGGTTGACGAGACGCCCCTGCCGGGCGAGACACCCCGGGAGCTTGCCGTTCGTCTGGCGCGCCTCAAAGCGCTGTACGCGTCATCCAAGACGTCGGGCGTTTGCCTCGGCGCCGATACCGTAGTCGATGTGGACGGCGCCGCCTTCGGCAAACCACGCGATCGCGCCGAAGCCCTCTTTATGCTTCGGACTCTCTCAGGAAGGAAGCACGCCGTCCACACCGGCATTGCGCTTACCTCCGGTGCGATCGTCCAAAGCGGGTTCGAGACGACGACGGTCTTTTTTGGCCGTCTCTCGGAAGCAGAGATACGCGATTTTCTCGAGAGCGGAGAAGGGGACGACAAGGCTGGGGCCTACGCGATACAGGGCCGCGGCGCGCTTTTGGTCGAGAGAATAGAGGGCTGTTACTTTAACGTTGTGGGGCTTCCGGTCTTCAGGCTCAACGCCATGTTAAAAGAGTTTATAAATAGATTGCGTCGAGAGGAGATGTGACGGATGGCTGGAAGATGGGATGACGGCGAGTCCGCCGGCAATGAGATACAAACCGCAGGCGAGACCCTTACGATCGGAGACCGGCTGGAGGAGATGAAGCGTCCGTTTATCTCCGCTGGCAGCCTCTTTGCGGTACTGATGCTTACCGCGCTGCTGCTCTCGTCGCGGGACATCTACAGGAGGCTTGCAGTAGAGTGGAGCCACAGGACGGTGGCTGTCGCGGCGGAGTATAAAGACGTACGCTCGCTGTCCGGGCAGGCGGGCAATACGCCGCACGCCGTTTTCGCCGAACTGGCGAAAAGAGGGGTGCGCGGGCTGACCGTTCAAGAGTTTACTGGAAGGGATCTCGCGAACGGTGCGATGCCCCTTTCTTACGGGCCGTTAGAGTCGTTTCCGGCGCGGATTCGCGAAGGTGTGAACAGGCCCGGCAGTCTCGCTTCTATCTTGGCCGACAAGTCAGTGGCCATTGCCCCGGCCACGCTTGAATACTTGAGCGTGAAGATACCGGCAAGCGTAAGATACGATAAGGGAAGCCAAGTTTTGATCGTCCTGCCTGGGACGATCGAAGAATTCGGCGACGCGGGGCTCATCCCTGATTTTGAGGCGCTGCGCTTTGCCGAGGACGAGCAAACTGCGGCCATATTCCGACCGTCGCCCGTTCCAGGCGTGGCGAGCGAGAGAGTCGCCGCCTCCATAGCGTGGCTGAAGGGACGCTTCCCGTCAGTATTATGCGTGCTGCCGTCCGGGCAGATTGTAGCGGGATATCCGAACTTCGCGCCTGTCGCCGCCGTTTTGAAGGAAAACGGGATTGCGGCCGCTCAGGCGGAGTTTGTCCGGCAGGTAGGCGCACAGGCGCTTTATGCCGCGATAAAACCAGATATACTGCCGCTGCACAGCATAACGAGGGATGAACTTATATCGCGCCTCCTGACACGCGATCAGGTGGTGGAGAGAATGGTGAGGGCGGTTCACGAGCGGTCGATCAGGCTCCTCTTGATGCGGCCGTATGAGCTGTACGCCTCGGGACGCCTCACTTATTTTTTGGAGGACCTGGATAAGATACAAAATTCGCTCACATCGAGGGGATATAGTTTCGCCTGGCCCGCGACGATTCCGCTTTTTACCGCCTCTTTTCTCTCCGCTCTCGCCACGGCGTTCGTATTTACGGCCTGCCTCTGGTTCCACGCGCGCAGATACGTCACTCGCGAAGCGAGGAGGGCTACGCGCCTCGAAGCGTCGGCGCTCGTGATCTTCGCGATAATTTTAGGTTTGCTGACGCACAGGATTACGATTATTTCCAGAATGTTGGGCGGCGTTACCGCCGCCCTAGCCGCGACCGAGGCCACTATCTGGGCGCTCGACAAGTACAGAAAACCGTTTGCGGGGCTCATCGCCGGACTTTTGATCGTATTGGCAGGCGGGCTCACCATCGCCGCGCATTACGGAACGGCTCTCGCCATGCTTCGCCTGACGCCGTTTTCCGGGGTCAAACTGACGCTCCTGCTCCCGCCTCTTCTCATACTGGCCAACGACCTCAAACAGAGGGTTCATCCGGAGTCCCTTTCGCAGATATTGAGACGCCCGTCGGAGTGGGGGGAGCTCCTCCTGGTCGCCCTGCTCCTCGCAGCCGCCTTTATCCTCACGGTTCGCAGCGACAACGTCTCTTCCGTGCCCGGCTGGGAAATCAGCTTCAGGGATATGCTGGAGCGCGCGCTCGGCGTCCGCCCCCGCACAAAGGAGTTTCTGGTAGGGTACCCCTGCCTCGTCATCTATCACGCACTCGTCAGGAGGGGATGGGCCGCGCGTTACAGGGAAGTATTCAGGGTTGGCGCGAGCCTCGCCTTCGCCTCCGCGATAAACGCCTTCTGCCACTTCCACACACTCCTGCCGCTCACTCTGATAAGAGTTGTAAACGGTTGGTGGCTGGGCCTGGTCGTGGGCTTCGTGGCTATTGTCCTCATGGATTACATAGGAGGCCCGATATGGCGGAAGGGCGGCAGGGAGATATTCGAGTGAACCCCGTATCGCAACAATTTGAGTTGAAAGGCCCGAAGGATGAAGCGCCGGAATCGAGCGGCAAATCTTTCGACGTCCTGCTGGCCGGTTACTACGGTTTTGGAAATCTGGGCGACGAGCTTCTGGCCTCCGGAACGATCGATTTTCTCACGCGCGCCGGGATAAAGAGGGAACGGATCGCTATCCTGTCCAAGCGTCCGCGCGAATCCTCCCGCGTGCTGGGGATAGAGGCGTTTGACAGGGGATTGGTCACAAGGTCATTAAATAAGGCCCTGTCCGCATCCATATCTCTGCTTATAGCTGGGGGCGGTATCTTTCAAGATTCTACGAGCGTAAGGTCCTGTTTCTATTACTGGGCGCTTGTGCGCAAGGCACGCAGAGCCTCGTGCCGTGTGGCCGCGATCAGTCAGTCCGTCGGGCCCCTTTCAAGTTTTCTGGGTAAAATGATGACACACGACGCCCTTTTAAAGTGCGCGTACCTCTCCGTAAGGGATATCACCTCTCTCGAGCTCACGCGGACTTTGGGGCTGGAGGCCGATCTCTGCCCGGATATAGTGATGGCCCTCGATATTCCGAGGCTCCTACCCGCCGAAGATGGCGACATCTTGGTCAACGTCAGGCCGATAAAAGACGCGCGTGCGGCGCGAAATCTCCTGAAAGCGGCCTCTGCCTGCGCGGAGAGCGGAATGCGTTTAAAGGGGATCGCCCTTTCCGAGGAAGACAAGTCCGAATTTGAAAGATATTTTGCGAGCGGGGTTCTGCCCCCATGCGAGGTATGCCTCGTGAAGAGCTCCAAGGATTTTATAGAAGCCTCCGAGGGCGCTTTCGCGGCGATAGGTATGAGGCTCCACTTCGGAGTGCTCTCTTTGCTCCGAGGGCTCAAACTCGCAATGGCGCCATACGATCCCAAAGTCACGGACTTCGCCCGAAAGTGGGACGCGCTCTGCCCTGAATTCCGCGATGACGATGTTAACTCTGATATAATGAGGCTATTGACAAAATCTTTGTTTAAGGATAAAAAACAGCCGGATCACGATAAGGCGGCGCGCGCTCTGGACGACGCTTTTAAGAAGGCGCTCAGCCTCGCTTTGGGGGATGTGTGGATGAATGAATGACGAGAGGAGAGACGAACTCGAAAAAATCGCTCTCGACGTTCGAAAGGATGTCGTGCGAATGGCCGGCGTCTCCAAGTCTTACGGCCTTTCCTCCGCGCTCTCGCTGGTGGAGCTCCTCGTTTATCTCTACTGGGAGCGCATGAAAATATTTCCCGGCGAGAGGAACAACCCGCGGAGGGACAGGCTGGTCTTAAGCAGCGGTTTCGCCGCGCCTGCCCTTTACGCCTGCCTCTCGAAACTGGGTTTTTTCGACAGGGAAGAGTTGTGGAGCTATCGGAGGTTAGGCGGTATGCTTCAGGGGCATCCTGATGTTCGTACGCCAGGTGTCGACGCCCCTGGCGGAACGAGCGGCTTGGGGATAGCCCTCGGCCTCGCGCTCGCTCTGCGTATGGCCGGATACGATGAGAAGGTATATTGCATAGTAGCCGCGGAAGATCTGCAAAACGGGGCGCTGTGGGAATCGATCGACGCCGCCGCCGTCCACGCTCCAGGCAATCTAGTAATGATCGCGGAATCCAGGACACTTTCGGAGGGCGGCCCGGCAGAAACCAAAACACCGCTCATAAAGCGCCTGGGCTCTTTCGGATGGTCGGCGAGTACGGCTGACGGGCACAATTTCGCCTCAATCGAGCGGGCGTTCCAGCCTCTTGAGGCGGCGGGCCGCGAACCGGCGGCGATTATCGCCATGACGGGCGGCCGGCGCGAATATTACGATGCCTTCGAATCGCGGACGCAAGATAAACCGCCTTCCATGGACGACATCGAAGAGACGCTGTTCCGGCTCGATAAAGAGGCGAATAAACGCGGAGGACAAAGGTGAACAATTCGACAGGACGCAGTTACGATGGGGCGCTCGACGCTTTGCGCTTGATAAAATCGTCGAAAGACGACGCGGTCATCCTCGAATTAGGAAGGGTCTCGCGAGACCCGGACGAATCGGAGCTTGGCGGAATACAGGCGGGATCGTCGGAGCAAAACGCGGCGCTTTTGGCGTCAGGACTGGCGTTTGGGGGCAACAGGGTCTTTATCTGGGCGCCAGGCTCTCCATCCTTTGTCGGGTGTTCATATGAGCAGATTCGAGCGTCTGTGGCTATTCCTAATTTAAAAGTAGTGATATTATCTTCCCATGATTGGACAACTCTTGACCATGACGGAGCGGTGGGGCTGATGTGGGAGGATATAGCTCTCATGAGAGTCATGCCGAATATGGCCGTCTTAGTTCCGTCCGATAGGAACAGCGCTTACGCCCTCACGCGGACTCTGGCGGATCACGACGGGCCCGCTTATGTGCGTTTGAGCGCGGCCGTAACGCACGAAATATACGAGTACGGCGACAGTGACTTTGCGGTCGGCGGCGCAAGGCTTCTCACAGAGGGCGACGGCGTGACGATAGTATCTTGCGGGGTCATGGTAAAAGAGGCGCTGGAATCTGCTAAAATATTACGGCAACAGGGGATTGAGGCTGAAGTTATCGACTGCTACAGCATAAAGCCCTTTCCTGAGAGAATGTTGGTCGCTTCGGTTCGGAGAACCGGGTGCTGCGTGGTGGCCGAAAAACATATAAACGCGGCCGGTTTGTACGGAGCGGTTACCGAGTGTCTAGCGAGAAATTATACTGTCCCGGTGCGGAGCGTGGCGATTGCCGGCAATTTCGCGCAAAGCGGCGCGCCCGAGGAGATACAGGAGTATTACGGCCTTACGCACAGGGAGATAGTTCACAACGTCGTCCAGGTCTGGGCGATGCGCAGGAGGTAATTATGGATATCCGTTTCTCAGGGGTGAGTAAGATATTTTACCCCGATATAACAGCTCTTGAGGATGTATATTTAGAGATACCAAAGGGCGAGTTCGTCTATCTGGTGGGGCCGACAGGTTCAGGAAAGACGACGCTTCTGCGGTGTATAACGAGAGAAGTCGCGCCGACAAGGGGGCAGATCACGGTCGGCTCTTTTTCGCTGCGCAAGATCAGCAGGGTGGACCTTTCTATTTTCAGAAGGGACATAGGCATTATTTTTCAGGATTTTTGCCTCCTGCCGCACCTCAACGTATTTGAAAACGTCGCGTTCGTCCTCGAGGTCTTGGGCGCTCCGCCAAGGGAGGTCAAGGAACGTACCGGAGAGATACTGGATCAGGTGAACCTCTGGAGGAGGCGTTTCCTCTATCCGCCTCAGCTGTCGGGCGGCGAACAGCAGCGCGTAGCCGTCGCCCGCGCCATAGTGAACGCGCCGTCCGTCCTGCTGGCGGACGAGCCTACCGGCAACCTGGACCTCCATACCGCGGAGGAGATCATGCAGCTCATAATTTCCATAAACGCGCTTGGCACGACCGTCATAATGGCGACGCACAATCAGTATCTCGTGGACGCTTACCGGCAGCGGGTTATCGGCATCAGATCCGGCCGGATTGTGAGGGATGAAAAGAGAGGGAGGTACAATCTGGATGGGGAGCTTTAAATATACATTCAGGGACGCCGCGCGCCTGGTGATAAGGCATTGGGGTCTCTCGCTCCTCACGGTGCTCACTTCGATGTCGGTTTTCTACCTGATCGGGGCAAGCGTCCTCCTGGTACTCAACACGCGGCATATCGTGAATATTATGGAAGGTGAGCTCACCATACAGGCGTTTCTGGCGCCGGAAACCTCCGCGGACGTAGTGGCCAAGAAGGCGGCAGCGCTGCCGCACGTTACGAAGATCGCGATCATCACGCCTGAGATAGCTCTCGGCAGGCTTCAAGTCCGCGTCGAGCCCAGGATGCCGAACGTGCTCGGTTTTTTGGCGGACGATAACCCGCTTCCGTGGAGCATCGAAGTTTCCGTTGACAGAGCCGACGGTGTGAAGGGGGTTGCTGAGGCGCTTTCCGTGATCGAGGGGGTGGCGGACGTCGTTTACGCGGTCGAACTCGCCCAGAAGCTGGCGAATTTTTCGCGCTTCGCCGGACAGTTTTCCGTCGTTATGCTGTTAGTCGCCATAACCGCGAGCGCGGTCGTGCTGTTCAACACGATAAGAATATCGGTCTACTCAAAAGAGGAGGAAATCGGTATAATGCTCATGGTCGGCGCGACGCCGACGTTTGTCGCTATGCCTTTTGTAATTCAGGGTATCATTCTGGGGGGGATGGGTTCGCTCGGGGCGAGCGTTCTTCTCAGTTTGAGCTATAATGGGATTATGGCCAGGCTAAAGGATCTGTTGCCGTTTCTCCCATTTCTGGAGAGGGGTATGCTCGTCGCGAAGCTCGGCGTGATACTCGTCGGTTCCGGGGCAACCTTGAGCCTTATCGCGAGCCTGCTTGCGGTGGAGGCGTTTACGAGAAGAGCTATGAAGCCGCTTTGACTCATCGGGCGTGCCGCTTTCTGAAAGGAGACATGATAGGATGACAGTGAGAAGAAATTTTAACGTTTGGACTCTTGTCCTTTTATTATCAGCGTTTTCAGTGGTCTTCCTTCCGCCGGCTTCTCCGGCGCTTGCCGCCGCCCCGCAGAACATGGGGGATCTGGAGAGTCAAATCAAGGCGCAGGAACAGCGCTACAAGAAAATGCAGGATCAGATAAAGGAAAGCAATCAGAAACTCAAGGCGGCAAATAAAAAAGAAGAGAAGGTAATGAAGGATATCAGCAATCTGAGCGCTGAGATAAGCAAGACGGAACAGCTTCGGACGATCGCGGTTCTTAAAAGGAATAAAATAGCCAATAAGATAGCCGAAATACTATCTCAGATCGAAAATACATCGAGCAGCATCGACGACGCAAAACAGCTACTCCGAAGCAGGGTCGTCGCGATGTACAAATATGGCGGCATCACTGAATTCAATCTCCTTCTGTCGGCAAACGGGGTACAGGACGCGCTTTCGACCTCGTATCTGTTGAGCAAGATCGCGGAGCAGGACAAGGCGCTGATCGACGATCTTTTCATCAAAAAATCGACGCTCGACAAAGCCCGGGCGGAGCTCGTGAAGCAGCAGGCCGAACTCGACGCCCGCGACAAGGAGCTTCAGAAGAGGAAGACGACCATAGAGAAGACGACAAAGGAGCGAAACAAACTCCTGCAGCAGGTTCGCAAGGACAAGGCGCTCTTCCTTGCGGAGCAGGAGGTGCTTCTGAAGGCTTCGAAGGAACTGCAGAGCAAGGTCAATCAGTTATTGGCCGCGAAGAAAAAGATGCAGCAACAAAACAAGGGGACGGCAACGCCGCTTTACTATAAGGGCGGGAGGCTCGCGTGGCCGCTCAGGGGCAAGATAACCAGCCCTTACGGTTCGAGGATACACCCCGTATTCAAGACCCGGACGACCCACACCGGGCTCGACATAGACGGTAACAGGGGCGATCCGGTGCGCGCCGCAGCCGACGGCGAGATCCTCTACACGGGTTGGCTGAGGGGGTACGGGCAAGTCGTCATAATCGATCACGGCGGTAACCTGACCACAGTTTACGCGCACTTGTCGGGCATCGACACCACTGAAAACGCGAAGGTCAAGGCGGGCGACGTGGTGGGCAGGGTCGGCTCTACGGGAGTAGCGACAGGCAATCATCTCCATTTCGAGGTGCGGGTAAACGGTAACACTACTGACCCGCTAACGTACCTGAACAAATAAAATTTAAGAAAATTTGGTCCAGAAAGAAGAGGCGCTTCATAAGTTGAAAAGATTTAAAGACATAACAATAGGAATTATATTAGGCGCGTTTGTCACGACAGGGATCATACTATCCGGCACAGCGGACGGGGCCAGCGAGTGGTCCAGGCTGGCGCAGCTCCTTCCGTTCTCTCAGCAGAACTTGCTGGTGATGAGACAGGCGCGCTCCATCCTCGAAATGTACTTTATAGACGGTGAGAGCGGGCCTGATGAAAAGAAATTTTTCTTCGGCTCTATGAGGGGACTCGTCTCCGCCGCTGACGATCCGTATACCAGGTTCGTCGAGCCCGAGCAGCTCTCAGAGGAGAATATGGAGATGGAGGGCGAGTACGGCGGACTTGGGATGTATATCGGCTCCCGCGACGGCAAGCTGCTCATCATCAGCCCGATCGAGGGCACTCCGGCCGACAGAGCGGGCATCAAACCACTCGACGAGATAGTCAAGATTGACGAAAAAATCATAATCGGCATGGATCAGAACGAGGTCGTCAAGATACTACGCGGCCCGGCCAACACCTCCGTGAAGGTTTGGGTTCGCAGAACCGGCGAGCCCGATCTCCTGTCGTTCGACTTGAAGCGCGAGGTAATCAACATCAAGACCGTGCGCGTCGAGATGATAGACAAGATCGCCTATGTGAGGCTGAACAACTTCCACCACAAGACCTCGTCCGAACTCGAGGCGGCGCTCGCGGAAGCCAAGGCGAAACACGCGGAGGGCATAATACTGGATATGCGCAACAATCCGGGCGGACTCCTGAACGTGGCTGTCGACGTGGCGTCGCAGTTCCTCGACGGCGGCCTCGTCGTAAGCATGAAGGGCAGGATCAGCCGCTTTGACGACGCGTTGTACGCTAACGAGGGAAAAGCCACTAATTTGCCTCTGGTCGTGCTGGTGAACGAGGGAAGCGCGAGCGCGTCCGAGATCGTGGCCGGGGCGATTCAAGATCGCGGGCGGGGTCTGCTTGTCGGCATGAAGACTTACGGCAAGGGTTCCGTGCAATCGCTCTTCAATCTTCCTGACAACGCCGGCATGTACGTGACTATCGCGCGCTACAAAACCCCTTCGGACAAGGTTATCGACCACAAGGGGCTCATGCCGGATTACAAGGTGGAGGGCGGCCCTGTCACGGACAAATCGAAGGACGCCCAGCTTCAGAAGGCCCTTGGCGTGATGAAAAATGTTATGCTCGCGCCCAAAGCCAAAAAGACAAGTTGAAAATAAGGTTCGCGCGCGGTGCGTTCGCGTAGGTTGCTTGTTGTTCTTTTGACCGGACTGTGCGCTCTGGCGGTCATATACGCGTTTAACGCCGGCGTAAGTGAAAGGCCGGGGCTGGACGGCGAGTTTGGGGAACGGGATTTACAGGAAGAGGGCGTTTCGCTTTCGCGGGATATAGGGCAGCCGGCGGACCAGGCGGACGAAGCAAAAACGCCGCTGTCGCCGGACGTAACTTTGGCTGAATCAGCGGATTTAGCTCAGGTCTTAGCCATAGTGATGGATGACTGCGGTGGAAACATGGAGCTCGCCAAGCGGGTTCTGTCCCTGGATCTGCCGATTACATGGGCGATAATACCAAATCTGAGATTCAGCTCCGAAACGGCTTCACTCTTGAGCGAGTCCGGCGTTCCTTTTTTGATACACGTACCGATGCAGGCCATTTCGGATCCCGACGGCAAGGCGGGGGATCCCAGGCAGTACTATATAGGGACCGGAATGAACGATGTCGCTGTACGGAATGCTCTCTCTCCACTGTTGGACTCCCTGCCCGGCGCCTACGGCGTCAACAACCACAGGGGCTCTAAAGCGACGGAGGACAGAGAGCTGATGGATTCGGTGATGAGCGTCCTTTTGGAACGTGGGCTTTTCTTTATGGACAGCAACACATCCAAGCGGACGGTCGCGTATGAGGCGGCCCTGGACATGGGCCTCGCGGCCGCCAAAAACAGTCGTTTTCTTGACAACGAATCCGACCGGGCAAAGATATCCGAACAGATCGACAAAGCCGTATCGTCTGTCAAAAAGGGCAAAAAAAGCCGCCGTGTAGCAATCTGCCATCTCAGGCCGGAAACAGTCGCGGCGCTGGAGACGCTTTCCTTGGACGATATCGCAAAAAAGGGGGTTCAGCTGGTTACCTTGCCGCAATTGATGGAACTGGAGGAATTGAGCGATGAATGACCGAGTGAGGGTGCTTATAGGAGCACAATGGGGAGATGAGGGCAAGGGAAGGGTAGTCGACGTCTTAGCGAAGGACGTCGACGTAGTCGTAAGATTTCAGGGCGGGGCGAACGCCGGACACACAGTCGTCGTAGAGGGCAGGAAGCACGTCTTCCACATCCTGCCGTCGGGAATGCTTTATCCTGACAGGACGTGCGTCATAGGGAACGGACTCGTGATAGATCCCGAAGAGCTCAAAAAAGAGATCGGTGAACTCGACCCAAAGCCGGAGGCGATCGGCGTGAAGCTATTGATAAGCTATGCGGCGCATATCGTCATGCCTTATCATAAAAAACTCGACGCGCTCGCGGAAGAGGCCAGAAGCGCGAACGGTTCCGGTCCGATCGGAACGACCGGCAGGGGAATAGGGCCCTGTTACGTGGACAAGTATAACCGTATTGGCGTGAGGGCTGAGGACCTCGTGTCGCCGGAAATTTTGAGGAAGAAACTTCTCGCCGCCTTACAGGAAAAAAATCCCATATTCGAAAAAATATACGGCGTTCCCGGGTTTGACCTTGACGAACTCTACGAACTCGCGCTGGGGTGGGGCAAATTCATAGAGCCGTATCTGGGAGATTCCACCCTTGAAATAGACGCCGCGATCGCTTCCGGCAAGAACATCCTCTTTGAGGGCGCGCAAGGGACGCTGCTCGACATAGACCACGGGACGTACCCGTTCGTGACGAGTTCGAGCTGCGTATCGGGGGGCGCGTCTATCGGGGGCGCTCTCGGCCCAGGGCGCTTTAACCAGGTCATCGGCGTGGTCAAGGCATACTGCACCCGCGTCGGCGAGGGGCCTTTCCCCACTGAGGAGCGGGGTGAGGTAGGGGACAAGCTCAGGAAGAACGGAGTGGAGTTCGGCGCCACGACAGGACGCCCGAGAAGATGCGGGTGGCTTGACTTAGTCGCGCTGAACTACGCCGTAAAGGTGAACGGGATAGACTCGATAGCGCTCACAAAGCTTGACGTCCTCTCCGGGATAGATGGGCTCAAGGTATGCGACGCCTATGAGATAGACGGCGTAAAATATTCCGCCTTCCCGAACTCGGCCACGATAATACAGAACGCGAAGCCCATATACAGGGAGATGCCCTCCTGGAGCGATGATATTTCGCGCTGCCGCGCGTTTGGCGACCTCCCGAAGGAAGCTCGCGACTACGTTCGCTTAATAGAGGATTCGACCTCAGTCAAGGTCAGTCTGATCGGCGTCGGCCCGGGCAGAGAGGATACGATCCAGACAGGTTTTTAAAGAGCTTTGCGGATAGCGGATATAGACTTCTGCACTCCCAGCGATATAGACGAGCTCGCCCTGATCGAGTCACTCTGCTTCGAACAGCCGTGGGACAGACGTGTCTTAGAACATGATCTCGCCAATCTGGGAGAGGTAATATATTTAAAGGCCTTGGTCGCAGGGCGCGTCGCTGGTTACGGCGTGCTAGCACGGAACGGCGCCGCCGCCCACCTGTTGAACATAGCGGTGCGCCCTGACTGCAGGTCTCAAGGCATCGGACTTCAGCTGATGTTTTCGCTCGGAGAAATAGCGTCCGAATGGGGCTGTGGCAGGATGCGCCTTGAGGTTCGCTCCGCGAACGCGGCGGCTCGCGATTTTTACTCGAAGCTCGGCTTCGCTCATATAAAGAGGGTTCGCGGTTATTACGCCAACGGAGACGACGCGCTCGTGATGGTCGCGCGCCTGCCTATGTCGCTAAAGTGAAGGGGTGAAACACGATCGAAAACCGCATCGTTATCAAGGAAGGCGATATTACAAAGGAACGCGCCGACGCCATCGTAAACGCGGCAAACGAGAGTTTGCTGGGCGGCGGGGGAGTGGACGGCGCGATACACAGGGCGGCGGGGCCCGCCCTGCTGGACGAGTGCAGAAAGCTCAGGGGATGCGGGACGGGCGACGCGAAGACGACCCGCGGATACATGCTGCCTGCAAAATGGGTGATACATACCGTAGGGCCTGTCTGGTACGGTAACAAGGACGGCGAAGAGGAACGCCTTCTCGCGTCCGCCTACAGGCGTTCTCTGGAGGAGGCGGTTCGCGTCGGTGCACGTACGGTCGCTTTTCCGGCAATCTCGACAGGCGTCTACGGTTATCCGAAGGACGAGGCCGCGAAGACGGCCATTGAAGCGATAATGGCCTTTCTCGATGGGGATCGTGGCGGCGCGATCGACGAGGTAAGGCTGGTCTGTTTCTCCAAAGAATCTGCCGACTGTCACATCGCGGCGCTTGCGGCATGGTCGGCATATCGAGCCTCTTAAACCCATACGGAGATGAACGGGACGGGACGCGGTACGGACACAAGAGGCCGTCCGCGCCGGTTGTCGTGTGGCATATCACCGACCGCTGCAACCTCCGGTGCCGGCACTGTTACGCGGCGCTTCCCGCCTCCGGCCCGCCTATGGATCGTGAAGAGGCTTTGGACTTTATCGGTCTTTTGAGCGATTTAAGCCCTCCCGCGCTTTTAATGTCGGGCGGCGAGCCGCTTATGCACCCGGATTTTTTCTTATACCTCAAAGCGGCCGCCGCCGCCGGGCTCAGAATCACCGTCTCGACGAACGGCGTCCTCATTGACGACAGCGCGGCGGCCGAGATTGCCAGCTTCGGCGTTCCCTACGTCGGGGTCAGCGTAGACGGCGTCGGTGACGTGAACGACAGTTTCAGAGGCATGGCCGGCGCTTTCCAAAGAGCGCTCGACGGCATAGAGGCGCTCGCTTCGGCCGGCTGCCGCGTCGGCCTCAGGATAACGCTCAGCCGCCCCCTTCTTCCGCATCTCGAATCGATCTTAGCCCTGGCGCTCGATCTGCCGGTCTCGCGGCTGTGCTTTTATCACTTCGTTCCTGTCGGCAGAGGCGCTCTCGATTCCGGTTTGTCCCCAGACAGAGGAGATGAAATACGAGCCGTAAACCGTATAATCCGCTGGGCTGACAGCGATGCCCGATCCGGCGGCAAGCGTCCCGCCGAGGTTTTGACAGTGGGCGACGCGTCGGATGGCGCCTTGGTTTACGACTATCTGCAGGGACAAGACCCCGTTCGGGCCGCATCCGCCCGCGAACTGCTGCTTCGTTCGGCCTCGCGCGGCGCGGGAGGGATACGCTCCGTCAGATGGGACGGCGTCCTTTTCCCGAATCAATTTTCGTGGGACAGACCGTTAGGGGAGTGGCGCGATCTTGCCTGCCTGAAATCGCGGGGAACCACCGTTGAGTAGCAGGGGCGGTCTCGCGCGAAGCGCGCAAAAACTGGCCGCCGCGCTCGAGGAGGGGCTGCCCATTTCACCCGAACCTTTCCGCAACGCGGCGAACTCGCTCGGCGTAGATCAGGATTCCGTCGTCTCGCTCACGGAGGAACTCCTCAAAACCGGTTATTTGAGGAGTTTCGGCGTTTTCTGGAATATTCCGCCACAGTACAGGGCTTACCTCTTTGGGGCGGCCGTTGTACCGGAAAAACTCGAACGGACCGTCCTTTGGATTAACGGCATTGAAGCGGTTACGCACAACTATCAGAGGGATCACGACATTAACCTCTGGTTCACGGCAATCTTCCGTGACGAAGCGTCCGCGCTTCGCCTCTGTGAGAAGCTCAGTAAAGAGGGGACGCCGTGCGTAGCGCTTGGAACTGTGCGGCAGATCAGGCTTCGCCCGTCGTTTGCGGGCGTCTTGACGCGGGAGAGCGCCGTACCTATAGCCGCAGCGCCGCTTCAAAATATTCAAAAGGAAATCATAGCGATCCTCGAACGCGGCCTGAAACCAAGAAGACACCTCTTTGCCGATATCGCGCCTCTTATTGGGCTTGGGGAGCATGAGCTTTTGGATAATCTGGCGGAGTTAAAGAGACTCGGGTACTTGAGGCGCGTCGGCGCGTCGGTAAATCATTACGCCGCCGGATATCTCTCGAACAGCCTCGTAGCGTGCGACTTTACCGGCGCGTCGCCGGATGAGGCCATCCATCGCGCCGAAATGGCCATTAGAGAGCGCCCCTGGGCGAGTCACTGCTACTTGAGGCGTGTTGTCCGCTCGAGCCTTGCCGAACCTTGGAGATTCAACCTGTTCACCATGATCCACGCTCGTAACTCCTATGAGCTGCATGAGCGTGAGAAGCTTATCGCCGAATCGCTTGCACCCGGATCTCCGGGAAGAATAATTTCGATGCGCACCTTGATGGAGTACAAAAAAACGAGGGGGGTTTACTATGGAAAGGGCAATGAGGAGAAGTGACAAGCAAGTTCAGGATAAGAGCTGGATTGAGGATGTTCTAAAACGAGGGGAATATCTCGTTCTGGGACTCGCGGCGCCGGACGGTGAACCGTATCTCCTTCCGATCGGCTATTCTTACGAGGCTCACGGCAACGGCGTCATCCTCCTGCACGGCGCGGCTGCCGGGCTCAAGAACGACCTGATCGCCGCGAACCCGAAGGTCTCCTTTAACGTGACGCTGGACGCGGAGCTTGTACGAAACGAGATGGGGTCGGAATTTACATTTAAATACCGGAGCGTCACGGGTTTTGGCGAGGCTAGCGTAATTACGGACATCGCTGAAAAAAACGCCGCTTTGGCTGCCATGATGAAGCGCTACGGCGGCCCGCACACTGACATTACTCCCGAGAAAGGGAGAGCAGTCTGGGTCGCAAAGATACTAATCAGCCAAATTACCGGCAAATGCAGCGGCTACCCTAAACCATAACGCGCCATGCCGGCGGCGCTGACGCGCTCACCGCTTATTTTTCACTTTATCCATCTTTTTCGTCTTTTTTCAGCGCCGTCTCCGGCAGGGTGATGATTTCTCCGTCCTGGTTGTCCTGATACCAGCTTTTGTCCGTCCATCCGGCGCTCCGGTTCGTTCCCTCGGGCGCGCGTCCGTTTTTGTTTGAGTCTTTTGTCGTAAACCTGTACGTCTTGAACACAAATCCTGGCAGAAGGCCTATTCTCGCCAGCAGCATGAAAATTCCTACAGCGAAAAAAATAAAGAGGACCAAGCTGACCACGAACGGCAGCATGAACACCAACATAAGGAATATCATTATCAATATAGCCAGACCGCGCAAAAACATCCCTCCGCTTTTGAGCGCGAATTGGCGTCAATCCACGCTTCACTAATTTTACCAGAGAAACAGGGATAACGGTATGAAAATTACAGGAGCATGATAATACGTGCAGGGGACGCCGCCCACGGCATCCCCCCGCATTGCGCGTCCGCTGCGGTTAATCCAGCGGAATGTAATAAGACGCCGCGCCATAGAATAAGTACTTCCTATCTATACATTCCCGGTAATCAGCTCAAGAAAGATCGCGGACGAAAGAATATCCGCGCTGCCTCCAGGACTTAAATTATTTTCGACAAAAATCTTTTCCGCCAGACGGATTGTTTCCCGTCCCTTCGCAGTCAAGATTCCCCCGTCCATAAGGACCTTTTCGGCCAGATTCCGCGCGGTCTCCACCCCTTCACTGCCGCCGCGCGACCAGAGGGCGGTGTCGCCGTTGCGCTCGACGATGTAAAAAAGCGTATCCGCGAGGGCTTCGTCAAACGTCATGGAGGCCGCGCGCCCACGCAGGAAAGAGAGTGCCGAGAGCGTGAGAGGATACCCGCCCTCCGCCTCGCCGCGCGCCCCAGTGAATCCCTGAGCGAGGTAGGCGCGCTCCCCAGCGGTGAGCGCCGCTTGGGGTCGGGTGGCCTGCAAGGGCAGTAGTTCTCGCTCCACGACACCCTGGACGAAGGCTCCAGCCGTTCGCGCCAGCCCCTGGGGCGACGTATCGCCCGGATTGCTTTGGAGGCGTCCCAGGGCGGCGCAGAGAAAGCCCAGAAGATAAATCGCCCCTTTGTGAGTGTTGACCCCTCCCGTGACACGGTACATGTCTGCCTCTCCGGCGAGGCCGGCTTCCCGCAGGGCGTCCAGGCAGTCGAGCGGAGGGAGTTGGGACGAGCTTCGCCCGACCGCGGCGCATTCCATAAAACAGCGCGACAGCGCAAACGCGCTTTTTTTCAGCATTGTGTAGTCCATGTCCTTATGAGAACCGTTGTCGTAAGGCGTCACCAGCCCCGGCTTCGGAGCGAGAGACGCCTCCAGAATCAGCGCGCGGACGGCAAAATCGGCAATTTCCCGGTCCGTCATGCTGAATCCGTAACTTCTTCCGGGAGGCGCTCGGCCACCCGCACAGCCTTGCCGGCAATAATCACGCTTTCAGCTCCTTCCTTTACGAATTATTTTTGAGAAATTTTTGCGGCAAATAGACCAAAAACGACGGCCTCCTTATATGGACTTATGTATCACAACAGAGCGGATAAGTACAATAGGTATATACTATAAATTATACATAAATAAAATTGATGGAAGAAGGGGGCAATTGTTCATGCCGCGGACGGCGGCTGCGTACCGAATGCGGAATATCGGGCGCGATGCTGACTCAAAACGCTGACTTATTGCCCTGTCCCTGCGACCTTTGCTCTTGATATGCTCCGCTAAGGTCGTATAATTTAGCATCTCTCCGAAGGTCGGGCGGCTCCGCGCGGCAGGGGGAGTATTTTGCCGGCTTAGGATATTCTCCGCCGCCGGAAAGAATATCGGAGGTATATATATTTGCGCGCGCTTCTTCCCGAACAGGTAAACAGAGTAAACAAAACACACAAAGCAAAAAAAGAAATCAGGAAATTCTTCAAAAAACTGCCAATCGTGGCTAAAGCGGAGTGGAGGACTCTCATCACTGTGTCCGTCGGAGCCGTTATTTACACTTTTGGGGTAATGTCGTTCACAGTCCCATTTCAATTCCCTGACTCCGGCGTGACCGGCATTTCGGTTCTCTTGAATTATAAGTTCGGAATACCCCTTCCGCTGATGGTCTCCATAGCGAACATCGTTCTTTTGGCTTGGGCCTGGAGGGAACTTTCGACACGGGTCATTATATGGACGATTTATGGGGTGTTTCTCGTTTCGATGCTGATGCACCTGATGGATGGCGTTCCATTCCCGCATACCGACCAAAAACTCCTCATAGCCTTGATCGGCGGCGCCATAAAGGGCTACGGCTGCGGCATCGTATTTCGTTCCGGCGGATCACTTGGGGGGCTGGACATCGTCATTCTTTATCTGCAAAAAAAGTTCGGCGTCGAGATCGGCAAGTACAGCTTTTACTTTAACATGTTCATCCTCGGCGCGAGTGTGTTCGTGGTAGGGGTCGAAAATGCCATGTTCGGTTTATTGGCGGTATACGCGTCGAGTCTGGCGATAGACAACACCATCTCGTCGTTTGATAAACGCCGGCTGATATTCGTCATCACAAAGGATACGCAGTCTGTGATAGACTATATAACAATGACGCTGCGGCGCGGCGCTACGGTTATTTCCGCGCACGGGGGCTATTCCGGCGACGACAGGCCGATGGTGATGTGCGTTTTGACGAAACGCCAGTCCGTCGACCTTAAGCGTCATCTTGCCGACACCCAGCCGCGGGCGTTTATGGTGCTGGCCGACGCGAGCGAGGTAGTGGGGCGGGGCTTTAAGTCGTGGAGATGACCAGTATAACTTGACGGATTTTGCGTATCCCGCATGGATTCCCTTACGGAGGTTTTAAATGAGCTGCGCTCCCTCTTTCGGCATCTTTCGTAATTTGCTATCCCGCTTGCTGGGAGTCAAGAGTTCGCGCGGAGTGTACTTCACCACGTCGTTTCTCTCTATGCTCAGCAAGCCGCTCGGATACCTGCGCAACCTGATAATAGCCTGGGCGTTCGGAACATCGGGCGCGATGGACGCGTATCACGCGGCTTCCGGCGTGATATCCCTATTTGCGGGCAGCATTGGGATAGCCGTCGAGAGTTCCGTATTGCCTGAGATGGAGCGCGTCAGAAAGGAATCCGGCGGGGATCCGCGCCGAATCCGTTCGCTCTTCGCCGTGATTGCCTGGATTACGCTCTTGATCACCGGTTTATTGTGCGCCGCGTTCGTGATCGCGCCGGGGGTGCTGGTCAAATTTCTCGCGAGCGGTTTCGACGAGGAGCGCGTCCGAATGGGGGCGCTCATGCTCTGGTGGCTTTCCCCATTCGCGATGGTGACTATATTTCGCCCGCTGGCCGATGTGTGGGCACTCTTCACCGAAAGGTTCACCGTAGCTGCCGTCTGCGGCCTCTCGTTTAACTTCATAGCGATACCGGCGCTCCTGCTGCTCAGGCCGGTCATTGGTCCTTACGCTGTCGCGGCTTGCATGAGCGTAGGACAGGTTGCCATATTCGTCATCTTTATGCTAGCCCTTGGGGGCATTCCGATGAGGGTGGCTCCGTCGCTCGTCTCAAGGGAGAGCTTGTCCAGGATTTCCGTGAACGCGCTCTACTCCGTACTCATTTCGTCTTCCGGCACCCTGTATACCATCGTCGACAAATACTTCGCTTCCAGCCTCCCCGTCGGCTCAGTAGCCGCGATCAGCTATGGCGGCGTCCTGCTCGGGATGATCAACACCGTAGCGCTTGCCCCGATCTCTTTTTTCCTAGCGAAAATAAGCAGGCTCGTTACGGCGGAGCCAGAGATGGGGGAGGAGATGACAAAACAGTGCGCCGCGATCTCGTTCGCGTACATACTTCCTATCGGATTCTTCAGCGCGGTGATCGCGGAGCCCATTGTCTCGCTCGTATTCGGCTGGGGTAACTTTGACGAGCGCTCTATAGCCATGACCGCCACCTGCCTTGCCGGTTACAATCTGGGGCTGGTATTCGCGATCCCGGCTACAATCGTATATCGTTACGCTCAGGCCTGCCAGAGGCTTGGCAGGATGACGCCGCTCATATACGCGATGGTGGGGCTGAATGGCCTGCTCGACTGGCTGATGGTCGGACGGTGGGGGTTATGGGGACTCGCTCTCGCTACTAGCATTACCCAGACGGTCAGCTTCGTCATGTATTACAAATTTATAATGACGGGTTCGCTTTTCAAGTTTTTGCGGGAGTCGAAATTTTACTGGCAGTTCGCGGCCGTTTCCGCCTGCTGCGCGCTCTTATGGGCAGCAGGCGGTTTTGGTACAGCCGCGGAGCTCTTAATCGCAACGGCGATTTTCCTTGCCTATCTCTTCGCGTCTGAAATGGCCGGTATTATGCCGCTTGTGCCGAAACATTGGAGACCGAGCGGTTTACTGGCTTTCTTCGCGCAGACGGCAAGGTCTTTTATCAGTATGAGGTGATGAGCGTGAATGACACCGTGATATCTAATCTTATCTCTCTTATAGAAATTTCCGGATCCCTGGACAATTCCAGGGGGCTTGCCGATCGCCGGGGACTCTGGGCATGCGATGTGAACACCGAATCCGCGTATGAAAATTACTCGCTTTTAACGGCGCGCGGTACGGACGATATAGACGGCCTCGTCGCGTCTGGGCTCGATTTTTTTAAAAGTTCCGGCAACCCGCACATATGGCCGATTTTTCCCGAGACGCCGCCGCGCGTAAAATTTCTGCTCGAGGCGGGAGGCGCGCGTTACGACGACACGTTTTTCGGGATGACCGCGAGCCTGCCCTATAAGGCCCCGGCCGTCGGAGATGACCGGCTGCGTGAGATTTGGCTGTCTTGCGGGGACGATACCAAACCGTGGGCCGACGCGGTCTGGTACGGATTTGACTCTGGAGAACCGGCCCCGGAGAACTTCGCGCGTTTTGTCTCCGAAATAGCGCTTCGCGGAGAAATTTTCATCTTCGGCCTCACTGATCCAGTGAGCGGTGTCATCGCCGCGACGGGTCTCCTTAATCTCTCAGGAACTGCCAAAGAGACGGCTGGAATATATTACGTCTCTACCCGTCCGGAGTTCCGGAGAAAAGAATGGGGCGCCCGCGTGATGCGGGGACTGATGGAGAAAGCCCTCGCGCTCGGCTGCCGAGCCGCGTGCCTCATCGCGAGTCCGGCCGGAAGACCGCTTTATTTGAAATGCGGATTCGAGGAGACGGCCCGCGTAGAGATAATGATTTATGACTATCCAATTGTCTCATAATGATGAACCCGAGATGACGGGCCGGCGACTCACTCCGCGAATCGGATCGCTCATACACCTCTGTCCTGAGCTGATTCGCTCGGCCGACATCCATGCCGGCCGCCGGTTCGCTGCGTTCGTTCGCCGGTCCGTCATCTCTTTCCTGAGACAATTGGATAGTCATATAATGATTCATAACGGCCGCGCTTCAGACCGGGACGATACGCTCCGATAATGATTACAGCAAGCTAGGGCGTGCGGGGAGGTGAGCGCGATGGACAGGCATGGGGACGCTGCGTCTGGTTTTTTTATTAATCCGGTTTCGCCCGTTAGACGAGTCGAGAAAAAAGGCCGAAAATGGCGAGCCATTCAGGATTCAAGCTGGGAAGATACGCTCAGGGAAAACCTCGAAAAGGTTGGTGTAACCGCTCCCGAGACGCTCAAAAAAACGGAGGAGTTTCGTGGTGAAACGCAGGAGAGTCCCGAGCCTAGCGTCCAGCGCGATCACGAAACGGAACTCTCGATAAACAGCGCAGAAGATTTCGAGAAGGTCATAGGCGAGATAAAGAAAATGGCCGACGACCCGGAAAAGCTCATCGAATCGCACATCAAAGTTTTTATCGAGCCCGTCTCCAACGGAAGATGGGTCGACTCGCAAGGGTGAAGCGCAAAAAAACCGTGGTCTCCGCTCACATCAGGAAAATTACGCGCCGCCCTTAAACAATCTCTCTCCGTTCTCCCAAACAGCCGCCGCGAATTCTTCGAGCGGCAGTTTTTTTGTTTCGGCGACCTTCTCATAGATTTCCCTGACGAAGGAGGGTTCGTTCCTCCTGCCCCTAATGCTTTGCGGGGCTAAGTACGGCGAGTCCGTCTCGCACAGGGCCCTGTCGAGCGGTATGTACGCGGCTGCCTCTCTCAGCTCATCCGCCTTCGGATACGTCACTGGGCCGGCGAACGATATATAAAAACCCATATCTAGCGCAGCCCTGGCATCGCGTTTCTCCCCGGAAAAACAGTGAATCACGCCGCCGCAGGAGTCTGCGCCGGCGTTTTTCATTATGGCGGCAGCCTCGCGATACGCGTCGCCGCCGCCGCGGTCAGCGGCGTTCCTCAAGTGGACGATAATCGGCTTCCCCGCGGCTTTTGCCATTACGATCTGCCGCTCGAAGACCTCCGCCTGAGCGATCCTGGGCGAGTTGTCGTAGTAAAAATCAAGCCCCGTCTCGCCGATTGCGACAACAGACGCGCCCAGAGGCAGATCGAGCAGTCCCAAGAGCCGCTCGAAAACGCCGCCGTCCTTTAGGGCTTCCTCGGCCTCGTGAGGGTGAACCCCTATAGAAGTCCATATTTCCGGCGCTGTTTCCCGTTTTTCCCCCGCGAGCTTCAGAACCTCCCGGCTCGACGCCTCGTCACAGGCGGCAAGGAGGAGCCGGCTTACGCCGGCCCCGATCGCTCTCGATAAGGTCTCGTCCACCTCTCCGGCAAACTCCTCCATATCCAGATGGCAGTGCGAATCGAACAGCCGCACGTTAGTCAAGTGCCTTTGCGCCGGCTCTTTTAGCGGCGTCGCGCAGCGCTTTCTCCTCTTTCCACTTGGGAATATCTATCCTTGGAAAGAGGACTTCGCCCTTTTTGACATCTACTGCGGACGGACAATGCCCCCACTTCCAGTCCCGCAAACATACCGCGCTCGAACCGGTTTCAAAAGCGCCGGGGTTCAGGCCCAGCTGCGTCCATATTCGGACTGCCGTCTTTGGCATAAACGGGCTGAGGAGGATTGCCGACAGGCGCAGTATCTCCCACAAAGTACGAAGGACTGCGTCGAGCCTTCCATCCGGTTCGTCGGGATTGTCCTTTCCAATCTTGCCGAGCTTCCACGGCTCTGTCTCGTCTATATACTTGTTCCCGGCGGATATCAGAGTCCACAGCGTCTTCAAGGCGGAATCGACCGCGAATTCCTCCATCTCGCCGTCCATCTGTACGATAACCCGTTCGGCCATAAGGGCAACCGACCGATCTATCTCTTTTATCCGCTCTAGACAATCGTCGCCGGGCAGCCGCCCGCCCCTGTATTTTTCGATCATCTGAAGCGTCCTGTTCAGCAGGTTGCCAAGGTCATTCGCGAGATCCGAGTTTATCCTGTGTACCATGCCCAATTCCGAAAAATCGCCGTCATTGCCAAACGGAACCTCGCGAAGCAAAAAGTAGCGAAAAGCGTCCGCGCCATAGAGCTCGGTCATCTCGAACGGATCGACGACGTTGCCCTTCGATTTCGACATCTTGTCGCCCTCCACAGTCCACCACCCGTGAGCGAACACCCGCACGGGCGGATTTAAATCCATCGCCATCAGTATCGCGGGCCAGATTACGGCGTGAAAGCGTATGATATCCTTTCCAACCATGTGACGCGCATCGGGCCAGTACTCCTCCCAAAGATCGCCGGGTTTCGGGTAGCCCAAAGCCGATATGTAATTGATTAGCGCGTCGAGCCAGACGTAGACGACGTGCTTGTCGTCGCCCGGAACGGGTATGCCCCACTTGAGAGTGGTTCTGGAGACTGAAAGATCCTGCAAGCCGCCTCTTATGAAGCTCATTACCTCGTTGTATCTGGCCTTGGGCATGATCGCGTCCGGGTGCTTCTCGTAATGCGCTGTTAGTTTCTCCTCGTAATTCGAGAGCCGGAAAAAATAGCTCTCCTCGGACATTTTCGTAAGTGCCCGCCCGCAGTCTGGACACATCTTATCGTCACCCACCTGGGCGTCGGGGAAATAAGTTTCGCAGGGGAGGCAGTACCAGCCCTCGTAGTTTCCCTTGTAAATATCCCCCTTATCCAGAAGCGTCTTGAAAAAATACTGAACGACCTTCGTGTGCCTTTCTTCGGTAGTGCGGATGAAGTCATCGTTCGACACCTCCAGCAGCGGCCAGAGTTTCTGGATGTTGACGACCACCTCGTCACAGAGTTCGATTGGGGTCATTCCGCGTTTTTGCGCCGCCTGTTCTATCTTTTGACCGTGTTCGTCTGTACCGGTCAAAAAACGGGTCCTGCCGCCCATCGTCCTGTGCCACCGCGAAAGCGCGTCGCAGGCGATCGTCGTGTAGGCGTGTCCGATATGGGGGACGTCGTTCACGTAGTATATCGGGGTCGTTATGTAAAACCCGCCTCGGTCTTTTTTCTCAGTCATCGTTCGTTACCTCCGAAGTTTCGATTAAAAAGGCTTTCACCTCATTACGCGGTATACCATAACTCTCAAAGAGCACATTTGCAATCTCTTTATTGAAAATACCTCCGGCTTTTAAGCGCCGGGCCTCCGCGCGCCAATCGGGCGTTTCGGTCGCTGTCTCGCCGCGTCCCGCTACTACCAGGACAATCTCTCCCTTTATCTCCCTTGAAGCGGCAATATCCGCCAACGCTTCAAGGCTTCCACGGATAACCTCCTGATGAATTTTTGAAATTTCGCGAACTATGGCGGCGTCCCTGTCCCCGAGAGCGGCGGAAAGACGGCCGAGATCCCGCGTGAGGTCATGCGGGGCCGAGAAGAACACGAGCGTCGCGTCCGATTCCGCCAGACCCGCCAGCTTTTTCGCGCCCTTTGATCCGCTCGTCTCGGGGAAACCAACGAACATAAACGGCTGCGGCCTGAGCCCTGACAAAAGGAGGGCCGGAAGTATCGCGCTTGGGCCGGGCAGGGCGTCTATCGGAATACCGCTCGCGCCGGCGGCGCTTATCAAAGCGTACCCTGGGTCCGATATGCCCGGCATACCGGCGTCGGAGACAAGAGCGACGGTCTGGCCTCGCTCCATTCGGGCGGTCAGCTCGGCTGTCCTGGCCTTTTCGTTGTGCCGGTGGTACGAGATGAGCGGTTTTTTTATTCCATAGCGGTTTAACAGCTTCAATGTGCGCCGCGTATCCTCGCACGCGATCACGTCGGCGCTCCGAAGCTCCCTGAGCGCGCGCAGCGTGATGTCCTCCATGTTTCCGACGGGCGTCGGTACGATCACGAGCGGCATCTTATTTCACCTGACGGAGAATATTTTTCGTCCAGCTTGTATGCTTCAAGCAGTTCCTCCGTATACTTTCCATCATGGCCCAGGATAAAGAGCGGGGGCTCGATAACCAGCCCGTCCGCTGAAGCGCGAATCGCCTCGACGAGGATGACGGACGCGGCTCTGCCCGGTCTTGGATGCACGGCGCGGAGGCGCTTCGGCCTGACGTTGTTTCGGTCAAGCAGGGAAAATAGCTCCGTCGTGCGTTTCGCGCGCATCACGAGAAAAAGTTTCCCCCTGTTATCCAGGAGGTACTTCGCCGCGGCCGCTACGTCCGCGAGACTGCACTGCGCGCCGTGCAGCGCGGAGGCCATCGCGTCGCTTGCGCTGGGCCTGCTCTTGTGAGCTTCGTCGTACGGGGGGTTCATCACGACGGCGTCATACGATCCCGCCTCGAAATTTTTACGGCAGTTCCTGAGATCCGCCGTAAAAAAATTCACATAGCCGGACAGACCGTTTATCTCCGCGTTCTTCCTGGCAAGCTCGATCAACGACGGATTTATGTCAAAGGCGTCGATTTGTCTTGCCGCGCAAACAGCCGTGCCGTCTCCGGGCTTTAGGGCGCTGTCGAACCACGCCTTCCGCTTGCGCCGCCTTTGGGCTATTATGAGCGACACGGCACCGTGAGCGCAGCCAAGTTCGATTGCCTTAGCCCTGTCCGGAAACCGCGCGAAATGGGCGAGCAGAATAGTATCCACATTCACTCTCGGCCCGGCGTCCAAGCCGGGCTGAAACAACTTGAGCTCGCCATAGAGAATATCGTCTGGCCCGCTTATTTCAGTACCGATAATTTCACCCCTTCTCATCGTTATAGGATATCATTTTTTCCCAACAAAGTAACCGCTCTCATGCGAGCATTTCATCGGCAGTTTCATCCGCCCGGCGCCGAACTTATCCAGGCGCTTCCCTGTCTCCAGCGATGTCGGGCATGGAACTCAACAGTTCGAAATGGTTTTTGCGGTAGCTGATAACGCCCTCCGATTTCAGCCTCGACATCTCAGCGGACAGCGCGCACCGCTCCACTGAGAGGTAATCGGCGAGCCCCTGCCTGTCGAACGGAATTTCAAAACCGCCGCCGCCGCGGAGCCTCGACTGTTCAGACAAATACGACAACAGTTTTTCCCTGGTGGTGCGCTTCGTAATATGCTCCATCTTCCCGGCGAGCATTATGTTCTTCCGGGCTAATGCCGCTATCATGTTGCGAATCAGCGTCGTATGGAATACGCAAGCGGACGGGCAGGTTGTCACAACGCGCTCGAAGTCAAAGAACATGACTTTCGAATCCACCGCCGCGACGACGCTCACCGGCAGGATGCCAACCCCGCCGCATACGAGCGCCTCGGCGAACGTCCCGCCATCGGATATGGCCTCTATGACGTTGTTGTTGCCCGATGTATCGCACTTGACTACATGTACGCTGCCAGCGGCGACAACTCCGATTTCGCTCACGCTGTCGCCGGCAAGATATATGGCCTCACCTTTCCGGTACGACTTGAACGAGCAGCCTAAGCACCTGACGAGCGAAGCGATTTCCCCTTCCGGGACGCCATGGAAGAGATCGGATTTTTTCAGAGCGGCAAAGATATTTTCCATTTCCTCCCTTCCGTTGTTTATCCAACTGACTTTGCGCATTAATTTTAGTATTATCCGGTTGCGATATCAACGGGGGGGCGGATGACATGAAGCGAAAGATAATCGAAATAGACGCCGAAAGGTGTAACGGCTGCGGCCTTTGCGCGGAGGCTTGTCTGGAGGGCGCGATTGGAATGGTCCGCGGCAAGGCCGTGCTGTTGCGGGACGATTACTGCGACGGGCTGGGAAATTGTCTGCCTGTCTGCCCGACAGGGGCAATCGGTTTTGTGGAGCGCGAAGCGGAAGAATTTGGCGGCGGTTGTCCCGGCGCGGGCGCGCGCAGTATCGGGCACACTCCGGAAGGTGTTCCCGCAAGCCCTGGCGCGATGGCAAGCGAGCTTCGGCAATGGCCTGTGCAGATCAAGCTCGCGCCTGTGAATGCCCCGTACTTCGACGGCGCGGACCTGCTCATAGCCGCTGACTGCGCGGCGTACGCGAGGGCTGGCTTCCACGCGGAGTATATGCGCGGGAGGATCACGCTCATCGGCTGCCCGAAACTCGACGGCGTTGATTACAGCGAAAAACTGAGTGAGATCATCGCGAACAACGACATAAAATCGCTGACCGTCGCGCGAATGGAAGTCCCTTGCTGCGGAGGCATTGAGCGAGCATCTGTCACCGCGCTCAAAAACTCGGGAAAATTCATCCCGTGGAGAGTAGTCACCATCGGAATCGATTTGCCGAGAACGAAGCCCCCGACCCGGAGAAACTGAAATGGTGGAAGCCGGCCCCCGCATCTTGCGGGGGTTTTTGTATATTTGTACAGTGTCAAAAATGAAGAAAAGAACGATGAAGTTGAGTGGCGCTGCTTGTACAATTAATTGAAACAGGAGGTGACTCTTTCGCTGATATGAACTATCATTGTGCGTATAGCGCCACCAATCGGCGCTAGGATTCGGAGGTTTTTTTATGATACGTTGCCATAAATATTTTCGCGTTTTTCGATGCTTGCGGTTCAGCCTTCTCACCGTCATCTCCCTTTTGTTTTTCCAGTCGGGCGCTTTTTCAGCCGTATCCGCCGATCATGCCGGCGCTGCGCCGATTTTGCCGGACGGGGCTGTCACGCTCGGCGACTGCCTGCGGATTGCGCTCGAATTGAACCCTGGCCTCGCGGAAACCAGGAGCGGAATTGTTTCACAGAGGGCGCGAGTGGGGGAGGCGGCCGCTTCTTCCAGGCCGCAGATAGCCTTTTCGTCATCCTACAGCTACTCGCGCTCAGACATCGCGAGGCAGGGATCTATCGGCAGCGGCATTACATTGAGACAGTCGATTTTAGATTGGGGCAGGGCGGATCTCTCCATAAGGGAAGCGTCTCAGGAGTTGGAGGCGAAGGCTCTTGACGAGGTGAACACCGTTCAGGGCGTTATAGCCGGCGTGACGAACGCTTATTATGAGGTCAACAGGAGCGCCCGCAACCTTCGGATAGCGTCGGAAAGGGTCGGCAATTACGAAAAAAGGCTGAAGTGGGCGAAAGATTTTTACGCCGCGGGCGCAAAAGCCAAGATAGAAGTGACCAAGGCTGAAACTGATCTCGCAAACGCGAAGCTCGACCTGGTACAGGCAAACGGCGCGTCACAAAAGGCCGTGTCGGGCCTGTCTCACTCCATGGGCGCGGCCGAGTGGACGCCGTCTCAAGTGGAAGATCTTCTGGAGTACACCAGCAGCGACATCACAGCCGAAGAAGCTGTGAGGACGGCGCTCAGTGAGCGCTCCGACCTCAAGGCTCAGGAGGTCAGAGTCCAAGAGTCGCGCACAAACCTCTCCATCGCTTCAAAGGGCCTGTCACCGACCTTCTCCGGCAGCGCCGGCTATTCCTTCTCCGGCGAGAGCGACCCGTTTGACCAGAAGGAGTGGCGCCTGTCGGTCGGGCTTGATATACCAGTGTCGGACGGCGGCTTGACGAGGGAGAGGATAAAGGGCGCGGAGGCGGGCTTATCCGGAGCGGAGTCTCGTCTGGCGTCGATGAAACAGGATGTCATCCTGGCCGCGCGCAACGCCCACTCCTCACTCGCGGAGGCGAGGGAAGCGGTTTCCGCCGCCGGCGAGGCCGAACGTCAGGCGCTCGAGACGCTCGATCTGGCGTTTGGCCGCTACAGCGCCGGAGTGGGCGAGTCCCTGGAGATATCCGACGCGGTCGACGGGTACGCGCAGGCCAGAATACGAGTCGTATCGGCACTCTATGCTTTGAAGTCCGCGGAGATCGATTTAAAACAGACGATGGGAGTTATTTCGCAATGAACCAAGTCCAGGTAAAAACAACAAAGAAAATCGTCAAGCGCCTGAAGGGGATTCTGATTCTGATTTTTATCCTCTCGGCCATAGGTTTTGGGATTAAGTACTATTTCGATGGTACGAAAGAACTGCCGGTTAAATACCTTACAGCCGGCGCCACTCGCGGTGATCTGCGCTCCGTCATCATAGCAACGGGGAAGGTGCAGCCGGTGTCGCTCGTGAGCGTTGGCACGCAGGTATCCGGTACGCTCAAGGAGCTTTACGTGGACTACAACAGCAAGGTGAAAAAAGGCCAGCTCATCGCTCTGATCGACCCGCAGCAGCAGGAGGCGGACTTGGCGCAGGCATCGGCCGCGCTTGCGGCAAGCGAGGCTGATGTAAGGGAGGCCCGCGCAAACTTGCTCCACGCGGAACAGAGCCTCAAGCGCTCGCGGGAGCTTTTTTCAAATGACCTTATCGCAAGGGCGTCTATAGAGACGGACGAGACGAACCTGAATACGGCGAAGGCAAGGCTCGATTCCGCCCTTGCCAGGGTAAAGCAGCAGCGGGCGAACACAGAGAGGTCAAAGCTGCAGTTGAATTACACCAAGATTCATTCTCCGGTCGACGGCGTTGTCGTCACCAGGAACGTCTCAGTCGGTCAGACCGTAGCGGCCAGCTTCAACACGCCGACGATCGCCGAGATAGCGGAGGATCTCTCACGGATGCAGGTCGAAGTAAACATCGACGAGGCCGATATCGGGAACGTCCATGAAAAGCAAAAGGTGGAGTTCAACGTCGACGCCTTCCCTGACCGGGCTTTTGAAGGTTCCGTCACTCAGATACGTCTCTCCCCGGCATCCGAGAACAACGTGATCTCTTACAAAGCGATAGTCTCGTTTATAAACGAGCAGGTAGAGGGGCGGAACCTGATACCGGGCATGACCGCGAACGTGACGCTCATCGTTGACGAGAAGAGCGACGTGCTGATGGTGCCGAACGCGGCGCTGCGATTCCGGCCGCCGGACACGGACAGCTCCGGGAGTGCTGCAGGGGGCGGGATGATGGGGCCGGGACGGCCGTCTCGCGGCGGCACTGCGGTCTCGGACGATATGAAGCGCGGACCGGCAGTCTACACGCTCTCTATGGATAAACCGATCAAGGCCGAGGTCACAAGCGGCATAACGGACGGCGTTAACACGGAGATCGTCTCAGGTATCGACGCCGGGACGGAAGTCATTGTCGGAATCGATATTCCGAAGGATGCCTAGGTATCCGTCATGTCCTTGATTGAACTGACAGGCATACGCAAGAGTTTTCGAATGGGAGACGGGGAGCTGGAGGTGCTTCACGGAATAGATATGAGAGTGGAATCGGGGGAGTTCATAGCGATGATGGGGCCGTCGGGTTCCGGTAAGTCGACGACTATGAACATACTAGGCTGTCTCGATACTCCGACCTCAGGGCGCTACATTCTTGACGGTCAGGATGTAGGCGACCTTGACGGCGACGAGCTTGCCATGATAAGGAACAAAATGATAGGATTTGTCTTCCAGGGCTTCAACCTCCTTCAACGGACGTCCGCCCTGGCAAACGTGGAGATGCCTATGCTCTACTCCGGGACACGGGCCAAGGAGCGCCGGGCGCGCGCCAAGGAAGTGCTGGAGAGGATGGGGCTGGGCGACAGGATGTCCCACGATCCCAGCCAGCTTTCGGGCGGGCAGCAGCAGCGGGTGGCCATCGCGCGCGGGATCGTGAACCGCGCTCCTATTCTCATGGCCGACGAGCCTACCGGAAACCTGGACTCGAAGACGAGCGACGAGATAATGAAACTTTTTCAGGAGTTGAACGAAAAGGAGGGCATTACGATAGCGCTTGTCACGCACGAGCCGGACGTAGCCTCCTACTCCGGCAGGATAATGCATTTCAAGGACGGCCTCATAACAAGCGACGAGCCGAACGGGCGAAAGGGGGCGCAGCAGCGTGATCTCATTCTCTGAGGTTCTCAAGGTATCCGTCAAAGCGCTCATGATAAACAAAATGCGCTCATGTCTCACCACGCTCGGCATTATAATAGGCGTGGCCGCAGTAATCGCCGCTTTCGCGGTGGGGCGCGGCGCAAACAAGGTAATAGACGACCAGATCGCCATGTTCGGCAGCAACTTCATGTTTATATTCACGGAACGCAGCGCGGTCGGATCTTCGACGCCGCCGCGATATCTTACCGTGTCCGACGCGGAAGCGATCGAGCGCGAGTGCTCAGGTGTCGAGGCGGTGGCGCCGGTCGTCGAGACGAACCTTCAGGCCGTATACGGCTCCGCTAACTGGACGGCGGAGGTAGTGGGCAGCACACCTGGATACGCGGCGGTGAGAGACTACAAGATCGAACAGGGGCGGGGCCTGCTTGCGAGCGACGTCCGCGCGGCCGCTAAGGTATGCGTGCTTGGCCGTACGGTGGCAAATAAGCTGTTTGAGGGGGAGGACCCTGTCGGGAAGATCATCAGGCTGCGTACCGTCCCCTTCCTCGTGATCGGCGTCTTCGAGACGAAGGGGCAGGCTATGGGCGGGTGGGACCAGGACGACTTCGCTCTCGTCCCTCTGACCACGGCGCAGCGCCGCCTTACGCGGAACGTCAACACGGGCCGGGTCGGCAACATCATGGTTAAAGGCGTCTCGATGAAAGCGCTGGATTACCTCGATATCCAGATTGGCGATTTGCTGCGCGAACGCCACCGAATACGCCCCGGGCAGCCGGACGACTTCGCGATCCGCAATATCAGTCAGATTCTGGACGCGCGTCGTAAGGCTACCCAGACGATGTCCATCCTACTAGGCTCTATTGCGGTGATCTCCCTCATCGTAGGGGGGATAGGCATAATGAACATAATGCTCGTGTCGGTCGCCGAGCGGACGAGGGAGATCGGGATCAGGATGGCCGTCGGGGCGAAATCTGCGGATATCCGCCTCCAGTTTTTGATCGAGGCGGTAACCCTGTCACTCTTAGGCGGCTTGATCGGAGTAATGCTCGGGATGGCGTCAGCTCACGGGCTGGCAAAGGTGATGGAGAGCCCTCCCATTTTCGGCGCCGGGGTGATTGCGCTCTCGTTCGTGTTTTCCGCTATGGTAGGCATAGGTTTTGGCTTCTACCCCGCCTGGCGCGCCTCGCTCTTAAACCCCATAGACGCGTTAAAATACGAGTAAGGTTTTTACATGATAACGCGAATACACGGAGATCCCATTCTAATAGTCTGATTTAAGCCCTGGGAAGCGTTTCAGCAAAAACCTTGTGAATGGGTATGCCGTTACTATGCCCAGGAGGCCCTGTACCGAGTCGCCTAAAATTTCCAGGTACACGGCTGCCGCGCCGTACATGAAATAGACCGCGACGGCGTAGCCTGTTATCATGAAAGCGACGCCTAAGGCCATGCCGGCGACATCGCGAATGCCGCCGGCTCCGTTTGCGATGTTTCCGGCCAAAAAGCCCTCGACGCCGTGTATCACAAAGCTGAACGGCATCCACACAGGAAATCCAAGCAGCATGTCCGCAAGCGCCGACGAAACTCCGCCCACGAACGCGCCTCCCCATCTCCCCAAAAGTACGGATGAGGTCAATATAATTGTCTCTCCCAAGTGAAAATATATTTTCCCATCGAACAGAGTCACCCTTGGCACTATCCAAATCGCGACTACACCCAGCGCCGAGAGCAGCCCGACCCTTGCGATACCTTGCGAATCAAACTTCATTAAAATAATTCCTCCCGTTTATGATAAAAAAATTAAAAAAATATATCAAAGATGCCAGTGGTGACGATTATAACCTCTCACCCCAGCCAGATCAAATTGCTGTTGCGAAACCGCGAATCATTACTTAAGATTATGCTAGATTTTCGATCATAAGGGGGAAAGAAAATGTCAAAAATCACTGAGTTACTGGGAAATCGCGCGGAAGAGCTCTTCAATCACAAGTGCGCGGTGGGCCGTGAGACGCTTCACCTGCCGGGGCCAGACTTTATCGACAGGGTGTGGACCGGCAGTGACAGATCGACACGGGTCTTGGGCTCGCTTGCGGCGCTCTACGGTACGGGAAATCTTGGAGGTACCGGGTACATCTCTATCCTGCCCGTAGATCAGGGAATAGAGCATTCGGCCGCCGCCAGCTTCGCGCCCAATCCGATGTATTTCGACCCCGAGAATATCGTCAAACTCGCGGTAGAAGCGGGGTGCAGCGCGGTGACAAGCACGCTCGGAGTGTTGGGGCTCACCGCGCGCAAGTACGCTCACAAGATTCCCTTTGTCCTCAAGATCAACCATAACGAGCTTCTGACTTATCCCAACAAGGCCGATCAGATACTCTTCGCGTCGGTTGAACAAGCGTGGGAGATGGGAGCGGTCGCGGTCGGCGCTACGGTCTATTTCGGAAGCGACGAGTCCGGTCGTCAGATACAGGAGGTCGCCCGCGCCTTCGAGCGCGCGCATGAGCTTGGCATGGCGACGATTCTCTGGTGCTACCTGCGCAACAACGCGTTCAAAACGCCGGAGAAGGACTACCACGTTTCGGCGGACCTCACCGGCCAGGCGAATCACCTCGGCGTGACGATTCAAGCCGACATAATCAAGCAGAAGTTGCCGGAAAACAACGGGGGATATACGGCCGTCAAGTTCGGAAAGACCGCCCCGCAAGTTTACGACGGAACGCTCTGCTCCGATCACCCAATAGACTTGACTCGCTATCAGCTTTTGAACTGCTACGCCGGCAGAGTCGGGCTCATAAACTCCGGCGGCGCGTCCGGTAAAAACGACCTTGCCGACGCCGTTTACACCGCCGTCGTCAACAAACGCGCGGGCGGAAGCGGCCTCATACTCGGCCGCAAGGCGTTCCAGAAACCGTTCGGGGACGGCGTCGAACTCATAAAAGCCGTCCAGTCTGTTTACCTGGACAAGGAGATAACGATAGCGTAGAAGCAACGCGCCGGCCGCTCAGTCCTCTCACCCGCGGCCGGCGCGGCTTTTAGCCGCTCCCAGCCGTACGGAGGTATTATTATGATGCGCAAAACATACAAAAGCGATTTAATGGCTGCCATTCACGAAAACGCTCAAGCGTTATTTGAAATAGGCGCTATTGATAAAAAGACCATGAGGGATTTCGACGTAGCTTGCCTTACGCCTGTCAAAGCATTCACAGCAGAACAGATAAAAGCGTTGAGGGAAAGGGAGTGTGTATCCCAGCCAGTTTTTGCATCATATTTGAACGTAACGAAAGGGATGGTTTCGGCATGGGAGCGAGGGATAAAAAGTCCAAGCGGTCCAGCGCTTCGCTTGTTATCGCTAGTCGATAAAAACGGGCTCGAAACTATTGCCTGACACAAATGCGTGTCCATTATCGCTGTATGCCTGCTAATCCCTGAATTCCTGCAGAACCAGGAAGCTTGATTTTGAACAACTCAATGTTTCTGAAAAAAAGACGATAAACAGATTAAGAGGAAGAAGGCCCGCTTTTTCATTGTATCAGCATGGGCCGGTTCAGTAGTGTCTAGTAAAAAAGCCGAGATAAGTATTCTCAAGCCTTTACACAATTTTTTCGCGGAAATCGGTACACCCCTCCTCGCACTGTATATTTGCGTTTTTTAATCCAGGTATGCTCGTTTGAAATCGAAATTGATATGGTGTCATAGCGGAGCGCACCGGTCGCTCATGTTGAGTTGCGAGTGCATTAAAATGTCAGGTATAAACATTTTTATTTGATATTTTATTAATATATTGTCAATCAAAGACATTGTTTTCTATATCTTTACTAACTAAGATTAAGCAACTCTGCAGGGTGATCGGAAAATTTATTCATAAACTGGAGTGATTTTTTAATGAGTAAAAACAAGGTGTTGTTGTTGGGTATTGGGGATATAGGCAAGCAAGTTTTGAACTTTCTCGTTAGAGATCCCAAATGCCCAGAATTGCTTGTGGGTGATTCAAATGAGGAGTTTGGAAGAAAACGTGTCAATGCAGCGATATCGAACGCTACTGTCGCAGGGCTTTACCCAAAGGTGACCTTCGAGAAGTTTGATCTCTCTAATGTTGACAGGACCAGCGAACAGGTCGCGAGATTTAAACCCGATGTCGTAATCAACGGAACAGTCATGCAGACTTGGCATGTGATCCGCGCTCTCCCTCAAGAAGTTTATCAGCAATTAAGCCGTGCTACCCTTGGCGCGTGGACACCCTGCCAAGTTGCCCTTGCGTATAAAATGATGCAGGCAATCAAGGAATCAGGGGTTCCCGCTCGTGTTGTCAACACGGCGTTCTCTTGTGAAACGAATCCGATGCTTGCCTCGGTCGGTCTTCCGGCCGATATCGGCATCGGAAACGTGGAACTGCTTCAGCCGGGATGTCGGATGCTCGCAGCAGAGAAACTGGGTGTACCGATCAGCATGGTTCAGGTCTACCTTGTCGTTCATCATCTATGGTGGGTCTACCGCAGGGAGTTTGGCTATAGGGAAGGACCGTATTGGATGAAGGTCATGCTCAACGACAAAGACGTGACTGGACAGTTTGACACAAAACGACTCCTTAGTGACTCTGATGAGTTGTATAACCCAGGGGCCGATTTCACGGTATTTTCGGCAGCGTCCACTATAAAGAATATGTACGCGTTGATGGATCCTGTGGGAATTTTCACTCACTCTCCCGGACCAGAGGGACTGCCTGGCGGGTACCCGGTGTTCATTAGCCAAGAGGGTGCGAAAGTTTGCTTACCTGAAGGCATAACTCTTAAGGAAGCGATTGAGATCAATGAGAGGTCGCAATATCTCGACGGCATAGCTAAAATCGAAAAGGGCGGCACAGTACACTATTCTGACTTCACGGCTGAAATTCTGAAGAACATGTTGAACTTTGACCGTCCGACCTGGAAAGTTCAAGAGAGCTACGAAGTGGCAAAAGAGCTTATGAGCAAATATCGCGAATTTGCGACAAAACACGGCGTTAAATTTGACTAACGGAACAAGCTGGGAAGGTAAGTTTGTTATCACCTGCCCAGCTTGTTTTCAAAAATACCCAACGCGCCTATTCAGATAAGTATGGGTTATATACCGTAAAATTAAGCATTTGTGGGAGGGATGATTGTGAAATATGCAGGTTTGACGACGCGTATTTTTGTAGGCATGCTGATTGGTATCGTGTTCGGTTTGATTATGAATAATATACCTTCGGGCTATGTGAAGGACACTCTGTTTCTTGATGGTCTATTAGCGGTTGTCGGAAGCGGTTTTATACGGCTTTTGATGATGTTAATAGTTCCAGTGGTTTTCTTCTCATTGGCTTGTGGAACGGCGTCACTTGAAGATGTAAGGACACTGGGCAGGATCGGGTCTAAAACGGTTGGTTTCTACCTGACTACGACAGCCATTGCCGTTACGATAGCTCTGATATTGGCGAACGTCATATCGCCTGGCGCTGGCGTTGATACATCGAAAATCCTTGTCAGCGAACCAAAGATATCAGAACAGGTGCCGTTAGTAGAAGTATTCTTGAATATCTTGCCGCAAAACGTTTTTAATGCTCTTAGCACAGGCAACATGTTACAAATTATTGTATTTGCGATTTTTATTGGTCTCGCGGTCAGTGTCGCCGGGGATAAATGCGGGATGATAGGCAAATCCTTCAGTCAATTTAACGAGCTATTTCTGACGCTCACGTCTATGATAATGAACCTTGCCCCTTACGGAGTTTTTGCGCTGGTTACGCGAACTTTCGCAAAAATGGGTTATAGCGCAATGATGCCTTTAGCTAAATATATTTTCTCGGTTCTTCTTGGGCTGATAATTCACGCCTTTTTTGTTTACGGAGGCATGTTGAAAGTTTTCACTCGCCTAAGCATTCTGACGTTTATAAAAAAAGTGACCCCCATAATTACGGTTATCTTTTCTACTGCAAGTTCTCTTGCCACTCTTCCAGTGACTTTGGACGTAGTGGAAAAACGCTTGGGCGTTTCTAATCGTATTTGTTCGTTTACCATTCCGCTTGGAGCTACTGTTAACATGGATGGAACAGCTATAATGCAAGGCGTGGCATCTGTCTTCGTTGCGCAGCTCTACGGAATTACGCTTACGACTGGCGCGTACTTGACTATCATTGTTACCGCAACTCTCGCTTCTATAGGCACTGTAGGTATTCCAGGATCAGGGCTGATAATGCTTTCAATGGTTCTTACATCAGTCGGCCTTCCCATAGAAGGAATCGCTATGATCATGGGGATTGATCGCTTTCTCGATATGTGCCGTTCCGTGATTAATATAATGGGAGATGTAGTCTGCACACTAATCATTGCAAAAAGCGAAAACGAATTCGACCAAAAAGTTTTTGACGACGTCACAATCTCTAACTAATCACATAAACTGCATTATTTAGTTGACAACGGCTATTTTTTTCAAATAAAACATGCAAGCTTTCGTGATATTCGCTCATATCCACGAAAGCTTGCTAGGTAGAATAACTATAGTTTTTTTAGGTTAATATATAGTATCATGTTTACTGTTGATTTATACAGTAAATAAATTTTCCCCTTGTGAGGGCTAGATCATGATCGTTAGAGATCTTTTATTACCTCATCTTTTCCCGGATTTCAAGCTAGTTGGCGGTGCCAATGCACTCGACAACGACATCAGAAACGTTGCCGTGCTGGATACTCCTGATATGAGTTATTGGGTTCAAGGCGGTGAATTTTTAATCGGTAATGGATTTATATTTAAGGATACTATCGAGGAATTCCCAATTTTTTTACGAAAACTTTGCGTTAAAGAATATAGCCGCCGTTGGAATAAAATTTGATCGATTCACGGCGTTCATCGATATGTCAGAGATAGCTTGTATCTCTGACAGGCTGGAACTTCCGATATTTCGCATCCCTTTTCAATATCGCTGGACCGATATTATCGTTAAAGTACTCAACGAGATGGATCGATTAAGTGAAATAGAAAACACTCTGATGAGAGATAAGTCATTCCTTGCGGAAATAGATAACATGGGTGCTCTTTTGCAGGTATTGTCATCACGAGTGGACAGACCGATTTATTTTTCTACTTATTCTACAAATACAGGGACTATGCTCTGGCCCAGTTGCAAAGTGTCTTTAAAACCTGGTCAAACTGCTGAGGATTATAAAAACTCAAAAATTGAAACAACGCGTTTTTTGTGCGGATCATCTGATTTTGTAGGTATCCGTGAAGAAAAGAGATTTTTTAACGGAATAACTTATTCGAGGATTTATTCCACCCACCCTCCTAATGCGGTCGAATTACATGTAATATCCGCATATGCGGATCAAAAACTTACATCGTCTGAAGAAAAATTTATTATGCGTGGTTTATTAGCACTAAAGGTTCTGATGGCCGAACAAGCGCGTCTCTCAAATCAACAGCACTCAGAAATTTCACAAACGCTTGAAAGGTTACTGCTCGGTTCATACAGCGATCCCAAAATAATCACACAAACGCTGAGAAAGTGGGATTTGACCGAAATTATCCCATGCAGGATAGGGGTAATACCTGTGCAAAACGCTAACTCTAAATTGATAGGTTACACTGATGTTCCTTATAGATTCAGTTGTAAAATCGGGAACTTGCATGTTCTGTTGATTCCGTGGGAAACCAGAATCGATTTTGAAGAAAGTAACACTACGATGGAACTCATCAAAAAATACAACGTGCCAGTAGCATTGGGCTCGATAGCAGAAACGCTCGAAGATATCCATGCGTCTTTTAATGATGCACAGAGAGTTATGGCATATATGCAAAAGATAGGGTTCGGAAATAAGGTGATCATATATGAAGAAATCGTTTTAAATATTTTGTTATGCGAAATTGTGGAATCTGATGACGCGTCGCGAATATGGCAAAAATACTGGCGACCTCTAAAAACAGTGAAGCCATCGCTCCGCGTCAAACTCGAAGAATTTCTCTCTTGTCTGGTGGAATGTGGCTTCAACATAGCAGAATGTTCCGAAAGGCTAGGAATTCATTACAACACTGCCAGAAATTACGCCGAATCCATAGAAAGGATTCTAAACTTGTCACTGCGAGATTTCAATTCACAGGTATGCATTTTAATTGCTAAGAACATTGACTTTCCGCTAAGACAATCATCGTTGTCGGAGTTGTGCGTTTCCTCAAAACGGTTATAGGACTGGAGCGCTAAGGAATTGTAGGAAATATGCTGTTATTGGTGAGATCGTATAACTCCAATCTCCATGAAAAGTATCTCTTGTTATGTTGATACTGTAGAAGTTCAGGCAAAATATCCTAAAAGAAAAAAGAGAAGCGATGGCAAATGAGATAGCACATGGGATTGATACTCAAGAACACTTAAGAACCGGATATATTGAGGTGGAAGTCCTGTTCCTAGGGCGACCACGGAAACTTGACCCAGAAATAGGGAAAAACGCCATGTTCCGGCATTACAGAATGATTACCGTCGTAAGCCGGTCGCGGACAGCGGAAGAATTCCTGGAGCACATCTCCCGCCCCCGGCGCGGCTAGTTCATGAAGTGAAAGAGTATGCCGATGATTATGATCAGCAGCGCCGCGCCTACGGCGCCGAGCAGTATGTAGCGCGGGAGTTTGCTGTTTGCGGTTTCTTGACGCGGCGCGTTGTCGGGGCCTGTTTTTATCCAGATATTTCCCTGTACCTTCATCACTCCGGAAATGCCCTCCGCGAGCGACATGCTTATAACGGAATTTCCGAACTCGTTCGTCTTGACTCCGGTCACGCCGCCGCTTACGACGCCGTTAAAATTCGGCAGGTTCGACTTGCAAATTTTGTAGAATGGAGAATCCTCGGGCAGACGGCAGCAGATCTCCTGGCCTATGGAGAGCTTCGACGCCGGCAGGCCGGCTACAGGGTCTATCACTGCGTTGCATTCGACGAATATTTCGTTAGTCTCGTCCGCGTTTTTGCCATCGGCCGCCTGATCCGCTTCGCGGTTCCCCTCCTCGGGGCTGTCCCATTTTGCCCCGTCTGACGGTTTCCATTTAAGCTTTGAGAGCAGGGCGGAGACATCTTCCTCCGAGGCGCTTATTACCTCGGCGAATGTTATGGCGCTGATTTCGAGGTCGAAGGAGCAGAAGTGCGTAATCGCTCTCTCTATTGCCTTCGCGTCGAGCGCTCTCTTCTCGGTCACGAATACGCGCTCTGCACTGATAAAGTCATGCAGGCGTTTCTCATACCGCGGCAGACTATCGTTGTTTTCTTCGCTGTCCTCCGAGTCCTCCCGCTGTGTCCCTGGCGCGTTCAAGAGAGCCGGCAGGTCGCTCAGCGGAATGTTCATATCTATCGGATCTGTTGTGAAACGCGTCTTCAGAAAACGCAGATTCATACCTTCCGACACTCCGAGGAAAAGGGCGTTGACCGGCATGGAATTTTTTTCGTGTCCGTTTATAAAGCCCTTTATCAAAAAAAACTTGAGGTTTCGGTCCGCATCCATTTTAAAGCCTCTTTAATCTCTATTGAAAAATATAGTATAAAACGGACACAGCGGCGATTGCAACGACTATACCGGCGGCTATAAAAATTAACTCCGGAGGAATTACCAAGGGCGACATTCGGCTGCGGAATACGCTCCCGGCTCCTTTGTACGACCCGTCAGCTTCTTTTTCTCTCACCACCATCACGCGAACCTTTCCGGAGAGCTTCATGACTCCCGCGACCCCGTCGGACAGGGCAAGGCTCACGGTCGCGGTTCCTATATCGCTTATCATTATACCGGTGACTTTGCCGGTAATGAGACCGTCAAAGCTCGGGTTGTTTTTTGCCAATAACTTGTAAATCACGGAATCCGCGGAGAGTCTGCAGTAGACGTTGTATCCGGCGGCAAGTTCGTTCATCGCTATTCCGCCCACCGGGTCTAGTACGGGTTCGCAGCGGACGAACAGATCCTTGCTCTCCGTCTCGTGGCCGCCATCCTGCGGTTCACTCTCGGTGTTTTCCTGTTTATCCTTCTTTTCCTGCGACGACGGGAAGCTTGCCTCAGCGTTCGGCGAAGTTTGGGCGCTTGTCTGCTCCTTCTTTTGGAAGAAGGTCATGTCATCCTCGCTTGCGTTTGTAAAACTCACGAAACAGACGGCTTTCAGCTTGAGTTCATCGAGGCAGAATCTGCTAATAGCCTGTTCGGCTTGCTTTGCGTTTAAATTTTTTGCTACGTGGGTAAGTATCAAGCTCGTCTGCAGAAACTTGTAAAGCCCCTCCTCATGGTGGATAAGGAGAGGATCCCTGTTTTCGTTTTTTTGCGCTTCTTCGTGAAGTGGGAGCAGATCCTTCCAGCTCGTGGACTTGTCCATTTCAAGCTGGTCGAAATTTACGCTTGTAAACCTGACATCCCGCCTCGTCACGAGGGATATAAAAGTTCCGTTGACGCTGTGCCCTCTGTCATCCTTCGCGTCTATATAACCTTGGACGATGTAGTAGCTCTGAGGGGCAAATTCGTTGTCCACACACAACACCTCCGGAATGTTGATGCAGAAACTATACTACAAAATCGTGAAATTGAATTATAATGTGTTAGCGAATAATCACGTATGGTGTGCGATAATCGGTCGAGGGGCAAGCGGGGAGGTAAGCCAATGTCTGAACAGGAGACAGTCTGTAACGTCGTTCCGTGCCGCTTGGATGAAGAATCTTTTATTTTTGTCAGCTACGCCCATCATGATTCCGATGCGGTGTTCCCGATAATAGAGGATGTCGGCTCAAAGGGCTACGCAATATGGTACGACAAGGGCATCAGTATCAGCTCTACCTGGACCGATGAAATCGCTACGGCGATACTGAACTGCGCTATCTTTGTCATGTTCATAACGAAAGAGTCGGCGGAGTCGATGTATGTCAGGTCTGAGATAGAGTTCGCCCTGAACAATAGGGTGAAGGTCATGCCTGTCTACCTCGATGGGATGGATGTCCTGCCGCCCGGGCTTGCCCTCGGGTTGAGCGCGACGCAGGGAATAACGGACGCGAGAGATCCGGAGTCCGCGGCGCGTCAGATATGCGCGGCTCTCGAATCGAATGGCGTGGCGAGGAAGGACGCCGGAAAGTCCGCTAATATCAAGTACAAGAGGCGTATGAAAAACTCGCGGGCCGAATTGGGGAAACTTTTGCGATTGGCGGCGGCTGTAATCGCTTTGATCGCAGTCGCTTTTGTACTCTCCGGCTTTATCTCGCGTTCCGATGCAAAAAGGGACAATTACAGCTTCAAGATCGAAAAAAGAGTATTTGCCCCCGCGGAACCGATTCAGGTCGAGCTGCGGGCGGTCACTCAAAAAATGATCGAGCGGGGCGCGATCATCGGTGTCGCGCGCGCCTCTGACAAGCAAGGGGACTATATTTCTTACGAGTTTATAGACGAGGACGTTCCTGGGATCAAACTGCGCGCTCCCTTGGAAGATGGTGATTATGTCGTGCGCGGCTACGGCAGCGGCAGCGAATTCTCGGAGTCGACGCTTGTCGGCGCCGTACCGTTCACCGTGAGCGGGGACTCGTCCGGGACGTTCGGACTCGCGATAGACAGGCGGGAATACGCGCCGTCCGAGAATATCTTGGTGAGCGTGACGGGCGTGCCAAAGTACATGCTGGATGACGGGGCGGAGGTCATCCTCTCCAAAGCCGGTGAAAAGCCCGGAGAATACATAGTCTATATGGTCATAAGCACGAGGGACGAACAGTTTACGTTCAGCGCCCCGCTTGACCCGGGCGAGTATGAAATGAGAGCTTACAGCAACAATGACGTTTACGCCGAATCGACTGTCGCGGCGCGTGAGAAGTTCAGCGTCTTAGGAAAAGAGGCGTATCCATTCGTCATCGAGCCGGATAAATCGAGCTACGCGCCGGGGGCACAAATCGCGGCTCGTGTCTTGGGAGTGGCGCACAACATCGGGGGGGGCGCGATTCTGGCGTTATCGGCCGCGGGCTCCGGGCCGGGGGAGTATATATCTTCGGAGCGCATATATGAGAAGAACGCTTCCATTACGCTCAAAGCGCCTTCGGAACCGGGAGAGTACGAATTGAGAGGGTATTGGGACAGGAACGTTTTGACGGAGTCCGGATTGGCCGCTTGCATCCCGTTCAAGGTAGAGGATTTGGGGCAAGAGTAGGGCGTATTATGACGTACCTGACACCGACGCCGCGTTGCGGCCTTTCGATCACGGTCGACTGTCAATACGGCGCCGGCAATGCGCGAAGATTCGAAGTTGAAATGGGGGAATTTTGAAAATGTCTATCTGCTATATGGACGGCGCGTTCCGCCCCGTCGGGGAAGGATCTCTGCCTATCTCGGATCTGGCGGTACAGCGAGGAGTCGGTGTATTCGAGAGCATGAAAATCATCAACAAGAAGGTCCTCGCGATAACATCTCACATGAAACGGCTCGAAGACAGCGCGGTGAGCGTTGGAATGAAGATCGAGGGCTCGGGTATTATCGAGGAAATTACGAAAATCGCTAGAGATGGCGCCTGCCGTGACGACTGCCCAGGCGGAGGAAAGGACGCCGTGGTCAAGGCGTATATAACTGGCGGCGACGTGATTCTGCACGGATTTTTCACCAACCCAAGATATTTCCTGATATTCGATGAC
This sequence comes from Synergistaceae bacterium, assembly GCA_031269875.1. Classification (GTDB taxonomy): domain Bacteria; phylum Synergistota; class Synergistia; order Synergistales; family Synergistaceae; genus JAIRNC01. The sequence goes on from JAISYM010000039.1 coordinate 54,309, forward strand.
GGATTTTTGGTGTCCCCGGAAGAATACTGCAGGGGAGTGTCGCTTCAGCCCACTGCGGAACGGCGTCCATATCCTACGGTGAAAAGCATAAATTATCTCTTTGGTCTGATGCAGGCGGTTGGGCGCGACGACGTTCTGGAGTGTCTCTACTGCCCTGACGGGTACGCCGCGGAGACGCTCCGATCGTCCTTTTTTATCTTCCGCGAAGGCACGATAATAACAGCTCCGAAGGGAACAGTCCTCAATGGGGTCACGAGGAACATCGTTATAGAGCTGGCGCTGGCTGACGGCTTCACGGTGGAGGAGAGGCAAGCGAAGGTATCGGAGTTCGCATTGGCCGACGAAGCGTTCATCACAAACTCATTACACGGCGTCATGCCCGTTGTCCGAATCGGAGACACCGTAGTGGGCGGCGGCAAGCCGGGACCTGTGTCGAGACGCCTGCGCGAATTATACGACGCGAATATTGAAAGATGGCTTGATAATTGACATACTCCCACAGCTAAAGCCGTTGGCTAAGAGTCGCTTTGTCGTAAGCGCAAACAATATATTTATAGTTAAGATACCCCAACGGCTGGAACTGTTGGGGTATCTTAACTGACTGATTACTGAGTTATTTCTATATTTTTCACGTAGATATTCCAGAACCATATTCCTGTCAAATCCGACACACCGCTTTTGATACGGTTGCTCACGGTGAAAAGATAATTCTGGTGCGTCCAGATATAATACGGCACTTCGGCGTTTATTATGTCAAGAGCCTGTAGTATTAGATTCGTGCGCTCTTTAGTGTCGATGGAAGCTGCTTGTGCCAGCATAAGTTCATCGACACGAGCGTTTGCGTAACCGCTCGCGTTAGATCCGCCGTTCCCGCCTCCCGTACTGAGATAAAGAGGCGTCAATACACCGGAAGGATCAGGAAAATCGGAGGCCCATTCGGCGATAATTATATCGTACGGACGCACTCCCGTATCGTCAATATTAGAGCCGAACTGGAGGGAGATGAGCTCGTCGTTGGAGAGTTTGTCGATTGTCGCGGTAATGCCTATTTCGTCGTCCCTGAAAAACATGATAGGAGCAGTAATGGACTGGATTTATGAGGAGAGAAAGGGTAAAATAATCGCAAGAAAACTCGAAAAACAAGGAGAAATCTTGCGAAATGCTACCGAAAAAATCTGAGGATAAACAGA